>NZ_ARWE01000001.1:1800000-2100000 GCF_000384395.1 Geopsychrobacter electrodiphilus DSM 16401
AAAAGGTCGACATTTCATTGAGGATTGTCAGGATGCGTAATGGGCCTAGAGTATCTCCCCAGGAGAGGGGACCTTGCGGGTAGCCAAGCCCAAGCGTCACCGCCAGATCGATATCCCCGGGAGAGGCAATCTGTTGCTGCGCAATATCGCAACTTATATTAACAATCAGAGCAACAACTCTCTGAGCAACAAATCCTGCGCTGTCATTAATAACAGTCACTGCTGTGCCGTCACTTGCAAACAGGCCATGCGCTGCGTCGCGCATGGCCTGTGAAGTGAGTGGGGTTGTCATCAGGGTGCGATGTTTTTTAAGACTGAAAAGCGTATCCAGGGCCAGGGTACGGCTTGCATCAAGGTTTTCTTCAAGGGTGGCAGTTGTGGCGTCTTTGCCCAGAGGTGTGACGATGCACAGGGACTCCTTCGATGGTATGTCGTCAGTATCCAGAACTGCACCAAGCGAGACAACCAGTTCAGTAACTATCCTGTTCATTTCCTGAATGCTATTGCTGATCCAGACTTTCGCTGGACGTGCGGTTGGAACGAAATTTTTGACCGCTTCGGGAGTATTTTCTTCATAACAATAGAAGCCTTTTCCGGACTTACGCCCAAGCAGGCCAGCGGCCAGTCTCTGCCGGGTTACTGTCGAGGGGCGGAAGCGTGGTTCCTGGTAGTACTGATTGTAGATTGACTCAATAACCGGGTGAGAGACATCCAGCCCTACTAAATCAAGCAGTTGGAAAGGGCCCATACGGAATCCGGCAGCCTCACACAGTATTTTGTCAATTTTAGAAAATTCGGTGATCCCCTCGTCGAGAATGCGCAGCGCTTCAGTACCGAAGCCACGGCCAGCATGATTGACTATGAACCCTGGTGTATCTTTGGCTTGCACTGGTGTATGGCCTATGCGCATGGCCAGTTTGGTCAAAGCCAAACTGACCCAGTCTTCAGTCATGATGCCTTTGATGACCTCAACGATTTTCATCAGCGGAACCGGGCTGAAAAAATGAAAGCCTCCGATCCGTCCAGGCAGTCGGCAGCCAGCTGCGATTGAGGTGACTGAGAGTGACGAAGTGTTGGTCGCCAGCAGACAATTATCTGAGACGATATCTTCCAGCGTCAGCATCAATTGATGTTTGACCTCCAAATTTTCAAAGATGGCCTCTACAACCAGATGGCAGGGGCTTAATTCCTCCATACAGCCGAGCACATGAAGTTTATTGAGAGATTCAGTGGCAGCGAGATCACTGATCTTGCCTTTTTCTACCAGACGATTGAGCACTTTCTGGATGGCTGTTCTGGCCTGCTCGGCGCCATTTTCACGAGTATCGTAGAGAAGGACCTTCACTCCCGCCTGGGCGGCAATCTGGGCGATACCCTGTCCCATGAGGCCGGTGCCGACGATACCGAGGGTAAGATCTGTCCGTGTGCAATCCAATGTCATGGGTTGTTTCCTCTCATGTAATTTGAAATGTTTATTTGCATATAACGAGGTTTTTTTGATAGCACTAAATTTAATTTATGGTCCGCATGGCGGTTCCTGGGGACCAAAAATAAGTTATATTGTTTTTATCTGAATGTAAATAGTTTTTATGGTCAGAACATGCAATGAAAGTATATTACTTTATAACATCCCAATTTCGAATGTCTTTTGAGGTCTATATGCCTATAAATATTAATAAAGACGAGCTTGAGATTTTTGTTTTAAATATTCTAGGTCCGCCTAGCGGACTATGATTATCAAATAACCACGTTTTACTTGTTGACACAGGAAAATTAATTTAATAGGGTCAGGTACCGAGATGGGTAGGTTATGTCTGCGTGGAAACTTTTGAAAAATATGTGAGTGGTGATCGACATAAGGGTAAATATTTGCCAGACGCTTTGGGGGTACCTGTTAGTCAAAGCCACAATAATTGACGATTGACGATTATGTAACTCTTTTAAATTATAAACAGTTGATATTTATCAAGAGATTAAATTTTTTTGGTTCATGAAATAGAAGTATGTAAGTAAAAAAGGCTGATGCAACTAACGCGCTCATATCAAATAAAAAATCAAATTTAATTAGGCACGACATTATCTTTTTACATGGAGAATTTGCAATGATCAGAGACCAGGAAACTTTAAACGTTCTAGTTGAAACTATTTCGCGCTATGTGAAAGAACGGCTAATCCCCAATGAAGAGATTCTTGAACTAAACGATGCTGTTCCGGAAGATATTGTGCAAGAGATGAAAGATCTTGGCATGTTCGGTATGACAATCCCTGAAGAATATGACGGATTGGGGCTCACAATAGAAGAAGAAGTCACGGTGGCGATGGCGATAGGAAAAACCTCCCCGGCTTTTCGATCTTTGATCGGAACCAATAACGGGATTGGTTCTCTGGGAATCGTTATTGATGGTACCGAGGAGCAAAAACGTTATTATCTTCCCAAATTAGCCACCGGAGAATTGATCGGCGCCTTTGCGCTGACCGAACCCGATGCTGGGTCCGATGCTGGAAGTCTGCGCACCACGGCGAAGCGTGATGGGGACCACTACATCATCAATGGCACCAAACGATTTATCACAAATGCACCTGAAGCAGGCATTTTCACCGTTATGGCACGGACCGACCCGCTTATCAAAGGGGCTGCCGGAATATCCGCTTTCATTGTCGCGGCGGATACTCCCGGACTTTCTTTAGGTAAAGTAGACAGGAAAATGGGGCAAAAAGGCGCTCACACCTGCGACGTGATTTTTGAAAATTGTCGAATCCCCGTGTCAAACCTCATCGGTGGGCGGGAAGGGGTTGGTTTTAAGACCGCCATGAAGGTCCTGGATAAGGGGCGTCTGCATATTGCCGCAGTCGCCACTGCCGCCGCCGAACGGATGCTCGAAGATGCCTTGAATTATGCCCTGGAACGCAAACAATTTGGTCAGCCGATTGCCAGCTTCCAATTAATTCAGGCCATGTTAGCGGACAGTAAAATGGAGATATATGCGGCCCGTTGCATGATTATGGACGCTGCGAGACGCCGCGATCTGGGTGAAGATATTGGTACGGAGGCGTCCTGCTGTAAATTGTTCGCGACCGAAATGTGTGGTCGCGTGGCCGATCGGGCAGTCCAGATTCTTGGTGGATCAGGCTATGTCAGCGACTACCCGATTGAAAGATTTTATCGTGACGTCAGACTGTTCAGGATTTACGAAGGCACCAGTCAAATACAGCAATTGGTGATTGCACGCAACATGATTCGTTCCCGTAGCTAATTCATGTCAAATACATGAAATTAAAGCAAAAAACCTCGGCCACAAAGCCGAATAAAATGGGGACATCACCCCAAGGAGGATAAAATGAAAAATGGATTTCATGCTCTATTATTGGTGGCAATTTGTCTCATGCTGAGCGCCACTCAGGCCAAAGCCCAGGAGTTTCTGGTTGGCTCAGACGTTCCTCTCAGTGGCAAACTTGCCCGTGTTGGCAATGGTATGCATGAGGGGATCATGGTCGCGGCGGAAATGTTCAACAAAAAACACCCTGACCATAAAATCAAGGTAATCACTATCGATAATGAATCATCCCCCGCTAAGGCTCTGGCTGCGGTAGAAAAATTGGCGTCAGAGGGTGTAATTGCGTTCACTGGTGGTTATGGTTCCAATATCATCGGTCCTGCTTCCGATGCTGCCAATAAGGCTGGTCTGGTTTACATTACCTCCGGTGGCGTTAGTGATTCCTTGACTCAACGAGGCTATAAAACCTTTTTCCGCATCAACAATACGGCCGGGTATGCCAAAGCGATGGTAGGTCTGTTTACGGAGATGGGAATCAAGTCATTATCGGTTATCTATTCCACCAAAGAAGCGACCGAAGGGCTCGCTCATGATGTAGAAACTGCCATGGCAGCGAAAGGGGTCAAGGTGACGATGCATGCCTTTGATCCTTCAATTACCGATTTCAAACCGGTCATCAATAAAATCAGGCTGCAAGACAAATCAGAGGCCATCGCTATGGTCGGCTACGAAAACGATTATGTGAATATCATTCGGGCGGCCAAGGTCATGAAACCAAAGACGGTTAAGGCAATGGTCGGGGTCTGGTCGCTGGCGACTTCAAAAATGGCTTCTGAGTTCCCTGACCTTATGCCTAATGTCTGCGGTACCGCCCTTTTGCCTTATCCTGCCGAATTCACGACCCCCGACGGCAAACTCTTTGCCGAAACCTACAGTCGACTGTTCAAAAAGGAACCGGACTATCTTGGCCAATTTGGTTATGTTCAATCCCAGTTGCTGTTTGAGGCCATCCTGAGAGCTTACAATAAGGGAACCCTGTATAAGGGGGGTCTTGAAAAGGAGCTACGGGCAACCGACAAAGAAACCCTTATCGGTCGAGTTGTCTTCGATGAAAATGGCGATAATCCAAACTTCAATCATCGCATGGGCCAGCATCAGAATGGCAAGGTTGTGATCGTCTGGCCTAAAAGTGCTGCCAATGGAAAACTGAATTTCCCTGCTACTCCTTGGTAAAACGACTGCCATGAGGCTCTGGCTCCCTTAGAGCCTCATGGCACAGGTACGAATGACAAAGGTACGGTGAGAACATGCTAGACCTGATCTTACAATCAATTTACTCCGGACTTCTTTCTGGTGGCTCCTATGCCCTTATCGGCCTTGGGTTGGCGCTGGTCTTCGGCACCATGAAGGTCATCAACCTTGCGCATGGTGAACTAGTCCTCCTTGCCGCATACATTGCATACACTGTAGAAACCAGATTTGGATTGAATCCTTTACTCTCAATCCCGATCGCCCTGGTGCTTGTATGTCTGACTTCGGTCATCGTCTATTTTTTGCTCAGTCGCATCCGCAAAAACCGAGAGCTCAATTCCTTAATCCTTACCTTCGGTATCGGTATCATGCTGACAAACCTGGTTCTGGCCATCTGGTCGGCAGATATTCACAGCACCGGGTTTAGCTGGTTTCAAGAGCCCGTAGTCTTTGGACCTTTTTACGCCATGCACAGCGAACTGGTTTTTTTTGGAGTCAGTCTGGTGCTCGTGGTGATGCTCTGGTGGTGGCTTAATCGCAGCTGGTATGGGCGCGCACTTCGCGCTGTTTCCTCCAATCGGAATGCAGCCATGCTGATGGGGATCAATCCACAGCGGATCGAAGTGGTCTCCTTTATCGTCGCAGGGATTCTCGCAACTTTTGCCGGCGAAGCTATTTATTGCAGCAGTGTTATACAGCCAGCTCTAGGGCAATATTTGACCGTTAAGGCTTTCATAATTACGGTCCTTGCTGGTGTTGGCTCAATCCCGGGGGTCCTGCTAGGGGCGCTCTTACTTGGGGTTGCAGAATCGTTAACCGTTACCCTTTACAGTTCGGCGCTGCAGGAGCTCTCTGGAATGGTGTTGTTTCTCGTCGTTCTGTTTATTCTGCCTAACGGACTGTTTGGCGCTTCAAGGAGACGTGGATGACCCCCCGGACGGTAATTCCTGCACTGATAGTGGGCTATCTGGTGGTCCCGCTGTTATTGAGTAACAATTTGTACATAATGAACTTGTTGGTCGCAGCACTTACCATTGCCGGGATAGCACTGGCCTGGGCGTTGCTGGGGAATTTGGGGGGGATGGTGAGCTTTGGCCATGCCGCATTTTTTGGCGTGGGAGCATACGTCTCAGCCCTTCTCACCCTTAATTTCCAGATGCCCGTGTTCCCGGCCATGCTGCTCGGCGGTGTTGGTGCCATGGTGGCATCAACGCTGGTTTTGCCTGCATTGCGCCTGAGTGGACCGTATTTTGCTCTAGCGATCCTTGCCTATGCCCATATATTTCGCATCCTGGCCACCGAATTCAGAGGTATTACCAATGGATCGGCGGGGCTGTCGAGCATACCGCAGTTTCCCCTGGTCTTCGGTTATGATTTCGGCAGCGTACAGGGCGGGTATCTGGTGATCATAACCATCATCCTGATATTTACCTGGATTTACCATCTCATCCGAAAGAGCTATTACGGGATGGCCTTGCGCGCTATGCACGAAAGCGAAGATGCCACTCGTGTAGTTGGGGTTAACAGCACCCGACTTAAGGCCATGATGCTCTTCGTTTCTGCGTTTATGACGGGTACGATCGGTGCCTTCAACGCCCACTTTATCAATTTTTTGGAGCCAGACTATGCCTTTCATGGTGACTGGTCCATGCTCCCGATTGTGGCAGCTATTTTTGGAGGATACAGAACCCTGCCAGGCCCGCTGGTTGGGGCCCTCGTTGTCTATTTGATGGACCAATTAGTATTTAAAGACCTCCTTCCGCATGGCCATCAGATCGTCCTTGGCGGACTGCTTGGAGCCATGGTCCTGTTCAGCCCGGATGGTTTGATGCCCTTTGTTAATAAAAAATTGATCTCTAAACTCGGTTTTAAACGGAAATGCCATGCTAAAACTTAATCACCTGACAATGCGTTTCGGTGGCCTGACAGCACTGAAAGATGTTTCGTTACATATCGGGCAGAATGAAATTGTCGGACTCGTTGGCCCTAATGGTGCGGGGAAAACTACACTTTTTAATGTGATTTCAGGACTGGCCAAGCCGAGCAGCGGCCAGGTGATTTTCGATTCGAAAAATGTTTTGAAATCGCCCCTTTATGCGAAAGCAAGAATGGGGATAGGGCGGACCTTTCAAATCCCGCAGCCGATGCATGAATTGACTGTCAGGGAAAATTTGATCGTGGCTCAGCGATTCGGTACCGGCAGGGTCAATCTTGAGAAGATCAATGAGATTCTTGATTTTCTCAATCTTTCGGCCAAGGCGGAGGTTGATGCCGCATCAGAACTGTCGTTGACGGAACTCAAGGCCCTGGAAGTGGGCAAAGCCATGGCCACAAATCCTAAAATACTTCTGCTCGACGAGGTTTTGGCGGGGCTTGAAACACACGGGAAACGCGAGTTTTTAAAAACTCTGCAAAAACTGCATGATAAATACCAGATCAGTATTTTTATGATTGAGCATGACATTGAAACTGTTTCCAATTTTAGCCAACGTATTTGTGTGCTGAATTTCGGTCAGATTATCGCTGATGGGCCCCCCAGTGAGGTTTTCAACGATCCTACAGTTATTGAATGTTATACGGGGGGGGATCATGCTTAAAGTTACCAATTTACGTGCCGGTTATGGTGCGATAAACATTCTGTGGGATCTTTCTCTGGTTGTGACCGAAGGTAAATTAACCACAATCCTCGGCCCCAACGGTGCAGGAAAGACGACACTGCTGCGAGCGATTATGGGGCTTCTCCCGATAACTCAGGGTGAGATCATGCTCGGAGAACAATCCTTGCTGGGCATTAAAACCTGGGATATGGCAAAACACGGGATAGTCATGATCCCTGAGGGGCGGATGATTTTCAAGGAGATGAGTGTTGAAGAAAATCTGATAATAGGCGCCTTCCCGAAAGATCAAAGATTAAAGAGCAAGGAGAACCTGAAGCGTGTTTATGCAATGTTTCCCCGATTGCAGGAAAGGCGAACCCAACTTGCAGGTTCCTTATCCGGTGGTGAAGCCCAGATGGTGGCCATCGGCCGCGGTCTCATGGCCGAACCAAAGACCATCATTATGGATGAACCGACTCTCGGGCTGGCCCCAGTAATAGTTAAGGAGATCGCGTCAATCATAAAGCTGCTTAAAAATGAGGGTCGAACTATCGTTTTGGTTGAACAAAACACTCACATGGCGGTGAGCCTGTCTGACCATGTGTACTTGATGCAGACCGGCAAAATTCTGATGTCTGAAAAGGCGGAAAATGTCGACCTGGACAAGTTGCATGATCTTTATTTTGGAAAGTGAGGCATGTTGATGCAGAAACATCTTGGGGAACAGATGGATCATAGTTTGATTGAAAGCGGCTATTTCAACCATCTGGATTTTCGGATGGTTGAATGGGAACCAGGCCTCGCTGTTCTGGAAATAGAAATCGGCCCCCAGCATCTGAACCGCGCCAAGACTCTCCACGGCGGCGTCCTAACCGCGATGATAGATACCGTCTGTGGCTTTTCAGGTTGTCATTGTTCCGTTCCTGGGTACATGCGCAAGGCGGTGACTCTTTCTCTGACCACCAGCTTCACGGGGCAGGTCTCATCCGGGATCATCCGCGCTGTGGGCCGCAAGCGCACCAGGGGTAGAAAAATCTTTGTATCCAGTGCTGAAGTGTTCAACGCTGCCGATGAAATTATCGCAATTGGTGAAGCAACCTATCGTTATCGAAGCGGTAGTGAGGATTCAAGTGGTCAACCTGTATGACTTTTAACCTGACACCTGGAATAGGTCAACGGGTTGTATCAGGGAGTTTAATCCGTGCTAAGAGAAAATTTTCGGAGGGAAAGAATGCAACAAAGCAGCAACCTGCGTCATGGTGGACGCATTGTCATCGAGCAGCTCAAGATTCACGGGTGCGAGCGTGTTTTTCTGGTCCCGGGTGAGAGTTTCCTGGCCGTCCTCGATGGACTTGTCGATGTCCCCCAGATTGAAACTGTTGTGTGCCGGCAAGAAGGTGGTGCGGCTATTATGGCCGAGGCTTATGGCAAATTAACGGGCAAACCAGGGATCTGCATGGTCACACGTGGCCCGGGTGCAACAAATGCTTCAGCTGGCGTTCACATTGCGCAACAGGACAGCACCCCTATGATTCTGATCATAGGCCAGGTCAGTCGGCAGATGATCGATCGCGAAGCCTTTCAAGAGGTCGATTTCCGCAAGATGTTCGAGCCGCTGGCAAAATGGGTCGGTCAGATTGATCAGGTTGAAAGAATCCCTGAATACCTCAGCCATGCTTATCATATTGCTACTTCCGGACGCCCCGGGCCGGTTGTTTTGGCCTTGCCGGAGGATGTTCAGTCGTCTTTGGCCGAAGTCGAGGACGGCAAAACGTACGTCAATGTCGAAGCCCGTACCGCCCCGGAAGATGTCGCAGCATTTCGAAGCATGCTCGCCGCCGCGGCGAAACCACTTGTGATCGTTGGCGGAAGTCCCTGGACCAGGACCACCACGGACAACCTCATTCGCTTTGCCGAACGCAACAAGGTCGCAATCGCGACTTCGTTTCGCTGTCAGGACTATATCCCCAACACGCATCCCAATTACGTCGGCGATGTCGGTATCGGTATCGACCCAAAGCTGGCGGAAATGGTGAGCGAATCTGATCTGATCGCCCTGATCGGCTCGCGCATGGGAGAGATAACGAGCAGTGGTTACACATTGCTCAAAAGCCCCTGTCCCGAGCAAAAATTAATCCACGTTTATCCGTCTCCGGACGAACTGGGGCGGGTTTATCGCCCTGATCTGGCGATCAATGCCTCACAACCCTCATTTATTGCCGCACTCGCAAAGATGGAACCGATCAGCAATATTGATAACAGTGCGCGTATCGCCACGGAGCACGCCAATTATATAAATTTTTCAACTCCGCTGGACACCCCTGGCGACGTTAAAATGGCCCAGGTGATCAATCAGCTTTGTGACGCGCTCCCGGAAGAGGCCATCATCACCAATGGCGCAGGGAACTACGCCGCTTTTTTACATCGCTTTTATCAATACCGCAGTTATCGAACCCAGCTTGCACCGACTTCCGGGTCAATGGGCTATGGGCTGCCGGCCGCTATTTCCGCAAAACTTCAGTATCCAGAAAGGGATGTTGTCTGTGTGGCAGGCGATGGTTGTTTCATGATGCATGGTCAGGAGTTTGCGACTGCCGTCCAGTATGGGGCCAACATTATCACTCTCATCGTAAACAACGGTATGTTCGGCACTATTCGCATGCACCAAGAGCGCAATTACCCGACCCGAATCAGCGGCACGAACTTACGAAACCCCGATTTTGCAGCCTATGCGAGAGCCTTTGGAGGATATGGGGAAACCGTGACCCGAACCGAGGATTTCCTCGGTGCTTTTGAGCGGGCCCGCAACTCCAGGCAACCAGCGATCATAGAACTTAAAGTCGATCCAGAGGCCCTGACCCCACTCAGAACACTGAGCCAGGTTCGGGCCGGTTGAGGTTTATCACAGCAGGGATGATTGTACTCTGAAGTATTTTCGGTCCTGGCGCGCTGGCAACAGGGCCGGGTAGTGTCAAGACAGGTGTCCTTTCAGTCCGTTATACAGCTGAGCGGAAAAGGTTTTCTTCCGGGGATCTTTTCCGCTCAGGGTCGAATCGAATGGCTTTGATCTGTTTCCCCTTTTGTGTTTGCCGGGTTTAACGACATGGATTCTGCTGTCGTGTCCGCTCATAAACTTCTTTTCGCTCGTTCAACTTCATTACCCCTCGCCCATACGTCGAGAAGGGAAGTGGGGTTAAGGGTATAAAACAGGAGAGACGTCTTTGAAAAAGAATCGGTCAGAAAATGTGGATTTAAATCTCGCCGAAACAATCCTTGTGACCGGCTATGCCCCCTCGCCGCAAGGAACAGCGATGAATTCGATTTACAAGTATGTTGGAGTTATCCTTGAGATTGACCCGCAGACCGATCGGATTATCAATGCCGAATTTACCTTTGTCACCTCTCTGGCTCGTGATTTTATTGCCAGGGTGATTCAGGGGTATCACCTTAAAGATGGGGTGGAAGGGCTCTGTCAGAAGATCCGAACCCGGTACCTGGCGCCATCAACCGAAGCAGTTAACGCCTGCGTCAAGGTAGCTGTTCAACGCTATTTCGACATGAAGCAGGTACGCTAGTTTGCTCTTGATTGTCTTGAGGGATTATTTACCCCTTGGTATGGGACTGGATGGACTTGGCTAATCTCCTGAACCAGGAGAGCTATTGCTGCAGAACCAAACAGCAGTCGTCTCACTTTAAGACTTCATCAGCTGACCACCTTAAACGGGAGTTGATCGTGGATAATGTCATAAAATTGCTGAAGGCGCATCGTTCCATCCGGGAATATTTAAATCGACCGGTAAGCCAGAAATTGCTTGAGTCCCTTATTGAAGCCGGACAGTGTGCAGCTACCTCCAGTTTTATTCAGGCATGTACTGTCATTCAGGTAAGCAATCAGGAAACAAGGCAGAAGCTTTGCGAATACTCAGCCGGGCAGGTCTATGTTGCCAATGCGCCGGTATTCCTGGTTTTTTGTGTCGATATGAATCGCCATCGGTTGTCTTGTGATATGCACGATGCCCCGATGCTGTCTGGATATACTGAGCAGTTTTTAACTGCCGCTCTGGATTGTGCCCTGTTTGCCCAAAACGTACTTGTTGGCGCTGAAGCGATGGGGCTCGGTGGCTGCTATATTGGTGCCATCAGAAACCATATCGCCGAGGTTGACAAGTTGCTGGGTCTACCCGAGTTGGTTTGTCCTGTTTTTGGCCTCTGCCTTGGCTATCCGGCACAAAATCCTGAGATCAAACCGCGCTTGCCCCTGTCGGTTGTATTTAAACAGGAGAGCTATGATGACAGTTCTGATGCCGCCCTCATCAGGGATTATGACCAGACGATTCGTGAATATTACCGAACCCGCTCCGGTAGTAACAAAGACGACTCCTGGAGTGTGCGGATATCATCCATGTTGGCAAAGGAAGCGCGCCCGCACATGCTCCCATACCTCAAATCTAAGGGTTATCTGCTCAAGTAGTGGTATTTGACCGGGAACCCTTTATCCGGGGTTGGTCTTACAAGTAGTCGGCCGATTTATTCTGGAACCACTAGTGTGGGTCAGGATGGCTACGTTTAAATAACTAACCTGTGAGGGCGAATATCTTTATGGAAACTGAAACTATTGTATTTGACCATGTTCACCTGCTTAGCGAAAATCCGTCTGCGGCGGCGGAATGGTATGTCGATATGCTGGACGGCAAAATTACCGCCAATATCGAGGTCGGCGGTGCCCCCCAAGTGACAGTTGACTTTATTGGTGCCAAAATTATCATTCGTGGCCAACGCAGTGGCGAAGAGGCTGTCCATAAAAAGGCCCTGTATTGGGGTACTGACCATTTTGGTTTCAGGGTAACAGGCGATTTAGACCGGTTCTGTCAGGTGCTTAAACAAAAAGGGGCAATGTTTACCCTGGAACCAGTCGATTTTGGCCCGAAGGTACGGATCGCCTTCATCCAAGCACCGGACGGGGTTAGTATCGAGCTGCTGAAAAGAAAAATTTAGCCTCAAAAGTTCACTGCTGTTGCCGACGCGCGCTCACCAGAAATGGGTACCAATATGCGGCCCTCGAAGACACAGAAATGAGTTAGAATTCTCGGATTATTGGCTTTAATAAAGTGAAAATCAAACTCGGTTTTTTATTGTCAGGTAATTCGTTTGCTTGCATAAATTAGCCTGTTTTATTTTGTTTAACAGTATGTTGCGGATAAGAACTGCAATTTATCGACTGTAGCGGAAAAGTGAATTTAGGCGAATTCCGATAAAGCTATTGACATAAATATAACGTAGATATATTGTCAAATTTCGAGATTTAGTTTTTTCTGGCTTATGTTTTTGACTCCCCTGTCAAAAATCTCCAGCCGGGAAATACGACTAATATCATCGGAAATACAACGGCATCCGTGAAAACGGATCGCACGTTTGTACTTTCGGTGATTTTTTTTTGCCCTAAATCAAATCAGGTCCAAATTGTTTTGGTTTGAAGTTGTGGAATCGCCACATTTTCAACACAGGGCCTCTGTGTACATAAACTATTCAAACAGTAAGGAGATTAACAATGAAGAGAACTGCATTATTTCCCATGGTTTTAGCCCTGATGTTGTCCTTATCTATCTGCCTCACACCTTCCAGCAGCTTTGCTGCGGACAAGGGTAAGATCGATACCTCAATGATCACCTTCGGAGCCGCGACCGTTGGTGGCTTCTGGTATGTTTTGGCAGGAGCCTACGGCGATGCTATTCACAAGTACAACAAGACCGTGGTCAACGTCATTCAAGGTGGCTCCATCGCAAATATTAAGGGGCTTGAGCAGGGTGTGTTCCAGATGGGCTTTAGTAACGGCCAGACCGTTCCCGAGGCTCTGGAGGGTAAGGCGGCCTTTGCGGGTAAGCCGGTAACGACTTTCGATACGATCGCAGGTCTCTACTCCAACGTCTTCTTCATCGCCGTCAGTGGTGATTCAGATATTAAGACCATCAAGGATCTCAAGGGTAAGAGCGTCAGTCCTGGCATCAAAGGCTACAGTGGAGAACTGGCATTTCAGTCGATCCTTAAGGCCAATGGGCTCTCTTATGACGACCTCAGCAACGTGCAGTATGTTGGTACCGCTGATGGTGCCAGTCTGTTGCGCGACGGTCATATTGATGCGCTCCTCGGTATGCTCAACCAGCCTAACTCCTCTCTTCAGGAACTCGATACCACCTTGCGTAGCGGCATCCGCTTGATCCCCCTCGATCTCGCGACCGTTCGTGCCCTGCAATCGCAAAATAAGGGCTATGCCAACTTCACCATCAAGGGTGGCACCTATAAATCCGAACAACGGGATACTCCAACGGTTGCCGCTGTGACTCAAGTGTTGGTTCTCAAGGATTTGCCAGAACAGTTTGTCTATGATGTCACCAAAGTTCTGATCGAAAATGAAAAGACCTGGCGCCAGCTATCCAAGACCATGAAGGACTTTGACGGCAAAATGGCCCTCTCTTCTGCAATTGGCCCTATGCATCCTGGTGCCGTTAAATACTACAAGGAAGCTGGCCTTCTGTAAGTTAAGAATCAACTGCCAGTTGCCCGACGGGGTGACTCCCAAAATTTCACCCCGTCGGACGTATCACAAAGGATAGGACTAATGAGTCAAATCATAGAGCAGGCACTCGGTGGGGATCTCTTTTTAGGTAAGATCAGAAAATTGCGGCCAGCGTACAATCGGGTCGTTACAATGGTCGGCATCAGCATGACCATGTTTCAGCTCTATACGGCCTTATTTGGATCCTATACGGCGCTCTTGCAACGGGCCTGCCATCTATCCTTTGCGCTTTTGATTACCTTTATGCTCTATCAGCCTACGCGCAAAAGTCAGGACTCGGTGCCCTGGTACGATTGGCTGATCCTGGCCCTGACCTCAGCGGCTTATGGGTACCTGTGCTTCAATGGTCAGGAAATTTCTTACCACATGTCCTTTGTTACCCCGTTGACCAGTATCGAGTTGCTGGTTGGGGTCGTTGCCGGATTACTGTTGATTGAGGCGACCCGGCGTACCGTGGGTAATTCCTTAGCGCTCGTGCTGGTCTTCTCTTTAGCGTATATCTTCTTCGGGGAGCACCTCCCCGGGTTAATGCAACATCGGGGTTTTAACCTGACGTGGATCGTTGATCAGTTATTTTATGGAACTGATGGGGTCTTCGGCATTCCTCTCGGAGTTGCTTCGACCTTTATTTTCCTCTTCATTCTGTTTGGTAAGCTGCTCGAAGCCTCTAAGGGCGGTGAATTCTTTATTGATATTGCCGTTGCTGGAATGGGCCGGTTTCGCGGCGGTCCCGCGAAAACTGCAATTTTAGGCAGTGCCCTGCTTGGCACCATCTCCGGAAGCGCAGTTGCCAATGTTTCAACCACTGGTGCCTTCACCATTCCGCTGATGAAACGAACCGGCTATAAACCCGAATTCGCTGGGGCAGTAGAGGCTGTTGCTTCCTCTGGTGGGCAGATCATGCCCCCGATTATGGGAGCGACCGCCTTCGTGATTGCCACCTACGTCGGCATACCCTACGGTGAACTGGCCTTTAAGGCGATCATTCCAGCGTTGCTGTATTTTCTCTGTCTTGGTTTTCAGGTCGACTTTCGTGCCCAACGCAACGGGCTTAAAGGCCTTCCTGCAGAGGAGATCCCCAAATTTTGGGCAGTCTTCAAAAAAGGGTATCTGTTCATCATTCCTCTGGCCGCAATCGTGATCATGCTGGTCCTCGGATACTCTCCCATGCGAGCAGGACTCTATGCTATCGGAGCAGTGATTCTTGTCTGTATGCCGCAAAGTCGTACCCGGTTCTCATTGCGAACGGTGCTCAATACTTTTGACCAGGCCGCTCGTGGAATCATCGAAACTTCGATCGCTTGCGCTGCTGCGGGCATGGTGATTGGCGTTATCTCGCTATCAGGATTGGGTCTGCGTTTCAGTAGTATGATTATCGATTTTGCCGGCGGTAGTTTGCTGTTGACGCTGATATTCACCATGGTCGTCTCCTTAATCCTTGGCATGGGGCTTCCTACCGTGGCCGCTTACATTATCCAGGTGGCTCTGACCGTTCCGGCGCTTATCAATATGGGCGTTGAGCCGGTGGCTGCTCACATGTTTATCTTCTATTTCGCGATCATCTCCGCGATCACCCCACCCGTGGCCCTGGCGGCTTTTGCTGCTGCGGGAATCGCCGGCTCGAATCCCATGCGCACCGGTGTCATTGCCATGCGTCTCGGGATTGCAGCATTCGTCATTCCCTACGTATTTGTCTATGGCCCGGCATTGCTGTTGGTCGGCAGCGTACCGAAGATCTGCCTTGCCGTGATCACTGCCTGCCTGGGTATATACAGCATGGCGGCAGCGGCGGAAGGCTGGCTGCTTCGTGACTGTTATTGGTATGAGCGCCTCTTACTGGTGGTTGTATCTCTGGTGCTTGTTGTCCCGGGGTTTGTGACTGACATCATTGGCGTCATCGGAATTCTCTTGGTGTTCGCTCTGCAGAAATTTACCCGCAAAGAGATTGTCCTTGGGCAGGACCAGCCAGAGGCGGCTGTTTGACGACAACCTGAACAATTTTGACGGAGTGGGATATGCACGATAATTATGTATTAGTTACCGGTGGCTCTCAAAATATCGGTGCAGCCATCTGTCGGCGCCTGCATGCCGATGGGTTAAAGGTCATTGTACTGGACATTGTGGAACCGACCCACGATCTAAGTACGGAATTTTGCCAGGTTGATTTATCTGACGCGCAAGCAACCAAAGCAGTTCTCGCACAGCTGACCGATAAGTACGAAATAACCCGTTTGGTTAACAACGTGGGGATCGTCAGGCCAGCACTTGTTGAAGACACCAAGTTAGAAGATTTTGAGTTGCTTATGAACTTGAATACCCGTTCAGCTCTGATCTGTACTCAGGCATTGTTGCCAACTATGCGACGCAAAAAGTTTGGTCGGATTGTTTCCAATGCCAGTCGGGTCGTTTTGGGTAAAGAGTTACGAACCTGCTACAGCGGCAGCAAGGGCGCATTGATTTCTATGAGTCGCACCTGGGCCCTGGAGCTTGCCAAAGACGGAATTACGGTCAATGGCGTTGCTCCCGGGCCGATTGCAACCAATGCTTTTTGGGCCAATAACCCACCGGATTCAAAACAGGCCAAAGCTATCCTCAGAGGGATTCCGCTTCAACGCATGGGGACTCCAGAAGATGTTGCTAACGGCGTAGCTTTTTTTATCGATGAGCGAAGCTCCTTTGTGACCGGACAATTTTTGTACGTTTGTGGCGGGGTAACGGTCGGCCTTTCTGCCTAGTTATTTCTGAAATCCCTAATACCTTATTTTATCTTTGTAACTACGAAGGAGTTCCCCCTGCAATGATGGATAAAATCCAACAGAGCCTTGCGGCTGCTGTGACAGATATTTTTGACGGAGCATCGGTGATGATCGGTGGCTTCGGTGAAGCGGGCAGCCCGATCGAACTTATTCATGCCCTGATTGACCAGGGGGCTCGAGATTTAACCGTTATCAGTAATAACGCAGGTAATGGCCATGTCGGCCTTGCGGCGTTGATTCAGGCAGGGCGAGTGAAAAAAATGATTTGTTCATATCCCCGTTCGTCAAACTCAACAGTTTTTGCCGATCTGTATAAAGCCGGGAAGATAGAGCTTGAGCTCGTGCCGCAAGGCACCCTGGCGGCACGCATGCAACTGGGAGGTTCTGGCATCCCGGCGTTTTACACCCCTACGGGTGTTGGTACACCTCTGGCCGAAGGACGGGAGACCCGTATCTTTAATGGTAAAGAATATCTTCTGGAAGAGGGGATGTTAGCCGATTTTGCGCTGGTACGTTGTCATTGTGCTGATGCTATGGGAAACCTGACCTACCATATGGCGGCCCGTAATTTCGGGCCGGTGATGTGTATGGCGGCTGAGACAACCATAGTTCAAGCCCTGTCAGTTGTTCCTGTGGGCGCCTTAGACCCAGAGAAGGTCGTCACTCCAGGCATTTTCGTTGATCGAGTCATCGAAGTCAGTAATGCAGCCCATGAAAGTGAACTTGTTTCTAACGGAGTGACCTACCCATGAGCACGAGGACTAAAGCAGTTATCGGTTTATCACGGAAACAAATGGCCTGGCGCGCCGCACAGGATGTCATCGATTGTTCCTATGTAAATCTGGGGATTGGAATTCCTGAACAGATTGCCAATTACGTTCCAGAGGGGCGAACAGTCATTTACCATACCGAAAACGGGATTCTTGGATTCGGACCTTCGCCTGAGAAAGGGCAGGAAGATCCTGAATTGATTAATGCCGGGAAAAAGCCCGTAACTTTGCTTCCTGGTGCCAGTTTTTTCCATCAGGCCGATAGCTTTGCCATGATGCGTGGCGGCCACATCGATATGTGTTTCCTCGGGGCTTTACAGGTCTCTTATCAGGGAGACCTGGCCAACTGGTCGACGGGCGAACCTGGGGCGATTCCAGCAGTCGGTGGTGCCATGGACTTGGTAGCGGGGGTAAAACGGGTGTTGGTCTTAACCGATCATATGACCCGTGACGGCAGACCTAAGCTGGTGAGCACCTGTACTTACCCATTAACGTGCAAGCAGCTTGTAGAGCGAGTCTACACCAACTATGGCGTTTTCGACATCGCACCCGAAGGCTTTATCGTCCGTGAAATCGCGCCAGGGGTTACGACCGGACTGCTTGAAAAGTGCACTGCTGCTCCGCTCTTGTTTCCTGATGATTTAATACTCATGGAACCTCCTGAGCAGATGTAACGCTTATTCAGTTTAATCCCGCAAGGGTGATCCCGTAGATCGCTGACCTTTTTTTCCCTCAGGATTGGAGCAATGATGCCAACAAAAGAAGTGTGGATAATCGAAGCATTAAGGACGCCGGTCGGCAAGCATGGCGGTGGATTGGCAGGAGTGCGTCCTGACGATCTCGCGGCCGGGGTATTAAAAACCTTGGTCGAACGCAGCGGTATCCCGGCTAGCGAGATCGAAGATGTTTATCTGGGGTGCGTCAACCAGGCCGGTGAGGATAACCGTAATGTGGCGCGCATGAGTTTGCTTTTGGCGGGGCTGCCAGAAAACGTAGGTGGCTGCACCCTGAACCGCCTTTGTGGTTCAGGGTTGGAAGCTGTGGCTGCGGCGACGCGCGCTATTCTTGCTGGCGAAGGCCATGTCTATATTGGCGGTGGAGTCGAATCAATGAGTCGCTCCCCCTGGATCATCGGCAAGTCAGAGAAGGGTTTTCACATCGGCAATCAAACCCTCTATGACACGACTCTCGGCTGGCGATTTGTAAACCCGCAACTGGAGGCGCTGGGGCATACCGAAGCGATGGGTATCACCGCAGAAAATCTGGCTGAGATGTATTCCATCACCAGAGAAAAACAGGACCTGTTTGCGCTCGAGAGTCAGCGCAAGGCCATGCATGCCATGGAACGGGGTGTTTTCAGCGATGAATTGGTCCCTGTTCAGACCAAAAAAGCGCTTATTGCATGTGATGAAGGCCCTCGGCCCGAGACGACCCTGGAAAAACTCAACTCCCTCAAACCAGCATTCAAAAAGGGTGGCACTGTAACCGCCGGAAATTCCAGCATGCTTAACGATGGAGCTGCGGCTTTGATGCTGGTTTCCAGTGAATATGGGCGGGCTCACGGCCTCAAGCCGCTGGCTAAAATAAAAGGAACGGCGATTGCCGGAGTGCCTCCCAGAATTATGGGGATCGGCCCGGTTCCTGCCACTGACAAATTGTTGCGACGGCTTGGCTTGCAGCTGCCTGATCTTAACCTGATAGAACTCAATGAGGCTTTTGCTGCTCAGTCTCTGGCGGTTCTTAGTGAATGGAACCTGGATTACCAGGATCCTCGACTTAACCCTAATGGTGGTGCGATTGCCTTAGGGCATCCTTTGGGCTGTTCCGGCGCCAAGCTATTAACTACATTGGTGCATGAAATGAAGAGGAACGAGAACGTCAATCTAGGTCTGGTCTCTATGTGTATCGGCGTAGGGCAAGGCATTTCCATGGTCGTTGAGCGGGTCTGATCTCCGGGGTTGAAAATAACCTGTTCTGCCCTGAGGGCACCTGAAGCTCGTGCGGATGTTGACTCAGCTCGTACCCGTGCCCGACGCGATGGTGATAGCTACCGGTTAAACAGAAGTATTGCCTCCTATTGATGCGAAAGAAGCTAGCTTGAAATATAGACGGATCTCGGCGGGATTGCTGCTGTTCTTTTCTGTACTGGCGAGCCTTGTTGGCAATTTTGCCCCATTTGCCAGTACTCTCGCGGGAAGCCTTCAGCTGGTGGCGGCTGTTTTGTTGTGGCCGGACGTTCCTTTATCATTACGCTGGCAAGGTTTTTGCCTTGCGTTACTTGGTCTGACAGGTTTGTTTTGGTTCTCGGGGGATATCAGCCTCCTTGCCGCTGCCAGTCGCAATCAGGCGATGATCGCAATGTTGGCGGCCGTGGGCATTTTACGTCTGGTGGCGCACCCCGCTTCAAACAAGCCCCTGCCGGTTGGGCGTAGAGCCGTGTGGCAAACCCTCTTCGGCATCCATTGGCTGGGCGCTTTTATCAATATCTCAGCGATGGTTATATTTGGTGACCGACTCGTTTCAGAAAATCGCAGCCTCAGTCCTCTACAGGGACTGGTCCTGACCCGCGGATTCGCCTTAGCGGCACTTTGGTCACCTTTTTTTGTAGCGATAGGGGTCGCTCTGGGTAACGCTCCGGGAGCTCATTACATCCCTCTTTTATTGTGGGGGCTGCCCTTAAGTCAGGGTCTGTTACTGACCTTTGTTGCCTGGCAGGTTCATCACCATCCTGAAGAGTTGGATCGCTTTGTCGGTTATCCCTTTAACCTGCAAGCTATTCTGAGCCCTCTGGTGTTGACGGCTTTGGTTATTGTCGGACATCTCTTATTGGCGAGCATTTCCATAATCGCCCTGATTACCTTTTTTGCCCCCATTTACACCCTATTAGTTAATTTCAAAAAAAAACCAGTTGCTATCCTGGCCAGGTATGTCAGTGAGGATCTTCCCCGGATGGGATCTGAAGTCAGTTTATTTGTGGCTGCAGGGATTTTGGGCGGCGGGATTGTCTCCTTAGTCGCTCAACAGGAGCTGGTCATTCCCTGGGGAGGGCAGGGCGCTTTGCTTGCGTCTGGCGGATTAGGCATCATAATCCTGATCTCCAGCATCGGAATTCATCCCGTCGTTGGGATCACCATGGTCGGATCTGTACTCGCTTCGGCAGGTTTAAGCCCTGACCTGTTGGCCATGAGCTTTGTCATGGGTTGGGGGTTGGGAGTCCTTATCAACCCAATTTCGGGTATTCATCTATTGTTATCCGGACGCTATGGATTCCCGGTTCGTCAGGTGTGGTATTTGAATGCTGGTTACGTCTTTAGTGCATTTCTTGCCTGTTGTGCCTGGTTATTTCTTTTTCAAGCATTTTCCTGATTTTAATAGTTACGATGATTATGAAGAAGAACTGTAATGGTTTGAGCCAGCCCCGTTCTATGAAATAAGTTTTCTGAAGATGAATCCGCACCAGACCGGACTCGCATTCATCTTGTACCATCTGTTCCTTTGAAATAGTTGTGATACCTGGGGGTCTTCTTCTTGACGATAACCCAACCTCGGGGCTATGCAGTCTGAGAGCTTACCTTGGTCATCGTAAGCTTCTCCGTCAATGACAATACAGGAAAATTAAGTATATGAGCCATATCGAGCCCCGGCAGATGATTAGCAGTCCCACCAAATTGTTGACCTTCGAATTCGTTGGTTTGTGCCTGGTCGTCTGTCTTGCCTTCTGCAATGTTGCCGTTTTTTACAATCTTTTCAATTATTTGCAAACGCTAGGTATCCGAGGAGAGCTCTGCGGACTGATCGTTGGTGTTTACTCCCTTACTGCCATGCTTCTTTTTCTGGTGGTGAGCCCATTCCTGAGCGTCGTGAACGCGCCGCGAACCATGCTTCTCGGGATTATGGTTCTGATACTCTCCGGTTTCAGTTATTTTTTCGTTGATTCGTTCTGGGGACTTCTGAGCCTTAGAATCTTCAATGGGTTGGGCCAGTTTCTATTGACCGCCGGAACCATGTCTCTTTTTGTTTCTGTTATTCCTCTGGAGAAGAGCGGACAGGCTTTCAGCTTTTATTCGATAGCGATTCTATTGCCCTATGGCGTTGTCCCGACATTAATGGACGCACTCGGCGCCTACATCCCGACCCCACCATACGGGTATGCCCTGGCGACGATTTCGTTTATCCCCGCCGCATGGCTCATTCTGAAAATTCGGAAACGAACACGGTGCGTCAGAGATTTAAAGACTTCCCCCAAACGACCCTCATGGCAAGACATCAGGACTAACTTGACACAGTTACCCGTGGCACTCTTGCTGATTATGAATCTGAGTTACTTTGTCCTCTGGGGAAGCCTCTTTTTTCTGTTTAAAGGGTTTGCTGCCCAGCAGGGGTTAGCCAATGTCGGCAGTTTTTTCGCTGTAATGACTGGGTTGATGATCATCATTCGGCTTCTGGCTGGTCGTCTCTTCGATATCCTTGACAAGTCACGGTTAATGATAATTTCTTTCGCCCTCATCGGCATGGGGAACTTCGCTCTGGATCATCTCCCCGGAAACTGGGCCATTCCTCTGGTGGCACTTTTGTTTGGTTTGGGAATGGGGGCTGGTTACCCGGCGGTCAATGGCCTGATGTTCGAAGTCTCCGCACCACGTTTTCGTGCCCTGAATGCCAATCTTATGCTCTTCACTGTGCATGGAGGTTTTTTCTTCGGGCCAGCAATCGGAGGGGCACTTGTGGCTCGGCAGGGTTACCACGGTTATTTCTTATTCAGTATTGGGCTGGCTCTCACCACTGCAGTCCTCAGCACCTTGCTGATCCGCTCCCGAAGGCTCTAAAATTTAGAGCTTTGTGACCGGAAAGCCCGTCACCTCCACCATTTTAAAAGGGTCGCCTAAATAAACGGCCCTTTTAATTTTCAGCTTTCCAACCAATAGACTAAATCTTTACACAATCATTATCCGCTCATTACCCCGCCATTATGAATGTCAGGTATGATACAGCCAGATGCACGCACCGATCCGCCATCCAAATGGCCGGATCTGCTAGAATGGAGGATATGATGAAAACTCTGATAATCACTCTGCTCAGTCTACCCCTGGTTCTGATCGGCTTTCACCTGGCGCAGGGGCAGGGGATGGGGCAGAAGACAGATGACATGACAATGTCACAGCCAATGACGTCGGACACTATGACGAAGGATAAAACCATGAGCCCGAAACACCAGTATATGGTTCCAACCGATGCTGAACTCCGCAGCCGGCTGACCCCGCTGCAGTATAAGGTGACCCGGGAAAACGGGACCGAGAAACCGTTCTCCAATACCTACTGGAACAATCACGAGGCCGGCATTTACGTCGATGTGATCTCGGGCGCGCCGCTGTTCAGTTCGACCGACAAGTATGAATCGGGCACCGGCTGGCCGAGCTTCACCAAGCCGCTCGATCCCGCACAGGTCGTCGAAAAGACAGATAAGAGCTTCTTCTCGGTGCGTACCGAGCTGCGCAGCAAGCTGGCCGATGCGCACCTGGGGCATGTCTTCGATGACGGCCCCGCACCCGGCGGCTTGCGTTACTGCATGAACTCGGCAGCCCTGCGTTTCATCCCGGTCGCCGATCTCGAAAAAGAGGGCTACGGCGAATACCTGAAGTTGTTCAAGTAATTGCTGCCGCTCCTGATGGATGTCGTTAGCAGCATATGGGTGGAGGTCTTATGAACTACAAGCTGATTCTTGTGCTGGGGGCGATCCTGATCTCCAGTGCCGCAAGCGCTTCGGCCGCTAAAACCGTACTGGCGGGGGGCTGCTTCTGGTGCATGGAGGCAGATTTTGAAAAGCTGCCCGGAGTCACCGATGTGGTCTCCGGCTTTACCGGCGGAACCTTGAAAGATCCGACCTATAACGGCGATCATGAGGGTCACTATGAGTCGGTAGAAATCACCTATGATCCAAGCAAGCTGAGCTATCAGCAGTTACTCGATTATTACTGGCTGCAAATTGACCCCTTTGATGATGGCGGCCAGTTTTGTGACCGGGGGCACACATATTTAAGCGCTATCTTTGTCGCCAATGAAGAGGAACAGAAAATCGCGGTGGCCTCCAAGGCGCGGATTGCCGCAGAGTTTCCGGGAAAAGAAGTCGTGACGCCCATCCTGAAGGCCTCAACCTTTTATCCCATCAAGGGGGATGAAAGTTACCATCAGGATTATTATAAAAAGAACCCTATCCGCTACAACATCTATCGCTGGAATTGCGGACGCGATCAACGCCTGAAGGCAATCTGGGGTGACAAGGCCAGTCATTAGCCTGGACAGCCCCTCATCGACTGGCGGCCTCAAGTTCGATGGCTTTGGGGGCGGTGTGGCACAAAATAACAACGCGCCCTGAGGCATGGTCTCAGGGCGCGTTGTTTTAGAATCAGGTGAAGTCTGTGCTGTCTTTGTCCCGCGACTCACAGGGGAGGGCGGTCAAAGCTGGCGAGGACTCAATATAGCATCCCGCCGACATAGACGCCGGCTCCGACGAAAAGATCCGTGCCCGGCACCCGATAAATATAAGACAATTTCTTGGACGGGGTCGTTTTCCCCGGCTTGGGCCACATATATTCGACCCAGCCATGGCCGACGTTGCGCGCCAGGTTGACAAACTGCACGAACATCGCCTTGTCGGTCGGATCAGTCAGCAACAGCACATGCTTCATCTTGGTCAGCTCCGGCTCAAACGGGTGAGCCAGCATTTTTCCATCCAGGTTCATCAGAAAGACATAAGAGTCTTTCCAGACAAAAGGTCCCTTGGGATTTCCAATCGCCTTGATGGCGGCATCTACTCCCTGGGTCGTGATCATGGCCGCAGCCTCCCGGCACTTGATCACACACTCTTCCTTGGTCGCTGCTTCATCTGCAGCCCACAGGGTGGCAGCAGACAGAATCATCATCAGACCGAACGCAATAATAACTAACTTCTTCATATCGTCCTCCGCTTAAATTTGGATTTATTCCGCAAAAATCAAAACTCGATTAAAACTTGATCCAGGGTTTCCCGACGGGCAAAACATTCCTTTGAAAGACCTGGGCGTAAATGGTGTGCGCCATCATGTAGAGCGCCGAGACCCCGCAGAGCATCAGTTCATAGCCAGCGACCTTGATCATTTCAGGATAACCGAAATGCCCCAGATCCAGCAGGATAAACCCGATCAACAGCAGGGTAAAGGTGATCGCCATGGCACCATGAATGCGCATCGCCGGAATCCACATGATCGCGGTATAGATGGTCCAGCCGACCAGAAACCAGCCGAGATCCCTGGTGCTGGAATGATAGATGTTGAAGTTGTTGAGCATGAAAATAACCCCCAACGAAATCCAGAATGCGCCGTAAGAGACAAAGGCACTGTAGCCGAAGTTGTTCCCGCACTTGAATTCCTGATAGCCGGCGATCATCTGCGCCAGGCCACCATAGATAAAAGCCAGAGCAACAATCGGACCGGCATCGCACCAGCCGACATTATGGAACTGCAGCAGCAGAGTTGTGATCCCAAAACCTGCCAGGCCGACAACTCCGGGGTTGCCCATGGGTGTTTCATTTGCCATTGTTTAATTTCCTTCCTGTTGTTTATTTAATGGAAACGCGTAATTTTCCTCACCAAGAGCCTGATTTAAAAACTCAAAGCTGAGAAAACGAAAAAACCGACATATGTCCACCTCAGGGGAGAACCTGTCCCCGAGCAGGGCCATGTGCGGTCAGCAAACTAGGGTTATAAATTTTATAAAGGAACCACTGTTATATGGGGTTGGTGAAGGGTTCACCTTCGGTTTCAACCAGTGAACTATGGTTCTAAACCATCGTTACCGGTTTTGAAAATCTACACTTTAATCCCATATATGTCAAAAATTATTTTATAGCCCAATCGGCACAAACAGATTTTTGTCCGGGAACCTGTTTAATTCTTGGGTTTGAAGTAAAAACTCGGCTGTCTTGTTCAGGATTTGGCGCGTTTGCAGGTTCATAACCATGGCGAGAGGGAGAGGATTTGCTGCAAACTTGGGTAAGCAGTGAAATTTGCCATCAGCTCATGGAGAGTTTGCCAGTTTTTGAGGGTAGCCCGAATGGGGAGGGTACAGTGTTTAAACGGCAGGAACTCGGTGTGTACATCGGCGATTAAATATCCTATATTGCGAGAATTGTTTAATATTTGGGGAGGACGGTATGGTTTGCAGAAGAGGGGATAGCGTTAAAAATTGATGGCCGTCTGTGTCGGTGTGTGCCGAGCTGACGGTTTTTTTATTTTGAGGAGGATTGTTTTGAACACGTTATTAATTGTAGCTGTTGTCTTAATCGTTCTTGGTTTTCTTGCTGTATTTTTACAGAAACAAACATCCGCTTCTCCATCAGCGCTGACATTTAAAAGTCGAGGTGAGCTTTTTACACCCGCCGAACGCTCTTTTCTCGGAGTTTTGCAGCAAGCCGTTGGAGATGAGTTTTCCATCTTCGGCAAGGTTCGTCTCGGTGATTTGATCAAGCCGAGCAGTGGCTTAAACCCAAGCCAACGACTATCTACCTTGAACAAAATCAACCTCAAGCATATCGATTTTCTGATTTGCCGCGCCGACAATTTGGCTTTTGTGGCCGCAGTAGAACTTGATGATAAATCTCACCGGCGCAAGGATAGAAGTGAGCGGGACGTTTTTGTTGATCAGGCATTAAGCTCAGCCGAAATCCCGATTGTTCGGTTCGCGGCCCAAAAGAGCTACGAGTTGACCGACGTTAAACAGAGAATTGCTGCCGTAACAAATAGTACATTGGCTGAGTCTTCGGTTACGCCGCCCACCGAGGAGTTCTCTCTTGGCAATCAAATACAACCAGGAGTCGAACAAAGTGTGAATGATTTTCACATGCAGCCTGATGAGGTGAGTCAATCTCCTGCCGTGCTAACCTGTCCTGCATGTCAGTCTGTAATGGTAAAGCGCCAGGCAAAAAAAGGTGCAAACGCAGGGAATTGGTTCTGGGCCTGTTCGACATTCCCTAAATGTCGCAAAGTGATTGCGATTGAAAGTTGATTATTTAAATTTGGATTGAGGAGGGTAGGGTGATCGATGGCACTGAGAACCGGTTGGACACGACAACTGTCAGATATAAATCTGTTTTCTTTTCCCAATATATCCGGAAAAAATATCTAGAGAGATGGTTCGGCTACTCGGGTCAGTTGTGACTTTTTGTGTCACAAGTAGATGTTAGTAATTTAGGCATAAAAAACACAAAATGTTGTGTGCTCCAAAGTTCGACCAGTATAAGTTGTGTGCGCAATCGTATTTTGCTAGATTGAGCAGTCAAAAATATCTGTTCTCAAACAAGGGAATAATTATTTGTCTATAAAGAAATTCCATGAAATTTACCTTGATAATAATGCAACAACCCGCTCCCTGCCTGAGGTGCAAGATTCAGTTATGGGGGTTCTTGGACAATCCTTTGGCAACCCTTCTAGCGCTCACTCCCTCGGAGGACGGGTCCGGAAAAAAATCTCTTTAGCCAGAGATTATGTCGCATTATTGATTGGGGCCCCCCCTTCCCAACTTATCTTTACTAGCGGTGGAACCGAAGCAAACAATTTGGTGCTTTCTTCTGTAACTAGAGGAGTGGCCAAACAAGCAAGGATAATAACAAGCCAGGTTGAGCACTCCTCTGTTTTGGACATGTGTGACCATATTGAAACCCTAGGGGTCGAGGTGATACGCCTACCAGTTAATGGTGATGGCCTTGTCTCTGTAGAAGATTTTAAGGCTGCTCTAAATAGTAAGGTGGTCCTAGTATCAATCCAATGGGTGAACAACGAAACGGGAGTAACACAACCCATTCGAACGATTGGTAAAATCTGCAGAACCGCTCAGGTCCCTTTCCATACCGATGCGGCCCAAGCCGTTGGTAAATTGTGCATAGATGTTTCGAATATGCCTATTGATTTCCTCACTTTTACTGGGCACAAATTCCATTCACCCCAAGGTGTGGGGGCTTTGTACAGTTCAAACCTAGGCTTTGTTCGGCCAACTTTATTTGGAGGCACGCAAGAGGAAGGACTTCGCCCTGGGACAGAAAATGTTCCGGGAATTATTGGGATGGGTGTTGCTGCTCAAATTCGACAGACAAACCTATTAGAGCATTTCGAACAGTTAACAAAGTTAAGAAAACAATTTGAAAAGAAAGTTTTAGAACTAGTTCCTCAAGTCAAAATCAATGGGGGAAAAGCCGATCGTGTGTGTAATACATCTAATCTATTTTTCGAAGGTGTAGATGGGCAAGCATTAGTGGCTCGTCTTGACCAAGAAGGAATTTATTGCTCCCAAAGTTCTGCATGTACAAATCAGAGGCCTGAACCTTCTTATGTTTTGCGAGCGATGGGTCTTTCTGAAGCGGATGCCTATTCAAGCATTCGTTTCAGCTTCTCTATCGAAAATACTTTTGAAGAAATCGGGATTGCGGTGGATAAGATATCAAAACTTTGTAAGCAACTTCGCATATTTAAGAATTAAAATAATTTATTCGCTTCAAATATAAAGGTCATTTGTAATGCGCTTTGGCGGCCACGAAACATTTGCGATCCGTGAAGGATGGCTCCATAAGGGGCTGAAACTCCTAATCTGTGATCCTGAGAAGTTAATTGATGAATATGCCGCCGATTGGCTTGGCGTTGGTAGAAATATGGCCAAGTCCATTAATCATTGGCTTGTGGCTACTGGATTAGCCAAATTACAGGTTGGTCGAAAGACTCGCAAAACTCCGTTAGAGGCTACACAGTTAGGTGAACTTGTCTATGAAAGAGATCCATTTTTTAGTGAGGTCGGAACCTGGTGGATATTGCATATTAATTTAGTTCGATCACCTGAGAACGCCCTGTCTTGGGAGTGGTTTTTTAATCGTTTCAACCAGGTCCGATTTGAAAAATCTTTTTGCGTTGATAGTTTGAAGCGATACTTACAATTGTCGGGCCAGCGGATGCCAAGTTTAAATACCTTGGAACGTGATATCTCTTGCATGTTATCTACCTACGCTCGAAAAATCCCAGTTGATCAAGGGGATCCTGAAGAGTCAAACGTGAGCCCTTTTGCTGATTTACATTTGTTGAAGTTCTTTCGTGACACAGGAACCTACCAACTAAATCAGGAAGTTAAAAATATCCCGCCTGATATCTTAGGTTACTCCCTTGCTTGCGCATTTTCCGAAGGGCAGCTTGGGGCAAAGCAAGTTGATGTAACTATTAAGGAGGCAACGGCACAGGCAGGGGGACCAGGTCGAGTTTTCTCGCTGACCGCAGAAGCTCTGTTTGATGTAGCCTTGTCTGTGGAGAAATCTCTTGATGGGACAGGGATTGAAATTGTTGGGTTAGCTGGAGAAAGGGCGATCCGGTTTGAAAAGAAATCACCAGTCATTTGGCTAGCGCAATACTACGATTCTCAAGGTTCCGAAGAAGTGAGCACCGAATTTTTCACCATGCTTAAAGAGTTAAGGGTAATCTTATGATGGTTTATGGCGAGCCATTCCTTCGCTCGGTAAATCTTCGGTTTGATGCAGAAGAGCCCAATCGAATTTCTCATTACGTTCCTACCGCCAAGTGTGTTCCTCTTATCCAATCCTTGTTAGGTAAGGAAGAGGGGCGTGCTTTTTTTATCGTCGCGCCGTATGGATCAGGAAAATCCCTCACTGCTCTCTATCTTCTTCATTTGATAGAGAAACAATCCGGCTCGGAAGAAGCCCTGAAGGGGATTGAAAGCAAACTAAAAGCCGTCACCCCTGAGTTAGCTAAGTACGCCTCCAATAGAAGGCGTAACCAGAAAAAAGGGCTTACAGTCACCTTGCATGGGTATGTCTCTTCGATTCCTGAGGCCATTAAAGAAGGAATTATTGCTTCCTTAACAAGGATTAAGTTTGGAAGGCAAGCAACAGCAAAAGAGATTGCTGATGCCCCCTGCAGCACAATGGATGAGGCAAATCAATTTCTTTCCATGATCCGACAAAAATTTCGCGGAAAAGGGATTGATCGCATAGCTATCCTTTGGGATGAGTTCGGAAAACACTTAGAGATCCTTTTAGTCGAAGGTCGTCCTACCGAACTGTTAAACATTCAAACTCTTGCCGAGGTTGTTAGTCGCTCTCAGAATATTCCCGTGACTCTTGGTTTATTTCTTCACCAGGGCCTACTCCATTATGCCGGGAACATGTCCCAATCGGTGCGATCCGAATGGACGAAGATAGAGGGACGATTTCAGACTATCCAATATGTGGACGATAGCAAGGAACTCTACAGGCTGATCGGAGATGTAGTTTCTACCAGAAAGGGTGAAAGTGCTTCGACCACTGATAATGTCCAGCTCCATGAACTAGCTGCGCAAACAAAAAAATTAGGATTGTTCGCTGATTTTAGTACGGAAGAGCTCACCAACCTACTGGGGAAAACATATCCATTAAACCCTATTACTGTTTATTTGCTGCCAAGGGTATCTGCCAGAGTTGCTCAAAATGAGCGAACCCTTTTCAACTTTATATATAGCTGTCCTTTTGATGCTGAAGTCTCCCCCTGGCACCTGTTCGACTATTTTGCCCCTCAAATGCGCGCAGATATAGCAGTTGGTGGAACATATCGACAGTGGATTGAAACTCAAAGTGCGCTCTCAAAGGTGGATGAAGTTCTTCCTGCTGGCCAAGCCTTAAAAACTGCCTGTTTGTTGGGACTTGGATTGGCTGGAGATCGGTCCCGAACCGGCAGGGGCTTACTTGAATTTGCATTAGCCGGGTATTCGCATGATACGAGCGCAAAAGCTAACGTTGACGCTCTCATCTCTCGTAACCTACTTCTGTATCGTAAGCACAATGACGAAATATCAATTTGGCATGGGACTGATTTGGACTTGCGCGGTCGCCTTGAAGAGGAAAAACAACGTCATCGAGGACAATTTGACCTTCTAGAATTTCTTTCGGCGGAAGCCCAGCCCAGTGTTTGGAGGCCTAACGAGTATAATAGCGCGTTTGGTGTCCGCCGATATTTTACCTCAGAATACCACACCATTGAATCAATCAATCAATACCTTCAATCCGAGTTAACAGATTCGGTCATACCGCAATCTTGCGACGGAAAAGTATTATACCTTACAGCTGACAACCTTGAAACCCTTAACGCTTGTCGTAGGTTGGCTGTAGAAAAGAGATGGGATTCACGGATTGTGATTGCTGTCCCTCGCGAACCGGTCCCTTTAGTTGAAATAGCACTTGAGGTATTTTGTTTGGGACGATTACAACTTGATTCAAGTTTGGTTGGCACTGATCCGATGGCTTTACCTGAAATTGAGCAAATGACAGAGGATGCTCGAAATCATCTCGATAAGTTGCTAGGGAATATCCTGAACCCATCCTTGTCGGGCCCACGGTTTTTCAATTTAAATATTGAAAAAAGTTGCAATAGCTCTAGAGACCTCCGCCGTTATCTTTCAACTATTATGCTACGAGTCTATAGCGATACCCCAATTATTCACAATGAATTAATTGTTCGCAAAAAAGCGACTGGAACAATTGTTAATTCCCGAAAAAAGCTATTGATAGGGATTTTAGAGAGATCCGGTCAGGAGCAACTTGGGCTTCAGGGGAACTTTCCAGATTCCTCGATGTTTAGGACTGTTCTTTTAAATACCGGTATTTATCAGCAGCAAAAGAGCGGTGAATGGGGTTATGTTTACCCCAATCAGCTACCTGAGATCTCGATGGGAATGAAAAAGGTCTGGGCCCTGATTCAGATTTTTTTTACTGAAACCAGTGATAAACCCAAAAGTGCCGAATCCCTCTTTGACTCATTGCGCATGCCCCCCTTCGGAGTTCGTGACGGGTTATTTCCGATATTGTTCGCAGCAGGATATAAGGCCTTTCCACAGGCAATATCTATTCGCGCAAAGGGGGGGTATATCGAAGATCTTCAGCCTTCCGACATAGAAGCTCTTTGTAAGAGCCCCACTCTTTATGAAATAGAGGTTTTTGGGCTAGATGAGGGTAGGAAGGAGTTCCTTGAGTCAATATGGAATGTATTTCATGGTGATGGAGCAGAGGGTTTTTATCAAAAAGATCTAGTCCGTAAATGTTTTGAGGCGCTTGAAGGCTGGCTTGGAGGACTTCCGAGTGCCTGGGAGACAACCAAGAAGTTGACGCCGAACAGCTTAAAGATTCGCGATGCAATTGCTATGGAATCAGACCCAGTTCCCCTATTTTTTAAAAAAATACCGGCGGTGTTAGGAGAAAATTTCGTAAGTGGTGAGCCTCTTAATGGGACGCTTTTAGCATTTAAAAATGAACTTGAAGGAATTGTGGTTGAATACCAACATGCAGCTGAGTCGATAATGCGTAGTGCATTTGCTTTGGGCGATGAAGGGGAATTAGGCTCCCTCAGAGGGACCTGCGCTAGGTGGGCTCAATGCTTTTCTGATGATTTCACAAAAAGCCTATCTGATGGTATCGCTTCTGGATTAATTTCACGAATGAAATTGCGATATGAAACGGATGCAGCTTTTGTTGATTCAATCTCAACCTTGTTGATTGGTGAGGGCTTAAGTGATTGGGACGATGGGACTGAATTTGTTTTTGATCGCGAGATCCGAAGTGTGGTTAAGAGGGTAGAAGATTATGCGTTGACCACTAATCACGAGGCTGGCGCGGAAGGGACCGCTACTGCAGGGGTTACTCTATTAGCTGAGGGCCGACTGATTGAATTGGCGGAGCGTCTATTAGGGCTTGCTGGGCGTGAAAAAACTAAGGAGATTCTTCACTCAATTCTTGGTCGAATAAATTAGGAGTTATACAAATGGCTACACTTAAAGAGGCATTAGCTAAAGCGTCAGACCCTAATGTAAGGCATATTGTAAGTGTCTCTGGAGGGAAGGACTCAGCTGCGCTTGCCATATACATGAAAAAGAATTATTCGGAAATTCCGGTGGAGTATGTTTTTTGTGACACGCTTTGTGAGCTTCCAGAGACAGACTCGTATTTGGCTAAATTGGGGTCCCTATTGGGCCAGGAAATAAAACGAGTTGATGCTCTCGACATGCTAGGGATTCGCAAAAGAAAAAATAGAAAAGGTGTGCAGAGGAATCCTTTTGAGATTTTTTTAAATGAAATGTATGGCGGTTTTTTGCCCAGCCCGAGGATGCGCTGGTGCACTGTTCAGCTTAAAATTAAGCCTTTTGAAAAGTACGTTGGGAACGATGAGGCAATTAGTTATATTGGGATTCGAGGAGATGAGGAGCGGGAAGGGTATCGTGCCGCCAAGAACCCAGTATTATCTAACCGACCTAATATCACACCGGTTTACCCTTTTAAAGACGATAAAATTGGCCTGCAAGAAGTGAAAAACATCCTTGAAAAATCAGGAATTGGAATGCCAGAATATTATAAGTGGCGCTCTCGCTCCGGATGTTATTTTTGCTTTTACCAACAAACTGGGGAGTGGCAAGGGCTAAAAGATCACCATCCAGATTTGTTTGAAAAAGCCAAGGCTTTTGAAGGAGAAAAAGCTAATGGGCAGGGATTTTATACTTGGTGTGAAGGGAAAACACTTGATGAAATTGTGAACCAAGCAAGGAAAAATATTTCACCAGTAGATGAAACGGCCGGTTGTGCTATTTGTCATCTTTGATGGTTTTAAAAAAGATTATTTTTTGTAAATTGGAGTGGAATAGTGTTTGATAATGTTTTGTCACGGGCTGACGAAGAAGTTCTTCAGGGCCTTTTGGGGAATAAAGTTCTTAAACTTGTTGGGAGAATGGACCCTTCGTTATTAACACCAAGTCGGATCAGGGAAGTTGTCGTCTCCCAAAAAGGGAGGGACGGGCTCCTTTTGTCCGACTTCTGCAGAAACCAAATATTCTTATTACTGCGCCCGAATGAAGCTGAACAGTTGTCAAATATGATCGGCAAGCCCAAAGGTGTAGACCCATATACATTCCTAGGTAACCAAAAATTTCGAAAAAAATCGCACTTAGATTCCTTGTTCAATTATTTTGGGGTAACCCCTCCCCTTGAAATCGCTTCATCAGAGCAGCCGTCAAATCAAATCGTAAATGCAAATTATCCATTATTTGAACATCAAATAACTGCAGCCCATAAAGTTAATCAGGCTCTTAATCAAGAGCCTCATCGAGTTCTTCTTCATATGCCAACTGGGGCAGGTAAAACCAGAACCGCAATGAATGTGATTGCAGAGCATTTACGATTTCAAAAAGGGAAAATAGTTGTATGGCTTGCTCACAGCGAAGAACTTTGTGAGCAAGCTGCAAGAGAATTTAAACTTTCTTGGGAAAAGATTGGAAATCGAGATGTTTCGCTACATAGATACTGGGGAAACCACAATATTAATTTAGAAGAATTAAATGAGGGCCTAGTCGTTGCGGGGATGTCAAAAATTTATTCTAAGACAAAAAAAAGTCTCGGTTTTATAAGTAGGCTCGGAAGCTTTACAACATTGGTTATTATCGATGAAGCCCACCAAGCGATCGCTCCTACATATAAGTTGGTGCTTGATGCCCTGGTTAGCCCTTTCCCAGGGACTTCTCTTCTTGGTTTAAGTGCGACGCCTGGTCGGTCTTGGTCGGATGTTTCCTCAGATGAACAATTGGCAAACTTTTTTGGGCAAAGAAAAGTTGAACTCAAAATAGAAGGGTATAGCAACCCGATAGACTATCTAGTCGAGAACAAATATTTAGCAAAGGCAGCCTTTAGTTCATTATTTTATGGTGGTGCAAATATCTTAAATGATGACGATTTAAGACAAATAGAAGAAAATTTTAAAATACCAGATAGGATCTTACTTGCCCTCGGGGTAGACGAAGTTAGAAATCTAAGAATTGTTGGAGCAGTAGAAGGTTTATTGAAGAGGCATAACAAAATATTACTATTTGCCACTTCGGTTGAAAATTCAAATATCTTATCTTCTGCTCTTCAGGTCCGAGGTGTGAAATCTTATTCTATTACTGGCACAACTCCGCCGCACTTACGTAATAAATTTATAGAAGATTTTAAAAATGAAGATGATGGCTGTCGGGTATTATGTAATTATGGTGTTCTTACTACTGGATTTGATGCGCCTAAAACTAGCGCAGCCATAATAGCAAGGCCAACTATATCTTTAGTCCTATATAGCCAGATGGTTGGAAGGGTAATACGGGGAACGAGGGTCGGTGGGAATGATAACGCAGAGATTTTAACTGTAGTAGATAGTGAACTCCCCGGGTTTGGGGATATTGCCGAAGCATTTCATAATTGGGAAGATGTCTGGAGGGAAGAATCATGAGCTTTTCAATTGTACCAATTCACTTAGCTGTAAAAGCAATGCGGGATAATGGATATAAAAATGCAGCCTACGCCCTTGCAGAGTTGATGGATAATTCTATTCAAGCTGGTGCCTCGAACGTAGAGTTATTATGTGGGGAAAGGGATGTCCTCGTCTCGGAAAGGACTCGATCAAGGGTTCATCAAATTGGAGTTCTTGACGATGGCGATGGTATGGATAAGGAAACATTGAGATTTGCTTTACAGTTTGGTAACGGAGCACATCTTGAAGAATCAGCTCAGAAAGGGATAGGTCGGTTTGGTATGGGTCTCCCTGCATCATCAATCTCTCAGTGTAGAAAAGTTGAAGTTTGGACTTGGCAAAATGGCGTAGATAATGCCATTTATAGTTTTTTGGATCTGGATAAAATAATTAATAAGGAAATGTCTGAAGTCCCAGACCCCTGCAAAAAAGAAATACCCCTTGTATGGAAAGAGGCTTCCAAGTTCATGTCAAATAATGGAACCTTGGTTGTTTGGTCCTCTCTGGATAAATTGATGTGGAAAAATGCGTCCACTATCATCGACAATTCCGAATTTGTCATTGGCCGTATGTACCGGAGATTCTTAGAGAGTGGTCGCGTAAATATTCGAATGGCCGGTTTTGACTTAGATAATAGTTCCAATGTGCGTGTTGAGAAAGCTGCGCTCCCCAACGACCCTGGTTACTTAATGACTGGGACATCCACACCACAACCCTATAATAGCAAGCCTATGTTCGAAAAGTGGGGTGGTGAAGATTTCGAAGTTAAACACATTATTCTATTCCGAGGGAAAAAGTGCCCTGTTAGCATCAGATATACTTTTGCAAAAGAAGAGGCACGGCAAGGGGCTCAGCCTGGGCAGAGACCATATGGTAAGCATGCGGCAAGAAATGCTGGATTGTCGGTTGTACGTGCAGAACGTGAGCTCGAACTGGATACTACATGGACGAACCCTTCAGATCCGAGGGACCGTTGGTGGGGAGTGGAAGTTGATTTCCCGCCTGCACTAGATGATCTATTTGGAGTCACAAACAACAAACAACATGCGCACAATTTAAGTGAGTTAGCAAATTTTGATTTTGATGAGGCCTTAAAAGGAGGGGTTACGATCACCCAACTCAAGGAAGATCTTATCTCTGATGATGATCCGAGAGTACCCCTTTTAGAAATAGCACATCAGGTCAGTAATACGCTTGGAGTCTTAAGACGGCTACTGAAAGCGCAAACTAAAAGCGAAGAGAACTCTTCGGGAAAAAGACACGCGGGAGCAATCGATTCAGTAGAGTCAAAAGCTACAGTGTTAACTCAACAGCGCAAAGAATCTGGATTTGCAGGGCAGAGTGATGAGGATGAAAAGCTCCCCGAGGCAGAACGAATTGGAATTCTTGAGCAGACCCTGATTGACGAGGGAGTACCTAAGGAACTTGCAAAAGAAATGGCAGCCATTACCGTTTCAAATGGATTGAAGTACGTTTTTGCAGAAGCTGATCTTGAAACCTCTGCGTTCTTTTCCGTCAAACAAAGGGGTGGTTCTATTGTTATTACGCTCAACACAAGTCATCCGGCCTATTCGTCACTCGTAGACGTATTAGAGCGAAGCTCTGAAGGCTCTGGTGAAACTGAACTGGAAGGGCGATTGAAAAATGCATTAGATGGTCTCAAACTTCTATTGATGGCATGGGCTAGATACGAGGATGAGCAACCCGATGGCTCCAGACGCGCTCAAGCTCAAGATACTCGTGTAGATTGGGGAAGAATTGCCAGGCAATTTCTGTTTGGTGAATAGAGATAATATTTGGAAGGGGCAAGAGCGTGCAATTGCAAGGGACCGAAGCTTATCGTGATAATTTAGCAATTAAGATAGGAGGTGCTAGGGAAAGCTTAATCCTACTTTCTGCATACGTGACTGTGCCTGGCATACAGTGGGTTGTTGATAAGTTGAAAGGTAAAATTATTAAGGGTGATCTCGTTGTGCGTTGGCACCCCGATGACCTTCTTTCTGGTGCGTCTAGTCTTGATGTTTATGAAATTGTTAAAAGTTTAGGTTGGAATTTGTATATCGCTACAGAGCTCCATGCTAAGGTCGTTTTGGTTGATGAAAAAGAATTGTTTCTTGGAAGTGCAAATTTAACTGGCCGTGGGTTGGCCTTGGTCCCTGGTGGCAATAATGAACTCGGAGTTGAGCTCAATGCTACCTTGCGTGATGTCGCTGCACTCTATGCAGTCCGCGATGAGAGCGTACTTCTCACTGATGACCTATTTAAAGCAATAAAGGCTCATATCGGTAACCTACCCAAAATAAATTCCTCTAGATCACCATGGCCACCAAATATACAAAGCTATTTCCAAAAGATACCAAGACGACTTTGGGTTGCGGATTGTTTTTGGACCAGTCCCACGGATACGGTAATTGCTTTTTCTGAAGACGAAGAACATAGCATAGAACATGATTCCCGGTTGCTAGGATTTCCCAAAGGTGTCGAACGGGCACAAAAGGCGGAATTAAGTAGGGCTTTTTTGACGAGTAGGGCATGGTTGTGGGTAAATTGTTTAATTCGTGAAAGTGGTGAAGATGGTTTGTTTTTTGGTACTCTCACTCAAAAGCTACACAATGCACTGCTCGATGACCCAACACCCTACCGGAAAAACGTTAAGGGGTTAGTTGCTAACCTTTATGCCTGGATTCGATATTTAGATTTGCCAAATGTCATTATTGATCAACCTGGCAGAAGATCTGAGAGAATCAGGGTCACGATTTAGTTGTAATGTTACTCTCACGGTTTTAGTTATTTAGTTGTAGTAGTCGTGACTTGATCTGGGAATTCCGGGGACGTCCATGATAAGTAAAGTCAACGGGAAAACGGAGGTTTCCCTGTAGCTCGCGGATAGTCTCCCGTGGCATTTCAAACAGAGAATTCCGGGGACACCACACTTAATTCACTCTCGGATTAAAAAGGGGTCGCGTTTACCCCTTACCAAAAACCACCTGCCGTGACTACCGGTAGTGCCTCCGACTGAAACAGCGCTGAATTCCGGTGACATCACACTTAATTCACTCTCGGATTAAAAAGGGGTCGCGTTTACCCCTTACCAAAAACCACCTGCCGTGACTACCGGTAGTGCCTCCGACTGAAACAGCGCTGAATTCCGGTGACATCACACTTAATTCACACGGGAGGAACAAAAGGGTCGCCTCTACGGTTTTTACGAAAAACACATTCCCTGGCATTTAGTCTGCCCGCACTAAAGCCGGAAGGGTCAATCCTTAATCCATGCTCCTTCACTGCACCCAAAAACTCTCCGCCAAACTCCCCGAGGTCTCAGCGATCCCGCTCGAAAACCTGAGCCCGCTGGGGAGTTGGCATGCCAATCTTTACCGCTATGACCGGCGGCAGTGTGTGCTGTTTTGCCATGATGACAGCCGTTACTGTCTCTTTTTGCCAGGGTTGGTCAAGGCCGACTTTGCCGAATTGGGTCGGTTACATCGTGAATTTTTTCTGGCATCTCTGATGGCTTTGGCTGTTCCGGAGGCTCAGCTCAAACGTCTCGCCATGCTCCTGGGACCGGCGCAGTTTGATCTGAACACCGATCGTTCAGTGCTCGGATCGTTGCGGACGGCGAATCTTGACCTGAGCTGGCTGATTCACGATGTTCATGCGTTGGACTGTAACCCGCTGGGCGTATCTCTGAAGCTGAATCAGCGCCCGACGACGGTAAAGGGGCGATGGATCGATCCTGAAAAAATGATGCTCGAGCGGATTATGCAACTGCAGTAGTTGAGACAGATGCCCGCTGCCTATGGTTTGTTGGGGAGCGGACGGGAGAAGGCGTTCCGGAGACCTGCCGAACTGCTAAGTACAAAATTCTTTCATATCAAAGCTTGTCTATATCCAACCCCATTTGACGGGCTCTTTGTTCCCACAGTTTTCGTGCGAAGACCTGCATGTCCTCATTGGCATCAAATTCATCGATAATTTCGAGACCGAGGAGCGTCTCTAAAACATCCTCCAGGGTGAGAATTCCAGAGACCCCGCCGTGTTCATCCTTGATCAGCATGATGTGAACACGTTCCTTTAAAAAGCGGTCAAAGGCGTTTGAAAGATCGGTCTGTTCCAGAGCTTGCGGGAGATCTCTGGAAAAATCTGATACCGGACGATCCAGTTGGTTTCGAGCCTTTGCCAGCAGCAAGTCACTTCGCAATACAAAACCACAGATATCTTCGCTGCTCTGGTCGTAGATAGGGATACGTGAGAAGGCATTCGCTTCGTAGCGGGAAAAATAGTCGTCAACTGTCAAGGTTTGTGAAATGGAAAATACCACGGTTCGCGGGGTCATGGCGGCTTTGGCTGGAGTTTCTCTCAGCCGTAACAGGTTCTGCATGATGAGGGACTCGTTGTCGGCCAGTGCGCCTTCCCGGCCACTAAGTTCAGCGAGTGCGATCAATTCCTTGCGGTTGATCCCGCGCAGTGTTGGTCCTTCAGTCAGGCTGCGGGTCAGGCGCTCGGTCAGCTTAACAAAGGGATAAAAAACCCAGATCAGAAATTTTAAACAGTAGGCGGTCATTGGCGCGAGGTGACGCCAGTAATGCGCGCCCAGAGTCTTGGGAATGATCTCGGAGAAGACCAGGATCAACAGGGTCAGGATTGCAGATGAAATGCCGACATAATTGCTGCCGAACACTGCCGCGGCCTGGGCGCCGGCCCCGGCGGCACCGGCGGTGTGCGCAATAGTATTGAGCGTCAAAATCGCAGCCAGTGGTTTGTTGATGTCCTCCTTGAGCTGTTGCAGCAGGGGAGCACAGGACTTCCCCTGTGACTGCAGCATGGCGATATGGGGTACCGTTATACTCAACAATACCGCTTCGACAATCGAGCAGAGAAAGGAGAACCCCAGGGCGATGAGGATATAGATGACCAGCAATAGCATTGGTGCGGGCTCCTGAACGGAAAAGCCTGTTTGCTAACCTGTCCAAGGTCAGAAAATTATACATAATTATTCATCAATTCAGATACCGCCAATGGCACTGACCTCACTTACTGTGCGTCAATTATGCTGGACCAGGTCGGTGCCCATCTGTTGCAGTAAGTCAACTGCGGCTTCTTATCCTCAGCGTAAATTGAGGTTATTCAGGCCCTTGTCTTGCAAAACCTTCGTTTTTCTATTCCGTCGCGGAGATGGACTTTTTATCAACGGTAAAAAGACCTCTATGAATGAGTTCGCTTAGCTGGTGGGCGGGTGAAAAGTCCGGCTGGAGTTCTAATGCCTTTTTACAGTCCTCCAGAGCCCTGGAGAGCAGCTGTATCTCGCAGAAGGTCTGGGCCCTGCCGAAATAACCTTCGTGATTGGAAGGATCAATGTCTAAAGCGCGATTGTAATCTTCGACAGAATAGTCGAATTTTCGCAGCATCCGGTTGACAAGCCCCCGATTGACAAAGCTTCGGAAGCTATCCCCGTCATGTTGAATAGACTTGGTAAAGTCCATACAGGCCTGGGGGAAATTTCCGAGGGAGAAATAAGCCATACCTCTGTGATTGTAGACCATAGCCCGAACCCGCGCTCCTAAGTCCATCTCCAGAAGTTGATCATAGAGACCTATGGCGGTTTCCAGATCGTTGTGGCTGTGGGCATTCAGGGCCGAGATCATAATGTTTTCCAGATCACTCGCCAAGGAGTAAGGAATTGGTTCCACCTGCATTGTCGTCGGTGGGTACCATTCTGTCGTTTGGGGAAATGTGATCTTGTCCCGAACCTGGAGAGTTTCCACAATGCTCTCACGCCTTTTGCGCCCGTGATGTCTGAGTTTTTTCTGGTAATCGCGAATTTCCTGAAAGATGAGGTCCGAAAGGGTCAGGGTGGCATTAAGTGAAGCCAGCTTTCTCTTGATCGATTCGTTGGGCAGGTCAATATCCGATTTGTAGACCAGCTCGTGCTCAACCTCGGCCCAGGCATCCTGAAGAGTGGTGCGTAACTGGATTTCGCATACATTTTTAGTATAGGGGATCGGCTTTTCATGAGACAGGGCTTTCAGTTTGATCAGCATATGTACTGAGTCATAACCAAACTCCCGAAAAGAATGTTGTTCTCTCTTTTTTTCCATTTCAACGATTGGGAAGTGCTCTGCAAGCAGACCTTCGATGATGTTCAAATCCTCAAGGAATGGGCAGATGATTCTCAATCCGAGGACATCCGTGAGAAGACCAGCATCGTCATCCTTGGCCCCTTTACAGATTTTCTTCAGTTTCCCGAAATAATTTTTAAACCGCTTGACCCGGTATTTAATTGTCGGCGTATATCCGTGCGCCTCAAGCAATGAGCGGATATCCCCGTAGAGATCTGACAACGCCTCTTCGTAGGCAGGTCGCCTGGCCTCGTAAGATTTTTCCAGTTCATCGCGATTCGAGATCACAGTCTTATGCTGTTCCTTTGACATTGCAACCTCCTGTCCCTTGCAAATTTTACCATTATTCTGCACCTGAGGCGCCGCAGGAAGAATATATTCGGCGATGGGAAATTCCGAGGACACCACACTTAATTCTCACGAGGGTAACAAAAGGGTCGCGTCTACAATTTTCAGGAAAAACACATTCCCTGGAATTTAGTCGTACCCGCACTAAAGCCAGAAGGATCAATCCTTAATCCATGCTTCTTTACAGATGTATTTTCCGTTTAAATTAACCGAAAATAAATCTGTGCCTTTTTCCTCCTGCGATATTGCATTCCTCGTGAGTAACATGATTCCAGAACTCTTGAAAATGCTCAAAAACCTGCAGACTGACCAGTTTTTCTACATCGAAACCGGTCCGCTCAAGAGCAGACTGATCGACACATACCTGGCGGAAGCGGACGCTCATGACGAGATCCTCGACTTCGAGCACAGCGTTACTCTAAGGATAAAACGGACTCAGGGCTTGGCGATTTCAGAATTTGTCTTGCGTCTGGAGGCGGGCGACTTTGAGTATCAGAGAGTTTTGGCGGTCCAGGATTTTACTGCCGATGAAATAGGTGAACTACTTGACCATCTGCGCCCCTTATGTCTGCCACTTGCCCCGCCCGCAACCGGTCTCAGCAGGACCATCGTCAGAAAGAAGCCGGGGCAGGCGTTGCTGAATATCTCAACCACGGCAAAAATCCTGGGCCTCACCCCGCGTCAGTTGAAATCTCTGATCCCGTGCAGCGAAACCAGGATCGTAGAAGAAGACGGTGTCAAAAGCATCAAGGAGTATTACTGGGACAGGGGACTGGTCAGCAGGTTTGAAGCCCTATGGATTAAACAACAAGCGGGGCGGGGCTATAATAACGAGGATCTGTGCTTTATCGCCGAAAACTGCTGTGATGGCGATCGTCGCTGGGCGCATGACTGCATCAGCGGTTTTCTGAACCAACGTAAACGTACTTTGACCTTGCCCTGTTCCTAGATCTAACCCCGCCGCAAATTCCCCCGCCATCTGCTGATTCTGCCGGTAGCCCCTGTGATTTCGGCGTCAGCTTATTTCCGCCCGACGCGATCGCTGCTCCGATAGCGTTGATCCAGATCTTCTTTGCGATTTAAGGGATCTTGCCAGAACCAGCGGCGGCCGGCAATGCGCTCCGCGTCGGCGCGACTGATGCCGATATCCTTCAGAATATGCTCTTCCATCTCACGCAGTTGACGTCGCTGGCGTGTCAGTTCATTCCAGCGCTGGAATGTCGCAGTCAGATGATTCCAGTATGACTTGAGTTGATGCCCGGTTTTTCTTGCTGGGCACTCGACCTGCTGCATCATGCAATGTTGAGTCTTCATCGCGTCACCTCCATTGTGGTTGGTAGGTCTACTATGATGAAAAGCCATTGATCAATCAAACGAATTGATTTTATAATGGTTATCAATAATTTTGATAAAGGAGTCGCTTATGCGGATCAACCTGCCAACCGAATTACTGCGCACCTTTCTGGCGATTGCCGACGGTGGCAATTTCAGCCAGGCCGCCGAACAGGTCAATCGCACCCAATCGGCGGTCAGCATGCAGATCAAACGCCTGGAGGAGCTGGTCGGTAAGCCCTTGCTCAATCGCGACCGCCAGGCCGATGCGCGCCTGACCTCCGAAGGGTTGACCCTGGTCGGCTATGCGCGCCGCATCCTCAAGCTCAACGAAGAAGCGGTCTCGATCCTGAAACGCCCCGAGCTGTCGGGCTGGGTGCGGATCGGATTGCCGGACGATTACGCGACCCGCTTTTTACCCGAGATTCTGGCCGGGTTTTCACGTACCTATCCGCAGGTACAGGTCAAGGTCACCTGCGAGCCGAGCAACCAGCTGGTGCCGCTGATGAAAAAAGGGGAGCTCGACCTGGCGATGACAACCTCACCCGAGCTGGTCATCGAAAATGCCTTGCTGTTGAGACGCGAACCGACGCTCTGGGTCACCTCGAACCAGCACCTGCAGCACGAGGAGAGGCCGCTGCCGCTGGCGCTCTTTCCCACCGATTGTTATTGCCGGCTTTGGGCGCTCAAGGCTCTCGAAAGCGCCGATATCGATCACCGCATCGCTTACACCAGCCCGAGTGTCCTCGGGATTCTGGCGGCGGTTTCGGCCGGTCTGGCCGTTTCGGCGTTGAGTCAGAGTGTTATTCCGGAGGGCTTACGGCCGCTGACCCCGAGCGAGGGTTTCCCTCTTTTGCCCGATGCTTCGTTTTTTCTGCATCGCAATGCGCTGGAGAATAATCTGGTGATTGATTCCCTGGCCGAGCATATTGCCAAGGCTTTCGGGATGAACTGTGAAGGGGAGAGCTGTGCTGTGGGCTGAGCTGTGTATGCAGGCAATTATTATTTAAAACTCTTACCGAAGCGGCTGGCGGGTAGGGGCTCTCTAATGCTTGTCTCACACCCTGGAGAGACCCTGTCGGCGATCAAGAACTAAAAACTGAGTTCCATCCTGGCCCCATTGCCCCGACCACCATTGCCTCTCTATACTGAAATCATCCGCAACAGCCCACGGAGGGGAAAGGAGCGAATCATGAATAAAAAAATAGCGCTTGTGACTGGCGGCAGCCGCGGCCTGGGAAAAAGTACCGCCCTGCATCTGGCGCAAAAAGGCGTGGACGTCATCTTGACCTACCACAGTCGGAAGGAAGAAGCCGAAGCAGTCGTAGCCGAAATCGAAGGTCGCGGCGCGCGCGGTGTGGCATTACAGCTCGACGCGGGGGACTGCAGTCGCTTCGCGGCCTTTGCTGCACAGATACAGACCTTGCTGCATGACCGCTGGCAGCGCAAAAATTTCGACTATCTGGTCAACAACGCCGGGATCGGCCTGAACGCCCCCATCGGCGAGATAACCGAAGCGCAGTTCGACCAGCTGATGAACATTCATTTCAAGGGAGTGCTTTTTATGACGCAGGCGTTGCTGCCGCTGATGGCTGACGGCGGCCGCATCGTCAACGTTTCAAGCGGACTGACGCGCTTCTCCCTGCCGGGTATGGCGGCTTACGCCGCGATGAAGGGCGCGATCGAGGTGCTGACCCGTTACCTCGCCAAGGAGCTCGGGCCGCGAGGTATTTTGGCGAATGTGGTAGCACCCGGGGCGATCGAGACCGATTTTGGCGGTGGCCGGGTGCGCGACAACGCCGAGGTCAATGCCCAGATCGCCGCACAAACGGCCCTGGGACGGGTTGGCCTGCCCGAGGATATCGGCGGGGTCATTTCCGCGCTGCTTGCGGAGGAGAACCGCTGGATCACCGGCCAACGCATTGAGGCATCCGGCGGGATGTTTTTGTAGCCGCTGCGTCTGGGAAGTTTATGGGGTCAGGTTTGACTTTCGGATGTTCGTAGCCAGTTTTTGTCTATGGCTCGCAAAGGTCTGCAGGTTCGGTAGGGCCAACAGGGACTTCCTGTCACTATTGTTGCGTCTTACTGCTCCTGAAGGGAGGGGGCTACACCGCGGTCAGCTCATTCAATTTGACCTCAATCTCCTTGATTTTCTCTTCACGGCGATCTCTTTCAAGTCTTTTCTTCAGCGCTTCCAGCTCCTGGCGCAATTGCGGAATGACCTCGGTGCGCAGTTGGTCCTGCAACTGTTTGCCGGCGCGCTCGAATTCATCAATAAACGTATCCAGCGCATCTTTCAGCTGGCTGATTTCTTCATCGCTGGGCGTGAACCTGTTGCTCAGGTCGAGCTCCCTGAATTGCTGGTTGATGTCGGCCAGGGATTTTTCGAGTTGACGACTCAGTTCATTTGATTTCGCCGCAGCGGACAGTTTGAATTCTTCGACCTTATGCTGCAGGGTTGCGGAGGCTTCATCGGCATTCTGCTTCAGGGCAGAGATCAGACTGTCAATCAAACTGGGCGCCTTTACCCCCTGGACGATCGTACCATCTTCGAGCGGCGTGCCGCCCGCCACCTTCTGCACGCCGCGCAAGGCACTGCTATTGGCGTTCTGCGGATCCTGGCCGATGTAGAATTTGGCATTCTGCGTGAGCTTGCTGCGGTATTCCGGGGCGATACTGACCTTGACGAGGAAATTTCCGTCGTCGGTTGAGGTGATCTGGTCAACCTTACCAATGCGGGTCTCGTCGAGGTAGACAGGGACCTTGGCTTTCAGGTCGCCCAGGGTCTCAAACTGAACGGAGAATTGCAGTGGCGAGTCCTTGCAGCCAAAGAGCAGGAGCAGCAACATCGCGGAGAATATAACTCTGATCGCGGTTTTCAGGTACATCGCGCCCTCCATTGGCAGTCAATCGATTCAATCATTTTTGGATGGTCACGAAGGAAACCGAAAGCTAGTCGTTCCAGCCATCGTGATGCCCCCTACCGCGATAATGTCCCCAGCCGCCATGATGTCCGGAAAAGTGGCCGAAGGAGAAGGAGAGCGAAGTGATGTAGGGCCATAAGTAGATTGGACGATCATAGGGACCATAGGGATCATAGGGGGAGTAGACGTGCGTGACGACAGGTTGCCGGACTGGCGCCGCGGGTTGCGCATTATTGATCTGCCAGCTGCCGTCCGCTTGACGACAGGCGGTGCCGTAGGCCTGCCGCTGTTTCCCGCCAACGGTGACAGTCTGCTGGTATTCGCGGCAGTAGCGCCCATCCTGATTTTGAAAGGTTTGCGTCGGCGTGACAGAACCACTGTTCCCGGTGTCAGGATTAACCCAGGTTTTGGTCTGATTGGTAGGAGCCAGCTCCAGAGACTGCTGCACAGTGCGCTGCATGGATTGCCGATCGACTTGATCCAGGGTCCGACCGACATCCTGACCGATCAGAGCCCCGGCCAGGGTGCCGATAGCTGCGCCGACAAGCCGTCCTTCGCCACTACCGAACTGGGAACCGATCAGGGCGCCGGTCCCCGCGCCGAGCAGAGCGCCGGTACCCTCGCGCTGGCCGACCGGATGGACGCATGCCGACAGCAGGGCCAGAATAGCGATAAGTGGAATAAATCGAAACATAGGACACCTCCTGCTCGTAAGACCTTGGGAGTCCCCTGACGCTGTTGATTGGTACGCTGCGCAGGGAGAACTCGCCTCAGCTGATCATAGTACCATTTTAGCAGTTGTCCCCCCAAAATGGTATGTCTCTGTCGACAAAGAACCACTATGCGAAAGATCAATCAGGGCAGGACATCCCCCATCGCATTACCCCGCGATCAAGTGTTTCTGAATAATTCTCAGCTGGTTAACCCCCTTTAAATGCAAGGCTGTTCGGCTTTCGGCTGAGTAAAATTTCTCTCTTATTATAGATTTAGCCTATACAACGGCGAACGATGATAGATATTCGGTATTGGTATTCCACATAAAAAAATAGGACTATCTCTAGCCGCGTTAAATAATATGTCACTTCATTTATTGTTGTTACAGGAGAAGTTATGAATCAGGAGACCTTTGCCATCAAGTCGGACCCGGTGTTGTGGGAAAAGTTAAATATGGACGTGGAACGTTTCAGCAACATTCCACCCATGTTGACCGGCGCCTACAAGAACATCTTTCTTTCCCAGAAAAATCGTCCCGCCCGGATGGCCTACTTTGACGAGATGATAGAAAATATTTTTAGCGGGCGCATTCAGGAGATTGTCACCGCCAAGGAGGAGGGGCGACCGGTCGTCGGGACCTTTTGCGTATTCGTGCCTGAAGAGATCATTCAGGCGGTTAACGGGGTCTGTGTCGGACTCTGCGGCGGGTCGCCGGGTTCGATCCCCGATGCCGAAAAAATCCTGCCGCGTAATATCTGCCCCATGGTCAAGTCGGCCTTCGGCTTCAAGGTTGGTCGGATATGCCCCTACTTTCAGGCCGTCGATCTGGTCTATGGCGAGACGACCTGCGACGCCAAGAAGAAAACCTGGGAACTGCTCAATGAATATGTACCGACCCATGTCATGGAGATCCCGCAGATGAAGCGTGAACGGGACAAAACCATGTGGGTAGAGGAGGTTCGTGACTTCAAGACCGAAATTGAGAAAGTCAGCGGCAAGGAAGTGACCTTCGAAAAACTGCAGTTATCCATCAAAATTCTGAACGCCAAACGCCAGGTTATGCAGCGGCTCAACAATTTGCGTCACCATAACCCCTCGCCGATCAGCGGCAAGGATATGCTGCTGATTCAGCAGATCGCCTTTTACGACAGCCCCGAACGCTTCACCGCACAGGTCAACGCACTCTGTGCTGAACTTGAGGCACGCATCAGCAAAGGGGAGGCGGTAGCGCCTGCTGCTACTCCGCGGATTATGGTATCCGGCACGCCGATGGCCCTGCCTAACTGGAAAATCCACAACATTATCGAGACCTCCGGGGCCATAGTGGTGAACGAGGAGAGCTGCATCGGGACGCGTTACTACAAGGACTGCATCGATGAAAGCTCCGCAACCGTCGATGAGCAGCTTTTGCGTCTGACCGAGCGCTACATGCAGATTGACTGCTCCTGCTTTACCCCGAACGACGAACGGATCGCCCAGGTGCTCTGGGAATATAAGGCTTCCGGCGCCCAGGGGCTGATCGACTACTGCCTGCAGTTTTGTCATACCTATAACATCGAAGCGGTCAAGCTGCGCGCTGCCTGTGAGCGGGCAGGGATCCCGTTTCTGGCGATTGAATCTGACTATTCACCCGAAGATATCGGCCAGCTGCAAACCAGAATTGAAGCTTTTATCGAGCAGATTCAGGGCTGAAGCAGATGTTTTTAGGGATTGATCTCGGCTCGCGGACGATCAAGCTGGCGGCCGTAAAAGACGGGCAACTGTTGACGTCGAAGGTGGCTGAAAGCGGTTTTGAGCCGCACAATCAGGCACTCACCATGCTTAAGGATCATCAGGCTTCGAGTCTTCTGGATACCGCCGGAATCGTGGCGACCGGTTACGGTCGCCACCTGGCGGAGAAGCACTTCGCTGATGCGGTCATCACCGAGATAAAAGCGCACGCCCTGGGTGCACGCCATCTGTTCCCCGACTGCCGCACCATCCTCGATGTCGGTGGTCAGGATTCAAAGGTGATCTCATTGACCCCCGACGGCCGGGTCGCCAGTTTTCAGATGAACGATAAATGCGCCGCCGGGACGGGGCGCTTTATGGAGATGATGGCCGGAACGCTCGGATTTTCACTCAGCGAGTTTGGGCTGGCCGCAGCCGAATCGGACCAGGTGGTTCCGATCAACAGCATGTGCGCTGTTTTTGCCGAGTCGGAGGTTGTCTCACTCAAAAATCGCGGTCTGCCCGCGTCGGATATCGCCCGCTCGATCCACCTGGCCGTGGTCGAGCGGGTTGCGGGGATGCTCGAGCGTTTGGGGATTTGCGGAGAGCTGATCTTTTCCGGCGGAGTGGCCAATAACGCCTTCCTTGTCGCTCAACTCGAAAAAAGAATCGGGGTTCCGGTGCGGGTGCCTGAATGCCCGGATATTATTGGAGCCCTTGGCGCAGCCTTGCATGCGGAAACCAGCCACGCGAAATAGGGTGCCCGCCAGCTACCGAGCTCGCTGAAGAATGCCAGCCCCGGCATACCCCCCAGAACCAGAACCCGCGCCGGATGCTTAAATCCCTCGGGTTTTAACTCGCCCTGATCCAGGCTCGTTCCGCTTTAAATCATCTCTGATTATTTGAAGAGTTTCTTTAACCCCTCGATGGTCTTTTTCGGCTCCTCAAGCAGCGACTTGGGATCCTTCAACGCCTTTTGCGGGTCCTTAAGCGCCTCATCAAACACCCCCTTGAGCTGGGCCCTGGCCTTCGATTCAAGCACGGTTTTCAGGTCGAGCTCCCACTCCGGCTTGCTTAAACTCCCTTTAACGCGGATCGGGAGGGGAACCCCGACCAGATCCTTGAGCTCTGCGCCACCCTGGCCAGCGAGGGTGTTGACGAGTTGGGCGGTCACCAGGTAATTCACCCGTTCCTGTGGCAGGTTGACGCTCCCCTTGCCGCCGATGCGCAGCAGCGGTGATTTCATGAGCAGGTCGTCATTACTGGCGATGCCGTCGACAATCTTGACTGTCCCGGAGAGTTCGGTGAAATCGGTGCTCTGGTTGCTGGCCGGCGGGAGGGGCTGGCCGGCGAGGGCTGCCCTGGCACGGCGGATCAGATCGGGGATGTTGATCCCTTTGAGCGCCCCTTCGTTGATCTTGAAGGCTGCGGTGCCGTTGAGGCTGCGCTTGATGGCGTCGGTGTCGGCTGCGGTCAGCTGCAGGTCGGCGGTTACATCGGCGGTCCCCTCGATAATATCCTTCTGCAAGGCGGCCTTCAGGTAGTCACCGATCTTGAAGCCCTTGAGGTTGAGGTTGACCTTGAGCTTTGGCGCCGCCTCGCGAAGATCGGCGCTGAGGCTGCTGCTGGCCAGCCCCTGGTAGAGCCTGGCGGTCAGCGGACTGACGTCCAGCACACCGTCACGCATCTTGAGGTGCATGGCGATGTCACTCACGAGCAGGGTCTGCCTGGTCAGCTTGCCGATCTTCAGGTCGCCGTTGACCACCAGTTTACGCAGCCCCGAATTCGCCGTGGCTGCGGCGGCGGGTTCGGCCGGTGCCGGGCTCGCGGTTGGTGCAGCGGAGGGGGCAGGGACGACCAGTCGGTCGAGATCGACTTGATCTGTGGCCAGGGTGAAATCGATCTGCTGCTTCGCGCCGATCTGGGCGAAGGCAAGATCACCCTGAAAATTCGCGCCCGGCAGGCTGATCTTCAGCGGTTTGAAGGACGCCGCCATGGTTTTGGCATCGAAGCTCAGCGCGGTCTCGAGAGTCAGTTCCATAGCCTGGTTGGGGAGCTCCGGTCCTTTGACGGTGGCCCGCAAACTGAAGGGTTTAACCTCGAGCTGCTGGCGGTTCTGGTCAAACACCAGGTTGGTGGTGAAGCTAAGGGTCGCGCTCGTGAAGGGGAGCCCGCCGGCCTGGTGGCTGGAGTCGAACTTCAGGTCCCGAATCTTCACCAGCCCGGCCTCGGGGTCGAGGTTGGTGATCCCCTTGAGCTGGTAATCACCGCTCAGTTGCGGTTCGCTGAACTTGAGCTTGAAGCTGAGTTCGAACGGCACATCGCGGCGCAAGCCGACCTGACCGACCGTCAGGTTGAGATCATTGAGGGCGTAGCTGGTGCGGGCCTGCTGGTCTTCGAAGCGGACATTGGCGTTGCGAATCTCGGCTCCCTCCAGAAACAGCGCCAGCGCCTTTGTTTCGGGGTGGCCCGCCTGCGGTGCCCTGGTGCCAGTCGCAGGCTGGCTGCGTGCGGTGAGGTCGGCCCAGTTATTGATCCCGTCTTTGCGTCGGGTCAGGTTGAGATTGAAGCCGTCGAAGATCAGCGTGCTCATCTCCACCTGGCGAGAGAAGAGCGGGATCAGCTTCAGGCGCACCTCGGCGCGCGAGAAGGCGGCGAAGTCTCCGCTGAAGCCGGCCGCGTTGCCGAGGTGGGTTTCACCGATCTTGACCCCGAGCCAGGGGAAGAAGCTCAGATCGAGGTCCCCCTTGATCTGCAGATCGCGCCCGGTCTCTTTCTTGACCTGCTGGCTGATCTTTTGTTTGACCTGATCAAGATCGACGGTGGCGACCAGGTAAGTGATTCCCCCGGCGATAATCACCACCAGGGTCAGGATGATCAGGCCAAAAATTTTCAGAAAGCGTTTCATATCAGGTCTCCCGGAGGGTGTGACAAGTTACTCTTACCATGAGCATACTCCATCGTCGGGGGGCCGCAACTCTGTCGCGCGCTGCATGGCGATCTTCTTCTGCCTAAAGCAAAACCGCCCGGTACGAACCCTCAGGGCCAAGGAGGAGCCGTTAGTCGGAAGAGGAATCAGGGCCAGGTTTGCAAGGCTTTTGGTGTCACTTAAAAGACCATCAATCTTAAAAGCGGCCTTCGGTTGCGCCCATTCTCGCTCAAAAATTCAGAACAAAAAAAATCTTTACCTGATCTTGATCCGGCCTTTATCCCGCCTTGATCTTCCTCTGCTAGGGTCTTTGTAACTGGAAAGCAAGGAGCGAACAGTCATGCTCAGATGGATCATTCTGTTTCTTTTAATCGCCAGCAGTCCACTTTCCGTGACGATCGCCTGCGAAACAGCGCAGATCACCTTCGCGGTCGGCTGCTACGATGTCGGTGCCGCCGCCCTTAAGGATCACCCCGGAGTCCTCGACGTGGAGAAGGGCTGGCAGGGTTTTCGTGAAGTCAACCGGGTGCAATATGACCCGCAACTGGTGAAAATCGAACAGCTGGAGCGGTGGCTGCAACAGGCCGAAACCTGGCGCGCAACCCTCCCAACCTCAAAGGAGCTATCTCATGATTAAACGTCTGTCAATTCTCGTGATCCTTTGCGGCCTGCTGGTGTCCTGTACGCACCACGCGGCCATGAAAACTGACAGTATGCATCAGGATTCCATGATGCAGAATAACGACATGACCCAGAACAAGGACATGATGAGCGACAAGGACATGAAGAAGAAGGAATGATCTGTGAGGCTTCACAGCGGCCTCAGTCGGTCAAAAATCTTCGCACCTAACCTAAAGAAGAAAAGGAGGTCAATTATGTCAAGGTATCGCATTATAAACACTTTTTGCCTGGCCTTGTGCCTGGGTCTACTCGCCCCCGGCCTGGCACTGGCAGGCACAGAGAGTGGACAGGGGTATAAGGTCATTCTCACCAATCTGACCAAACATCAGGTGTTGACCCCGCCGCTGCTTGTCAGTCACAAGCACAGCTTCAAGCTTTTTACCCTGGCCCAGCCGGCGAGTGCAGAACTCGCAGCCCTGGCTGAAGGCGGAAACACCCAGCCCCTTATGGCTCTGCTCGGCACCCGGGATGATGTTATGGATCTGGTCGTCGCCAGCGAACCGATTCTGCCGGGGGGATCAATCACCCTGAAGATCACCAGTAAGGGGCGATTCAACAGCCTGAGTCTGGCCGGCATGTTGGCGACCAGCAACGACGCCTTCTTCGCGATTAATGGCAGCGAGCTGCCCAACAACGGCAGCCAGCTCCTGACCGCTATTGCTTACGATGCCGGCAGCGAAGCCAACACCGAGGTCTGCAGCGACGTTCCGGGTCCACCCTGCACGCCGGAGAGCGGTAACCAGCGGGTGACGACGGGGGCCGAAGGGTTTGTTCACGTGCATAACGGCATTCATGGTATCGGGGATCTGAATCCCGCCGACCTGGACTGGCACAACCCGGTGGTCAAGGTCGAGATCACACGGATTAAGTAACCATGGACAGAGACACATCTGCTGTCAGGCGTTGAGACCAGTCTCTGCCTGGCAGCAGATTCAGCATCCGCCATTCATGGTCAACTTACTGTTCAATCATCCATTTCTGGAAGAAAGTCCTCACCTGAAACATCAACTGGACCTGACATTTGTGAGCTTCAAAATGGAGTGAGTGTCACACCTGACGGCTCAGGTTATCGCTCGGGAGTGTGTGCCTCCTGATCCTATTAAGGGATGCGAACAACAGCGTATCCCTGCATCTGGTATCCGACCACCGAGACGAAGCCGTTATCGACCTGATCAATTTCGGGGATGATTGTCTCATTGTCTACGCCCATGATCTTCGCCGCGTATTTGCAGACCTCAAGGTGTACGCCATCTTTCTTCATTTCGCGCAGCGTTTGCTGGAATTTTTCAACCTGGGCCCACTCCGCACTGTTAAACGGATCCCGATTGGTGGACAAAAGCTTTACCACCGGACCGTGAAACACGACGGCGACCTTGGGCGGAACTGGCAGAGCCTTGACTTCAGGGGCTTGATAGGCGTTTCTTACCGCCCAAAAAACCAGATTTGCAACCTTCGGATTTCCCTGGCTCACCTCAAAAAGAACATCATATTTACCGACACCCTTTAAAGAGTTATCGTAGCCCGCCGCCCAGGCGGATGAAGAGAGCAGAAGCAGGCAGGCTGTTGCCAGCAGGAGACTGATCATTCGACTGTTCGTTCTGTTTGTTGCTGACATTGTAGATCTCCTTTCTTTCGTCTAAGAAAATCGCTTTACGCGTAAATCCCGGTAAACTCGCAGGCCTCAGCAGAAAGGCCGGAAGGATTTCGTTCCAATTTTCAACAGGTTCGTCATTTGTTGAAATTCTTCATTGCGCAACAATAACACTATTGATAACCAATTTAGTAATCTTTGAATTTCAGGGAAGCAGAATCAAGCTGGAAAAGCTGATAGGGCAGGTTTAACTCATGGATATTCGATGGTTAGTTTCACACATAGGGGCGTATATGGCTGCCTCCGTTGTGGTTGACTCCCTGGCAAGATTTCCCGGAGGCAAGTTATCTTGTCTCCTGTCTGGAGGGATTAAGTTTCCGCCCCGTAACCAGGCGGAAGCCGAGCTCGATGAAGAAAGCCAGCCCCAGCATGCCGCCCAGAATCATGACCCGCGCCGGGTGATGGGCCAGGGTCTGCCAGAGGAGGGCGCCCAGGGCCCCCAGACAGAGGGTCACTCCGGCCAGGGAGATCCAGCGCCGGCTCGAGGTGCGCTCGGCCAGGCGGACGTTGGCTCCATTGACCGCAGCGAAAATCAGCAGAAACCCGGCGCTCCCCATGGTCGACAGGTTCGAGATGTCGAAGAGGTTAGCAATCAGCAGGGTCCCGCCAGCCGTGATCAGCAATCCCTCCAGCGGTTCATTCCAGATCTTTCGACTGAGCTCTTTGGGAAGTTCTCCGTCCTTGGCGATGGTGTAACTGAGCCGCGCAGCGCCATAGATCGTGGCATTGATAGCCGAGGCGGTTGACAGCAGGGCCGCGACGGTAATAAGAAGAAACCCGGCCTGACCAAGAAACGGTTTTGCCGCCACCGCCAGCGCATAATCCTTGGCGGCAACGATGCCTTCGACGGGGAGGTTGCCGACGGCGACGGCGGCGATCAAAACATAGAGAACCAGGACAAAACCGACGGCGGTAAAGAAAGCCCGGGGGAGGACTCTGGCCGGTTCGCGGACATCTTCGGCGGCGTTGGCGATCAGTTCGAACCCCTCGTAGGCGAGGAAGATAATCATGCCGCCGGTGACCAGATCAAGGGCCGGGCTCCAGGCGGCAGGAGCCAGCCGGGAGGGATCGATCCCCGGAATACCGAGGGCGATAAAGAGCAGGAGGATGCTCAGCTTGATCCCGACGATCCAGTCTTCGGCCTCACCGATGAGGTCGGCGCTGAGGAGGTTCAGGCCGGTAACGACGAGGACGATGGCGGTGATGAGGAAATGCTTGCCGAACAGGTGCCAGGCTTCGGGAAAGAAGTTCGCTCCGTAACTGCCGAAGGCGAAGGCGTAAAGGGAGAGCATGACGATATAGCTGATCCAGAGGAGGATGTTGAGGGTTCCGGTGAAGAGGCTGGGGCCGAAGGCTCGGTCGAGAAAGGTCACCGTCCCGCCCTTGCTCGGATACTGCACCGCCAGTTTCGTATAGGAATAAGCGGTGACCAGGGCCACCACCCCTGCGATGGCAAAGGCCAGGGGCGCTCCGCCCCGTGCCTGCTGAACCGAAAGGCCGAGGACGGCAAAGATACCGCCTCCGACCATGCCGCCGATACCGATGGCGGTCGCTTCGAAAAACCCGATTTTCCCGTCTTTTTTCGCCATGATCTGTTTATTGGTTCCGTTTCTTTTTTAAGGGATGAAACTCGGCTGGCCACCTGGGCGAAGGGATGAGTATCTGCATCTACAGGTTTCCACCAGTAATTATAAATTAAAAGATAAAGCTGCCCTTCATCCCTGACTATTGTTTGTCCCGAGTATGAGGACGATTTTCGTGAGCCCTTGCGCCTGGTCAGGTTCGTATAAGATAGCAGAATATTCATCTTCATGATCAGGGGCGATCATGGTCAGAGATGGCGTGAACGTAGGGTGGAGAGGTCGCTCCCGCCAAATATGCCGCTTCCGTTAAATACGATGGGTTTAGCGATCGGATCTCGAACACAATAAAACCACCAGTTTAACTTTCTTTTCAATCATTAAAGGTAATTACCGCATCAAGTCGAGGCTGACTCCTCTGGCATGCTGGTTGCAAAATTACATTAACAGAAGAATTTTTTTATCAAAGTAGCGATGTCTGGAGCGCTATTGGTCGTCATTCTTTTTCTCCTCGGGTTCTGTCTGGCAGCGATTCCAGATGGCCTGCAATACGCCTGTATATGCAGGACGGTGAATGCGCCCTGGAAATTTACAAATAAACGATTAAGGGAACTCGTCCATGTCCGTATCGATCAACCCGGTTAAAAGTAGCTTCTTTCGCGCAGCGCCGCGACTGTTACAAATTTTGCGGGTCCTCGCTCGCCATAAATTTTTGGGGGCTCTGCGCGGCAAAGGCCATTGGCCATCGCCAAAAGAGGTTCGTGAGACTTTTGAGGAATTGGGACTGACCTTCCTGAAGTTAGGACAGGTTCTCGCTATGCGGCGCGACTTGCTGCCAGGCGCCTACATCGATGAGTTGGAACTGTTGCACGACCAGTTGCCGGCGATGGACTTTGCGGCGGAGCGTTCTACGATCGAAAATGAACTGGGTGACCCGTTGATGCTGATATTCGCCTCCTTCAACGAAACCCCCATCGCAGCCGCCACCATCGCTCAAGTACATGAGGCGACCTTGCACGATGGACGTCGCGTCGCTGTCAAAGTGCAGCGACCCGACCTTGAAGAGATGATCTCCACCGATATTACGGCAATGACCTACCTGGTCAAGCTGTTCGAAGGGCTGTTTCCCCGTTTGCGTGGTCTCGATCTGCCGGTTCTGGTGAGTGAATTCGCAAAAAGTCTGACCAAAGAAACCGATTTTTATCACGAAGCACGCTCCATCATCCTCTTTCGTACCGCACTGGCGGATCTCCCCGACCTTTGGATTCCCGATGTTCTGGCCGAGTTTTCAAGCGAAAGCGTCCTGACAATGGAGTTTTCGACCGGTGAACGGATCGATCTTTACGCCAAACAGCACCCGGAAGCGATGCCGAAAGCGATCAAGACCCTGGTCAGACTGACACTGCAAACCATCTTTGAAGAAGGTTTGTTTCATGCCGATCCGCATCCCGGCAATGTTCTGGTCCTGCCCGACGGACGCCTCTCCCTGCTCGATTTCGGCATGACGGGTGAGCTTGACGAAGCGATGCGCGAATCACTGACGCACCTCCTCGGCGCGGTGGTCAAGGGGGACGCACGGGGTGCTACCGACGCCTATCTCGAAATGGCACCGCAAGGGAGTGAAAAGGTCAATCGTGCAGCGCTGCTGCTGGACATCAAAGCCGTACTTTATGACATTCATAGAAACGATCTGGCAAACGTTTCCATCGGAAAATCCTTCGATTCCCTGTTGCGTGCCGGCAGTCGACACGGAGTCCACAACCCTGGGGAATTTTTCCTCCTGACGCGGACCTTCGTCATCCTCGAGTCAATGATCCGACAACTCGACCCGGAACATGACTATCTTGGTGCCTTTCGTGAAGAGATCACACGCCTGACCAAGCAGCACTTTTCTGTGGAGCGGATGAAGGAAAAGACCGGCAAACTGGGACACGAAATGGACCGCCTGGCCAGTGACGGTCCCGGCGATTTGCGTCAAATTCTGCGTCGTCTGGCCGAAGGCAATCTCGGCCGGGTTCAGGCCCCGGCGGTAGAGGCGCTGGGAGGGCGAATCACGCGTAATCTCGAGAGACTGACCACTGCCATCGCCGCGGCGGCCCTGGTAATCGGCGGTGCCTTGCTGGTAGAGGGCCGCTTGGGTGGCTGGTACCATGTTTTAGGCGAGGTCATGGTTGTCAGCGGAATTACAGCTATGGTTATCGTTTTTGTCGGTATTCTGCGCGGCGATCAAGGCCGTGGTCGGGGTCGGCGCTGAGTCCCGCCCTGAAGGTCATGGCTACCCGGACAAAAATCAGCTGGAAAGATGGTTGGATATGAAAAATGATCTCAACACCAGAAAAAGATTATTAGCCCAGCTCAAAAAACTGCACCTCCCGGCGTCAAAGTCAGTGAATTCTGAAACGACAGGCTTATCCACAGAACGTTCCGAAGATGATTTGCAGAGTCTCGTTCATTCTCTGGAAGTTCACCAGATAGAATTGGAGATGCAGAATGAAGAGCTGCAACGAGTCCAGGCGGAGCTGGCGTTGTCGCGGGATAAGTATGCTGAACTTTATGACTTTGCCCCAAGCGGCTATTTTACTTTTAATGCGCAGGGGCTGATACTCGAGGTTAACCCTTCCGGCGCGAAACTATTGAGAAAAAGCCGTCGACAACTGATCGATAAACCATTTTCCCGTTTTATTGCTGACGAGGAGGGGAGGGCAATTTTCCCCAAGCATCTTAAAAGTGTATTGCAAAGACAGGGTATGCAGAGATGTGAAATAAGCATCAAAGGGAAGGATGGCAACTTCATCCATGGCCAGCTCGAGAGCGTCAGGTTCAACAAGACCAAGAGTCAGGACGATTTCATCCTTTCTTCAATTGTTGACGACACGGTTGGAAAACATTTGGAAAGTGAAATTCAGAATGCCCTGGAATATGCCGAAAACATCGTTGAGACCGTACGCGAGCCGATGGTGGTGCTTAATTCGGAGCTGAAAATCCTCACCGCAAATCACAGCTTCTACGAAACGTTCAAGGTCACACCCGAAAAAACCATCAACCATTTCATTTATGACGTCGGCAACCGGCAATGGGACATCCCCCGGCTGAGAGTTCTTATTGAGGAAATTCTCCCTCAGGACACGGTGATCAATGGTTATGAGGTCGAGCATGATTTCCCTGATATCGGCCGCAAGACGATCCTGCTCAACGCCCGCCAGATCTTTCGCGAAGAGATCGGCTCACGCATCATCCTGCTGGCTATGGAGGATATCACCGCGCGCAAGCAGCTGGAGCTGGGAATTCAGGCGGCCCGGGAATATGCCGAAAATATCGTTGAGACCGTACGCGAGCCGATGGTGGTGCTTAATTCGGAGCTGAAAATCCTCACCGCCAACCACAGCTTCTACGAAACGTTCAAGGTCACACCCGAAAAAACCATCAACCATTTCATTTATGACGTCGGCAACCGGCAATGGGACATCCCCCGGCTGAGAGTTCTTATTGAGGAAATTCTCCCTCAGGACACGGTGATCAATGGTTATGAGGTCGAGCATGATTTCCCCGGCGTCGGGCGGAAAACCATGCTCCTCAACGCCCGCCAGATTTTTCGTGAAGAGATCGGCTCACGCATCATCTTGCTGGCTATGGAGGATATCACCGCGCGCAAGCAGCTGGAGCTGGGAATTCAGGCGGCCCGGGAATATGCCGAGAACATCGTTGAGACCGTACGCGAGCCGATGGTGGTGCTTAATTCCGAGCTGAAAATCCTCACCGCCAACCACAGCTTCTACGAAACCTTCGAGGTCACACCTGAAAAAACCATCAACCAGTTCATCTATGACGTCGGTAACCGGCAGTGGGACATCCCGCTGTTGCGGGTTCTCATTGAGGAAATTCTTCCTCAGGACACGGTAATCAATGGTTATGAGGTCGAGCATGATTTCCCTGATATCGGCCGCAAGACGATTCTGCTCAACGCCCGCCAGATTTTTCGCGAAGAGATCGGCTCACACATTATCCTGCTGGCCATGGAAGACATTACCGAGCGCAAACTGGCCGAGGAGCGGATCAGTGAAGTCAACCGACAGCAGCAGGCCATCCTCGATAATATCCCCAATATCGCCTGGCTTAAAGACAGAAAAGGGCGGTATGTCGCCGTCAATGAACCCTTCAGCAAAGCCTTCGAGGTGGCGCCGCAAGATCTTATCGGGAAGGACGACTTTGATATTTTTCCCAATGAACTGGCCATTAAATATGAAAATGAGTTCAAGCAGGTTACAAAAAATGGCAAGCGGACGACCTTTGCAGAGACAATTTTAGATCTAAAAGGGATGGCGCAGCACGTAGAGAAGGTCAATACGCCCATTTTCAATGCAGTTGGCAGGGTGATCGGGATCATAGGCATTGTTTATGACGTGACAAATAGTAAACAAATCGAAGTATCGCTTCGTTACGACAGCACCCATGATGTATTGACAGGTCTCTATAATCGCGCCTTTTTTGATGAAGAGCTACAGCGGCTCTCCATAGGCCGGAAGTTTCCTGTTTGCATCGTCATGACGGATGTCAATGGCCTGAAAACCATCAACGATACACTGGGACATAGCGCGGGGGATAAACTGATCCGCACGGCAGCCAGGATCATCCTGGAAGGTTTTCGAACCGATGATATCGTTGCTCGTATCGGCGGTGATGAATTTGCTGTCCTTCTCCCGGGAACAGAGAGCAAGGTTGCTGAAGAAGCCGTTAAAAGGATCCGGCTAAGCCCTGAAATGAGCAGGGGCCAGGTGGGGATTGCTTTCGGGATCGCTTGTGCGGAGAACACAGATCAGCTCGCGGCTGCTTTAAAACAGAGTGACGAGAGGATGTATCTGGATAAATCCAGTCAAAAAAAATTACAGGACAGAGGTACAGGAAAATGATCACCATTCCTATTCATGAAACCAGCAAGTCCGCAACCGGGAATTCTCATGCAGCGCTGGAGAAAGCCCTGAGAAACTCGGAGCTTCGCTATCGCAAACTCTTCGAAACTTCTCAGGACGGTATTTTAATTTTAAATGCCGGGACCGGCTTAATAACTGATGTCAGTTCTTCTCTACTCGACATGCTGGGGTATGCGCGTGAAGAATTGGTGAAGATGAAAATCGATGAGGTCGGTGCCTTCGATGATTTCGAGACCAGGAGAGATCCCCTCCCTGAATTGGAAAAAAATGGGCCTGTTCAATATAAGAATTTGAAACTCAGAACCAAAACCAGGCATCTGGTGCAGGTCGATTTTGTGTGTAATGCATTTCAGGTCAACGATGAAATGATCCTCCAGTGCAACATCCGTGATATCAGTGAGCGGATGGCAAAGGAGGCCGCCGTTCAGGCCAGAGAGAATACCCGTTTGTCGTTGGTGGAAAATCAGGAGGCGCATGGGCTGTTGATTGAAAAACTGCCCGTTGGTGTCATTGTCCATGCTGCCGATACCCGGGTGGTAAGCTGCAACCCTGAAGCTTCGCAACTGCTGGGCGTCCCTGCAGTTCAGGTGCTCGGAAAAAAAGATAACGACCCCGATTGGAATTTTATTCGCCCAGACGGGACCAGATTGCCGGTTGACGAGTCTCCTTGTAATCAGGTAATCGCCACCCGTCAGGTGTTGAAAAATTATATTATGGGGATTGACGGCGGAAACAGCGGGGGAAGTAAGTGTTTATTGGTGAATGCCTACCCCGAAGTTGATAACAATAATATTCTGCGACAAGTCGTAGTTATCTTAACCGATATCAGTGATTTCAAGAATGCTGAAGAAAAAATTCGCCGGCATGTCGAGCATCTGACGGCCCTGGTAGAAATTGACCGCGCCATCAATTACAGTTTCGACCTGAATCTCAGCCTGACCACACTCCTCACCCATGTCCTTGTTCAGCTGAAGGTTGACGCCGCCGACGTCCTGTTGTTCAACCCTCAGTCCCAGATGTTCGAATATGTGGCCGGGCGCGGTTTTCACACTAAAGCTATTGAACAGGCGAAACAGGCTCTGGGTCAGGGTTATGCCGGTCGCGCAGCAAAAGAGCGATGCGTCGTGCACATCCCCGACCTCGCAATGGAGAATGACACCTTTTTGCGCAAGGATGTGTTGGCGACGGAGAATTTTGTCGGCTACCACGGTGTGCCGTTGATCGCTAAGGGAAAGGTTCTGGGCGTGCTGGAGATATTCCATCGCACCCGCCTGGAGCGTGATGATGAATGGCTCTATTTCCTCAAGGCCATGGCCGCCCAAGCCGCGATAGCCATTGATAATGTTTCCCTGTTCGACAATCTGCAACGCTCCAACACCGAACTTTTCAAGGCCTATGACGCCACCATCGAAGGCTGGTCGCGGGCCCTGGAACTGCGTGATGATGAGACAGAAGGGCATTCGCAACGGGTTGCGTTGTTGACGGTGAAGCTGGCGCGTCTGTTCGGGCTGAACGATGAAGAACTGGTGCAGGTCCGTTGGGGATCATTGCTGCATGACATTGGGAAAATGGGTATTTCGGATGAAATTCTGCAAAAACACGAGTCCCTGACTACAGCAGAATGGGTAGAAATGAAAAAACACACCATTTTTGCCTACGAGATGCTTTCACCTATTCTTTATCTGCGCGCGGCACTTGATATCCCCTACGCTCATCATGAAAAGTGGGATGGTTCCGGCTATCCTCTCGGGTTGAAAGGGGAGCAGATCCCGCTTGTGGCCCGAATCTTTGCTGTCGTTGACGTCTGGGCGGCACTGAGATCAGACCGTCGCTATCGTTCATCCTGGTCTGTAGAAAAGGTGCGCAAACATATTCAATCGCTGGCAGGAACACACTTTGATCCGCAGGTTGTAAAACTGTGCCTGGATTCGAACATTCTTGTGGACTGAAACAGGGAAGGGAAATCTCGGCGGCTATTGAAGGTCTGGAAACCATGGGACTGGCGCTGATCTCATCCGAGTCGATTCGCGCGGAGTTAATCACCGCAGGGTTCATCCGATTTATATGGCAGGGTAGCGGAAAGAGATTCAAAAGATTCCAGCCCGTTGCTTTGTCCCTCGTGCGAAGATTTGTTTTTCAATTTCGTCTCTTTTTGTTTCGACCATTCGCACGGGCATAGCCGCTGATACCCATCATCAAGCGCAGCCAGCCGTAACAGAGCCAGGCCAGAAACCGTAGCCGGGCAGATTGCTGTTTCCAGTTATCCGCCAATATCCGTTGGCCATCCGTTTCCATGGTCTTTTTCAGGCTTTGCGCCAGGGTCGCGGCGAAGGTTTCGTCGTTGACGATCACATTCGCCTCACGCGAAAGCAGCAGGCTGAACGGATCGATATTCGAAGATCCCACCGTCGCCCAATATCCGTCGATTACTGCCACTTTGGCGTGCAGGAAACTGGTGTGGTATTCGTAAATTTCAATCCCCGCAGTGAGGAAATTGCCATAGAGCGCCTGAGAGGCATAATGCTGGAGTTGATGATCAGACTTCCCCTGCAGCAACAGAACCACCCGCACGCCACGCTCGGCCGCTTTGATCAGCGCATGTCGAAAATCGGCCCCCGGCAAAAAATAGGCGTTGGCCAGAATGATTTCAGATTCTGCCTGCCTGATTGCCTCAAGATAAGCCGCTTCAATGTCACGGCGGTGATGAAAATTATCCCTCACCAGAAAGGCCGCGCTCATTGTCCCCCCGCTGAAGGTTGAAGCCGGCAGTGCCCCGGTCCGGACCCTTCCTTTGCGGAAACGCTTCCACGCCATCATTGACCAGAGGCGCTGCGCAGAAAGGCGGATAACGTCCACCAGTGGCCCTTGCACGGCGACGGCAAAGTCATAGCGAGGGGGCAAGTCGTTCGTCGTTCCCTGATCAGAAATAACGTTGATCCCCCCGACAAAGGCGATCTCCCGGTCCACCACCACGATTTTCCGGTGCATACGGCGCAGGCGCTCGCGTCGAAAGGTCCAGGGGGAGATTTTGGGGCGGTAGATGAGGATCTGTACCCCGTCGGCCTGCAGCTGGTCCCGCATGCTCTGTGGCAGGTCTTTGGAGCCGTAGCCGTCGATCAGCACATGGACTTTAACCCCACGCCGGACCGCCCGCTTCAGCGCATCCGAGATGCGTCGCCCGGTGATATCATCCTGGTAAATATAGGCTTCAAGATAAATTTCATGACGGGCCTGATCGATCGCCGCTTCGATGGCGGGGAAATAGGCTGCGCCGTTTTGCAGCAGTGTAACTTGATTATCCGGGACAAAACCTGACCAACTCTCAGCCAGAACCGCCTGATAAAAACTTCGCCGCCGGTATTTCGCTTGCGCCATAATCTCTAACCTGTCGGTGTTCGGATTATCCCCGACCCAACCAGATCCGCGCTTCAGCAGCGGTGGTTTGATCAAAATAGCGTATCTCGGCTTTGATGAACGGCTTGCAGAAGATCGCCATGCCGTGCTGCCAGCGTTTTTCGCCGACCATCGCGATCCGCTCGATGTCGGACATATGGTGCATGCCGAACTTGAAATCCTCCCAGGCGGCGCTCGCCTCCCAGCCGTGGAAACCGGTCATGTCGAACAGCACGCGTAATTTGCCGTGTTGCCCGGCGAGACGCTCGAACTCCGGTACAAAGTGTTCATAATCCGCTTTTTCCAGCTTGCCGCTGACATGCACATTGATCAGCTTGCCGCCGTTTTCTTCATCGAGTTGAATAGGCACTGTGGACTCCTTCACCTGGTTTTATCTCCCAAGCATCAGTTGATTGAATCTTTTTTAGCACCGGATCAGGGAGTCGGTTGAATAGTGTGCAAGAAGCCGGAGCCCGGCGTAACTTGCTCAGTTAAACAACCTGGGCATTTTGAACCTGAGTTTCAAAGACTGGTCATGAATTCAAAATTATTTTTTGACCAGTTTGATAACCACGACGACAATCAGCACCACCACCAGGGTGGCGAGCACCGGCCAAACCCACATCCCGCCATCCATCATGTTACTGAACATCACACAGCTCCTTTCGCTACGCCGGGCATACCCGTGTCTGGCCAGACCCTCCAGCGGTGGCATCCGTGGCGGCCGAAGTTGCCGCCACGGGGTCGCGCCAACCGCTCGTTGTCTGGTTTTGCCTGTTTCACGGTCGCCCCCCCCAGTATGAAGAGCGGGGCGTCGAGCAGATTTTTTTGATCTGCGGTTCGGCTAACGCGAGGTGAACGCGCGCAACATTTAATCGACTTCAGGCACTGGGTTTATTTGTGATTGTGCCGATTTAAAAGCTCTTCGATTGTCGACTTGGTGGCCTTTGGGGTAATGACCTTTATCTCTAGCTTGTCCTTATCGACGAAAAAATTTTCTTCGGGAATTTGAGCTGCTATAAGCTCATTCTCTGCGTTTTTCATGGCATCTACCGAGACATAGGTAACGCTTACTGTTTCATTCATGGTGTGTTCTCCTTTTATTGGGTTGCAGGAGTCGCCAAAAACTGCGGTAAATCTTCACCAGTGCTGAAGTTTACTATTGGCGGCATTCACATTAACATATTAGCAACGACCATGCCTAAGTCAAGAATGAGGAGTTCAAGTGTAAGGTTTTGATTTTACGGGAGAAAGGGCAAGAGGTGGGCGGAATGAAAGTAACACCTTCAACAGCACCCATCATATTTAGCAGATTCGTCAATTGTGACAAAGGTATGAGATGTGCCTGGCTTGTGCCCATCCAGGGGCGCACCTACCCCTTGCTTGCCCAGTGTTCCAGCCGTCTAATTTCCGTGTTGATGTTGACGCTCCGGCTGATCTTCGGCCGGTTGTAGAAATTCCCAGATACATACCGATGCCGCCGGCGGAGGGGTAGGCATTCGACAATTTGACGCAGGAGTAAGCGCTGAACGAGACAACCAACGCGGCGGAAAGAAAAGCCAGGGGGAAAGGCTTCCCGTCATCTCCGCACTGATCATCACCCCGGTGCCCATGGCGACAACGCCGATAAGCGTCAAACTATTTATACTTTTCCGATCGACGCGTCCTGCAGCCAAGCCAGCGTATGTGGCAGATAATGAACAAGCCCTTCCAGTACACCGGCGCTGTAGTTGCCGTTCATGCCGAGCAGGCCGCCCTGCGCCAGATATAAACAATCGCCATGTCCGGCTGCCTGGACCTGACGCAATGCCGTATCGCGGACGTCGTCGCGGGCATTTTTGACCAGCACCGCCTGCAGTCCGCTGGTCAGCGCGGGCAGGTCGTTGCCGCTGTCACCGGCGAACACTGTCTGCTCATGGGTAAATCCATGGTGTTTCATCAGAAACTCAATTGCGTGCAGCTTGGTGGCGCGCTCCGGCAGTATGTCCAGCAAGCCGGTGTCGGCCACTTCGTCGATGCTCCAGATCAGGCTGGCACGTACCTCCTGCGCATCCAGGCGCTGGCGCAATTGCTTGAGCAGATTGTCCGGCTCGACATCCGTCGGGGCGTAGTAGCTGAGCTTGAAATCATTCTGTTTCTCCGGCTCCTGCAGCCGCAGCAATTCGATGTCGGCAAACAGTCCCTGCAGGTCTTTTCCGGTTTTGCCGCGCCAGTCGGAAGCGATCTCCTCGTACCAGTTGTCCCAGGGTCGCCAGTTGCCATCTTCGATGTCAAAGATCGTCGTACCGACATCGCCGATGGCATAGTCGGGCCGCGGCAGGGCATACTCCTCTATGGCCTGTTGCAGCAGCGCCTGGTGGCGCCCGCTCACGTAGACAAGGGTCAGCTCGGGCCGATCGGCCAGGCGCTGCAATAAGCGTCTCGCTTCGGGCGACTCGGGCTGCGCGCCGTTGGGCAGCAGGGTGCGGTCCAGATCCGAGCAAAGCAGAATGTTATGTTTCATCGTCGTTAATCCTGAAAACATGTTGTCCCTCCAGCGCATGATGGCCGATGATGGCCGCTGCGGCGCTCCAGCCCTGATGGCGGGTGCCGCCGGGCGTGAATTTGCGGCCATGAACAAATTCGGGAAAGCCCCAGGCTTCTCCATCCATCACCAGAGCATTGGCGCGATGTATCGCCTGCAAGTACTTCCGGGCTTCTTCTGTTTGCTGCCGCCGTGCCAGGTCGGCCACATAGAAGCCGGTGACCATGGGCCACAGGCCGCCGTTGTGGAACTCATAGGGCTTGTTCTTGAAGGTATAGGAGAACATCACCTGCAGGTCCTCCCAGTCCTCGTCCACGGGTTTGATGACCGGGTGGAAGGCGGGCAGCAGCGGCAGCTCGTCATGGATGACCTCCCCGACGATGAATGCGTCCATCTTGCTGCGTTGTGCGTCATCGGCGACGTCCAGCAGTGATGCCAGGACATTGGCAAATGCATCGAAACGATAACCGTAACCGGCGGGCGAGAAGAAGGACATCCAGTGGTTTCCGGCGCAGTGTGATGATGCGGCGGCTCGCCCCTTTTCGTAGAGCACCTCATGATACACATCGGCGGGCGGTTTTTGGGCATCGTCGAACCAATAATTGGCGCGGAGGAGATGGCGCAGGTGGCTGGTTTTTTCGTTGAGGGCGTGGTCGCTTGAACCATGCACTGCAGCGTCCATGCGGGCCAGCGTGCGTTGCGCCTGCAGATACAACAGCTGGTCGTAAAACACGTAGCCATTGTGCAGATACTCGTCGGCCCAGTCGCCGGTCAGCGGTACGTAAATGAGCCCGCGGTTGTTGAATTCCCATGCGCCCAACAGGAAACGCACCTTTTCGATCGCGGGCAGCAGGCGTTCCAGAAATTCATCATCGCCTGTCGCCAGCCAATATTCACCGCAACCGATGATGAACCAGAGGTCGGCATCGACCCGCCCTGTGGTGCCCCCGTAGCTGATGCGTTTAGTGACAGTATCTACGTTGCTGGGTATCTCTCCATGCGGGCCCTGATACGCCGCCAGCGTCTCGAAAGTACGCTGGGCCGTCCCGATGAGATTGACGTCCCCGGTGAGTATTGCTGCCAGCGAGATAATAGTGCCATCACGGCCCCAGATGCGCCGGTAGTTATCCTTTTTGCTGGTGCTCGCGACAAAACCGTCAGGTGTGACGCAGTCGTAGAGCAATGCCAGCGCCTTGTTGTAACCATCTTCCGTTTGGTTCCCCATTGTCATTTTCCTCTCTTCGCAAGCATCGGGTTGTACAAGCGTCCATATTCTGCAATAAGCGCGTCAGCCTGTTTCGGCCCCCAACTGCCGGCATAAGGGGTCTACCATAGAATCCTGTAGATGGCGGGGCACCATATCAGCGCCCATGCGCCCCAGTCCAATCATACCAATCTGCATCAAGGACCTCCTCTTTCTCTCATCACGCCTGGGCCGAACTCCGCTTTTGCTCAAGTGCCTGCAGAAGTTTGTCAAAGGGCTTGACAAACTTCTCTATTCCTTCGTTCTCCAGTTGGCTGGTAACCGTATCGAGGTCGATGCCTGTTTCTGGCAGATGCTGCAAGATCCGTTCGGTTCCTTCCAGATCACCTTCCAACCGAAGCGCAGGGTTGCCATGATCACGGTAGGCGTTGAGGGTTTCGAGGGGAATGGTGTTTATCGTCTCCGGGCCGATCAGTGCTTCCACATATTTCACGTCGCTCTCAGCCGGGCTTTTAGTGCTGGTGCTGGCCCACAGAACCCGCTGTGGCCGGGCACCTCCGGTAACAAGTTTGCGAAATCTCGCGCTTGTATGAATCTCTTTGTAGAGCTGATAGGCTGCCCTGGCGCTGGCAATTGCTATCTTTCCACGGAGCTGGGAAGCCCTCTCCGCAGGTCGTCCTCCCTCCGGTAATTTCTTTTCCAGCAATGGGTCGACCAGCACGTCGATGCGACTCAGAAAGAAACTGGCTACCGAGCTGATGCGATCCAGTGGAAGTCCGGCGGCTACCCGCATCTCCAGCCCTGAAATATAGGCTTCGGCTTCGGCTACGGCCTGATAGCGGGGGAGGCCGAAGAGGAGTGTCACGTTGACATTGATTCCTTCGCTGATGAGCTGGCGTATCACCGTAAGCCCTTCCTGGGTACCTGGGACTTTGATCAGCAGGTTTGGACGATCTACTTCCTTCCAGAGGTGGCGGGCCTCCCTGAGAGTACCTGCACCATCACGGGCCAGGTGGGGTGAAACCTCAAGGCTCACAAAACCGTCTCTTCCTGCCATCCGGTCGTAAAGCGGATGCAACAGATCGGCTGTACGTTGAATGTCCTCAATAACCAATTTCTCATAGATCGCAGCGGTGGTTTTCCTTTCACGAGCCAGTGACCGGATGGCATCATCATAGTCATTACTCTCAGCGATGGCCTTTTCGAAAATAGATGGGTTGGAAGTCACACCACTTACACCATCTTCATTGATCAAGCGCAGAAGATCTCCCGAATCGAGTATCCTGCGGCTGATGAAATCCAGCCAGATGCTTTGGCCGAAACTCTCAAGCTTCAAAAGCGGATTATTTTTCATGATGTTTTCACCTTTCTTTCAAGGACTGAAATTTTGCCGAAACGGCGATCCGGCGGTCACCAGCAGGATGACCAAAGGCAGGAATGACAGCAGCAGGTAATAGGCAAAGGCGGCGGCACCCTCGTTGCCATCCGCATCCACCCAGCATGCGTAAGCGCGGCGGAGAACCAGCCACCCGGGTTTACTGCTTAACTTTGCGCAATAACTTTCGCATCGGTTCGACCTTATTCAATCTCTGGGTTCGAGCCGACCTCTATTCCCGGTCGAAGCGTACGACTTTGCCGCTTTTGAAACGCAGAACCAACTGGTCGCTTTCAAAGGAAAACGTCGCCTTTTTTCCATCCCGTATCGCCTTCGATTTAATCTTATCGCCATCTACTGAATATGGCCCTTGGAGATTTCGGACCTGCCCGACAAACGGAATATCGGACCACGCCAGGACACTTACTTTTTTTTCTCGGCGGAAGGTGAGCCGAATTTTGACCTCGCCCATTTTTGCGTCCACGTCTTTTGCTGTCCAAGTGCCGTAGAGTTGCTCGGGCGGAAGAGAGGGCGTCTCGTCTTTCCCGACTTCAGCCGCAAGAACGCTCGGCTTCATCTTTTCAACCGGAGCTCCATGAGCAAGAGATCCGCCCAATACGGTGGCGACGATGAAGAGGGCACCGAGCGCTCCGCCAGTGGCATTTCGCGCTTTCCTAGTTGACGTCAGAATCAAAAAGTTTTTCATGTGTTTCACTTTTCCATCCTTTTCGACCGCACGTCAACGAGGTTAAACTTCCAATTACTGTCAGGCATCATCGATGCGCGTTTGAAACCGTTTTCGTTGTTCGTCCTTCGACTGGAGGAGAAAAAATTTGATGATCCGGGTGCCGTTGCGGTGGAGATGCGCTTCGAAGTCCACGATGGAACGATACCGCTCCTCCCAAATGGGCTGCTTGGCGATTAACCCTTCCGGCAACCCTGACGGCGAAGTTTTTTCCGGATGCACACGAACACCGAACTGCTCATGAACCTCACATCATCTCTTTGACGCCAGAGCGGAGCAGCCACCAGTTGACCGGATAGCTGGTGATAAAGCCGCACAGCATCGCAATCTGCATCATGAGCCAGAACTCAACGCTATCAACTTCAAGTCTGACGCCGAATACTTGCGGGAAATAATAAAGGCTCGCGAAGGCCATGAAGCCATACATTCCGATCTGCCAAGCCGTCAGCGATAGCGTATCAGCCTTTAACGCCGCCTTGACTCCCGCCGTCATCTTCAAATGGCGCATCGGCACGATCGTGAAATATTGAAACGCAACGCCAATCACGAAGGCGACGATAAAGTCGAGCACCCAGACGGCGAAGATCTTCTCGCTGAAAAGCCAGTGCCAACCAAACCACACGGCGATTGCGGGGAAGGTAAAGGCCAGCCACTCGGCGCAAATATCGCCGAGTGTGCAGCCGCTGCCGCAATGGAGCGTGGCCTTGCCGACCATCACGGGAAATGGCGTCGCGCTCTTGTCCGACGGTTCGTGCGCTTCGCTTTTCGCGTTCATGGCCGCCTCCATGGTTGCGCGCCGTCCATAACGGAAATAGGCCCAGGCCGTCAGCACCGTTCAGAACAATGCCACGACCGGCCAGACGATGTTCATAATCCACATGTGTTGCGGATGTCGCATCTCGTCAATCATGATCACCCCGGCGGCGGCGAAGCCGAGCATCAGCGCGAAAATGGAGACGAGGTGGAGCCAGTGCGGAATCATGATTACGCTTCCTCCTCAAGTTTAGCCTTGTCTTCAGGTTTGGTATCGGTTTTTGCCGCATCTGACCGCTTGTCGCGGTCTGCCTTTTTCATGTCTTCAACTGCTTTAACGTTTTTGCGCCCAAGTTCCCCGTAGAGCGCGTGAACTCGGATGACAAGCCCTGGAGTCAAATCCGTTGGTGCCTTGGCGCTGGCTTCTGGCTCTGCGTTTGTTTCCGCCTTGACCAGTTTTCCGCTGACGTGAAGGGCGAGAATCTTCCCGCCGTTTTCTTCATTGTGTTGAATTAGAAAGGCTGGATTCCTTGCCGTCACATCAGGACTTTGTGAAGTCGAGAACCACGCGTGACGCCACATTGACCTGTTCAAGTCGTTCCAAGACCTGGTTGATCGCCGAAAACGGTTGCAGCTCGATATCGGCTTTGACTTTCCCTTCGGCCGCGAAGGCGCGCGATTCGGCCATGTCCTGACGCGGGCCGACAAGCAATACTCGCAATGACCACAGGCTGAGTAGAGCCAAGGCCCCCCGACACGATCGCCGATCTTCACGATCGTCACGCCCGCTCCCATGGCGACGACCGATCCGATACCCTCATGGCCAGAGATGAACGGAGGGGTCGGTTTCACCGGCCAGTCGCCATGCCAGGCATGGAGATCCGTGTGACATACGCCGAATGCCTCAGTCTTGACCAGGATTTGGCCCGGTCCGGGAGTCGGAACGTCCCATTCCTGAATTTCCAAAGGTTTTCCGAACGGTACAACCACTGCTGCTTTCATCTTGTCTTTCATGGTTATTCCATTCCTTACCGCATGAGTTTCATGCCGTTTTTTCTGCGTCGGCATCGCCCCACCTCCAGTTTCGAATCTCCGGCAGGTCCTCGCCGTTTTTGCCAATGTAAAGCTTGTGTTCGACCAGCTTGTCCTTGAGTTGCTGCTTCAGGGCGAGCCCCTGATCGCCGGTCTGCGGCAGGCGGTCGATGCTGTCCATCACCAGGTGAAAACGATCCAGGTCGTTTAATACTGTCATGTCGAACGGCGTGGTGATGGTGCCTTCTTCCTTGTAGCCGCGGACGTGGATGTTGTGATGGTTGGTGCGGCGATAGGTCAGTCGATGGATCAACCAGGGGTAGGCGTGGAAGGCGAAGATCACCGGTTTGTCCTTGGTAAAGAGTGCATCGAACTCTACGTCGCTCAAGCCGTGTGGGTGTTCGCTTTGCGGTTGCAGTTTCATCAGGTCAACGACGTTGACCACCCGGATTTTCAGGTCAGGCAGATGCTCGCGCATGATAGAGACGGCGGCAAGGGCTTCCAGCGTCGGCACATCGCCGCAACAGGCCATGACCAGGTCTGGCGCGCCCCCCTGATCGTTGCTGGCCCACTGCCAGATCCCGATGCCCGCGGTGCAGTGCTTGACGGCGGCGTCCATCGTCAGCCACTGCGGCGCTTGATACTTGCCGGCGATCACGACGTTGACGTAGTGACGGCTGCGCTGGCAATGGTCCCAGACCGAGAGCAGGCAATTGGCATCCGGCGGCAGGTAAACCCTTACGACGGAAGCCTTCTTGTTCATAACATGGTCGATGAAGCCGGGATCTTGATGGGTGAAGCCGTTGTGCATCTGTTGCCAGACGTGGGAGGCCAGCAGATAATTCAGCGAGGCGATTTTCCGCCGCCATGGCAGCTCCGCCGTGACCTTCAGCCACTTGGCGTGCTGGTTGAACATCGAATCGACGATGTGGATAAAGGCCTCGTAGCAGTTGAAGAGTCCGTGCCGGCCGGTGAGCAGGTAACCTTCGAGCCAGCCTTGGCACTGATGCTCGCTGAGCATCTCCATGACCCGACCATCCAGGGCGAGGAATTCGTCGTTGTCTTGCGTGCGTGCCTCCCACTGCCGGTTGGTGACCTCGAAAACGGCGTTCAAGCGATTAGAAAGCGTTTCGTCGGGGCCGAAGATTCTAAAATTACGTTGCTCCCGATTGAGCTTGGCCAGATCACGGAGGAACACGCCGAGTTCGTGGGTGTCGGCCGCCGTCACGGCCCCGGGTGACGGGACATTCACTGCATAGTCGCGAAAATCCGGCATGACCAGATCCCGCAGCAGCAGACCGCCATTCGCCTGGGGATTCGCGCCCATGCGCCGTTCGCCCTTGGGCGCGAGTTCGGCCAGCTCTAACTTTAACCGACCACGCGCGTCGAAGAGCTCCTCCGGCCGGTAACTCTTGAGCCACTCTTCCAGGAGTGTAAGATGTTCGGGATGGCTGGCCGGGGCGGAGAGCGGCACCTGGTGGGCACGGAAGGTGCCTTCGATCTGCAGGCCATCGACCACCTTTGGCGGTCCAGCCCTTGGGCGATTTGAGCACGATCAGCGGCCAGCGAGGACGCATGGTATTGCCGCTGACGCGGGCGGCGTGCTGGATGCGCTGGATCTCTTCCACCGCCTTGTCGAGTGTCGCCGCCATGGCCTCGTGCATGAGCTCCGGGTCGTCCCCTTCGACGTAATACGGCGTCCAACCACAGCCGCGGAAGAACTGATCCAACTCTTGCGGCTCGATGCGCGCGAAAATTGTCGGATTGGCAATTTTGTAGCCGTTGAGATGCAGGATCGGTAATACCGCGCCGTCGCTGACCGGGTTCAGGAACTTGTTGGAATGCCAGGCGGTAGCTAGCGGCCCGGTTTCAGCTTCACCATCGCCGATAACGCAGGCGACGACCAGCTCGGGATTATCGAACACCGCGCCGAAGGAGTGGCTGAGCGAATAGCCGAGCTCGCCCCCTTCGTGGATCGAGCCCGGACATTCCGGCGAAGCGTGGCTGGGAATGCCGCCGGGGAACGAGAACTGCTTGAAGAGCCTCTGAAGACCCGCCTCGTCCTGGCTGATCTCGGGATAGATCTCGCTGTAGGTCCCTTCGAGATAGGTATTGGCGATCACGGCCGGACCGCCGTGCCCGGGCCCGGAGACGTAAATCATGTCGAGATCGTATTTGTTGATGACCCGGTTCAGGTGCGCGTAGATGAAGTTCTGACCGGGAGTGGTGCCCCAGTGTCCCAGCAGCATGTGTTTCACATCCGCCAGCAACAGCGGTCGCTTGAGCAGCGGGTTGGCGAGTAGATAAATCTGGCCGACCGACAGATAATTGGCGGCGCGCCAGTAGGCGTCAATCTTGTGCAACAGTTCCGGTGTCAACGTCTTGGTCGTTTTAGTAGTCGTGTCTGCTTTCACGCGTATGTTCCTTTTCAGTTGTGAGAAGCAAAACGTGGCAGGCTGTTTCCACGATCATTCACTCCTCGTCTGTCCGAAGCTGGTTTGGTTATTCTTATGCCTGCAGTCGTTTGTTTCACGGTTTGACCTCGTTAGCATGGCCCGGATCCTCCGGATATATTTTTTCAACCAGTCGCCCAAGGGTCATCCCCTGGATACCGATGGAGAAGACCACGACCATATAGGTCATGATCACTATCGTGGGTCTCTCCGGCACCGCAGGCAGTGACAGGGCCAGTGCCACCGAAATCCCCCCGCGCAATCCGCCCCAGGTGAGAATTCTGATTGTCCCCTTGCTGAACGATCCGAATCTCCTCATGAGTAAGACAGCGCCGCCAACGCTCGCCCAACGGGAAAACAGGGAAATCAGGATCGCCAGCAGACCGGCTACGAACAAAGCTGCGGTAAAGGGCATGATCAACATTTCCAGTCCGATCAGCATGAAGAGCAGGGCGTTGAGAATTTCATCTACCAGCTCCCAGAAGTCGTCGAGGTGTTCCCTGGTCGTGTCTGACATGGCGAATGTGCGCCCGTGGTTGCCAATCAATAGACCGGCCACCACAATGGCGATGGGGCCGGAGGTGTGAATCCGGTCCGCCAGGGCATAGCCGCCCATAACCAGCGCCAGGGTGATGATCACCTCCACCTGGTAGTTGTTGACCCTTTTGAGCATCTGGTAGGCCAGCAGGCCGATCACCAACCCCAGCGCGGCTCCGCCCACCGCTTCCTTCAAAAATAGCAGTGCCACCGTGTCCAGGGTGATTTCGTGCCCCCCTAGCGCCAGCTCCAGGATGATCAAAAAAACCACCACGCCGATGCCGTCATTGAAGAGGGCCTCCCCGGCGATCTTGGTCTCAAGGTTTTTGGGAACGCCGGCGGTCTTGAGAATGCCGATGACCGCCACCGGATCGGTGGGTGAAATCAAGGCCCCGAAGAGCAGGCAGTAAATGAACGAAGCGGGGATTGAGAGCCAACCCAGCACCAGCCAGGTCAACCCACCGACAATGAACGTTGAGGCAAGGACCCCAGCGGTAGACAGGATGGTGATAGTCCACTTCTGGCGGGTCAGGTCCTTAAACCTGATCTGCAGCGCTCCGGCGAAAAGCAGGAACGACAACATGCCATGCAGCAGCGCCTGATTGAAGTCGATCGCGTGCAAAATTCGGGCAATTTCGGACTGTCCGATATCGATGCCGATCCAGCCCAGGCAAATAATCCCCAGCGAAACCACCAGGGCGATAAACATCACGCCAATCGTGGTCGGCATACGCAGCACGCGATAGTTTATAAAGCTGAACAGCGCCGTCAGCACCATCAACATGGCGGTAATTTCGAATATCTTCATGCTTTACTCAACAGGGTCAGGGCGCCCCGGAGCAACCAGTGGCTGTAACGGATTCGTCGAGTGCCACGATTGCCCCAGATTATTGATATCTAGAAGGCTGAACGGTTCAGCCGGTTTTTCCGGTAAGCGTTTTCACGAATCCCTTGACCTCGCTCCAGATCTGTTCCGCTCCGACCTTCATATCTTCCCAGTCATCCTCACTGGCCATCGCTATTCCCCGCAGCTTTTCCGCCGCCTGATCCCGCTTCAGCTGCAAGGTTGCTGCGGCTTTGGAATATTCATTCTTAGCCTCGGCAGTAGCTTTTGACGCCTGATCCTTGAGCCGTTCGATATGAACATCCCATTCGACCATCTGTGCCGAGAGCTTTTCAACGTACTGTGTGCGTTGATCCTTCATGGCAAACTCCGATCTAGTGACTCCAGAGTGAAAGAAGTTTCTCTCTTGTCTGTCAAGGGTACCACAGTATCCCGGGTCGTCAGGTTGGTCGGACAGTACACAGGGGCAAGCTTGGTTAATATACTGGTAAATTCCCCAATGGAATGGGGGAGGGCAGACGGGAGGCGATTCATTGTGGAAAGAATGCCTCCCGTTTATAGAAGAGATGATCAGGTTGACAGCTAAGCGCAAGGCCCAGGTGTAATACGGCAAAATTTCAGGGTTGAGGTCAGATCTGCAGCGCCTTGAACGTGAGAAACTCCTCCAGACCGAAACGCCCGAACTCGCGCCCGTAGCCCGACTGTTTGAAACCGCCAAAGGGGGCGAGCAGGTTAAAACGGCCACCGTTGATATCGACCTGGCCGGTGCGGATGCGCCGCGCGACGCGCAGGGCGCGCGGTTGATCGGCGGACCAGACCGCGCCGGCCAGCCCGTAGTCTGAGTCGTTGGCGATACGGATCGCCTCTTCCTCGTCGCGATAGGTGATGATCGACAACACCGGGCCGAAGATCTCCTCGCGGGCGATGGTCGCCTGCGGATCGACCCGGCCGAACAGGGTCGGCTGCACGTAATAGCCGTGATCGAGACCAGCGGGAGGTTCCGCGCCGCCGAGCAGCAGTTCGGCGCCTTCAGCGATCCCCTTGCGGATATATCCGCGAACCCGCTCGCGCTGCGTCGCAGAGATGAGAGGGCCGAGTTTGGCTTCGCCGGCAAAGGGGTCACCGACGCTGAAACTGCGTGCGACCTCCACCGCCAGCTGCGCAGCTTCTTCGTAACGCTCTACCGGCACCAGCATGCGGGTCAGGGCGCTGCAGGTCTGGCCCGAGTTGAGGAAGCAGCCGTTGATCGTGGCCTTGACTGCGGTCGGCAGGTCGGCGTCGTCAAGGACCAGCGCGGCCGACTTTCCGCCCAGTTCAAGGGCGACACGCTTGACCGTCTGCGCCGCCAGTTCAGCCACCCGTTTACCGGCGCGGGTCGAGCCGGTGAAGGAGAGCATGTCGACCTGCGGGTGGGATGCCAGAGCTTCACCGACCGGCACCCCGTAGCCGCTGACCAGGTTGAAGACCCCGGCCGGCAGCCCGACCGCGTCGATGACCTCGGCCAGCATAAAGGCGTTGAGCGGCGCGATTTCGCTCGGCTTGAGCACCAGCGTGCACCCGGCCGCCAGCGCCGGAGCCAGCTTGGCGACGATCTGGTGCAGCGGGTAGTTCCAGGGTGTGATACAGCCGACCACCCCGACCGGCTCGCGGATCACCAGCGAATTGCCGACCTCTTCTTCAAAGGGGTAGTCACCGAGCAAATCAGCGGTGCTCTGCAGGACCGCCGTCGGCAGTCCGACCTGGATACGCCGACAGAGCTTCAACGGCATGCCGACCTCCGCACAAATGGTCAGGGCGATCTCCTCGGACCGTTCCGCCAGCGCCTGGGAAAGCTTTTTCAGCCAGAGGACGCGGTCAGCAACCGGGGTCGCCGCCCAGTCGGCGAAGGCACCGCGCGCTGCCGCGACGGCGACGGCCATATCGGTGCTGGTCCCAGCGGGGATACTCCCGATCACCTGCTCGGTCGAGGCGCTGATAACCTCGATTGTCTCCCTCGAGGCTGGAGCGACCCAGCGACCGTCGATATACAGCTTGTCGTAGCTTTGCATGACAACTCCTTATCGCTTGAAAAAATTAGCCTGGTATTCAGCTGCTTCTGGCTGCCGCGGATTCTACCGATTTTTCAATGCCCGGAAACTGACCAGTTTCCGCTGATCTTCATCATACAGGTTCAGTTGCAGGGATTTGAGGCTCTGCCGCAGGCTGAGCGGTTTGACGGTTTGCAGCTCCGGAATCCCTTCGTGGCACTCCTGCAGGCGGTAGTTCGGAATACCGGGTCGCATGTGATGGACATGATGAAAACCGATGTTGCCCGTGATCCACTGCAGTAACTTCGGCAGTTGATAATACGAAGCTCCCGACATGACGACCTGCCAGGGATCCCATTGGTCATGCCGTGCCCAGTAGACCCCTTCGAACTGATGCTGGACATAAAACAGCCAGACGCCGAGCATCGCCGCTATCATCAGCACCGGTAACTGGACCAGCAGATAGGTGCGGAACCCGATGGTCAGGCTGGCGATCAGGATGATGGTTGCGAGCGCGAGGTTGGTGACAATCACACTGATAACATCCATTTTTTTCGCCTCCGGCGACGGATAACGGTTGCGCAGCAGGAAGTAATAGAGTGGGCCGACCCCAAGCAAAATAAGCGGATGCCGGTACAGTCGGTAGCCTAGTCTCTGTCGCGGGGACGCCGCCAGGTACTCCTCCATGGTCATGGTATCAATGTCTCCGATGCCGCGCCGGTCCAGATCTCCGGCGGTGATGTGGTGTCCGGCGTGACTGCGCCGCCAGTCGTGAAACGCCGTGAAGGTCAGGATGCCGCAAAGGTAACCCAGGTTCCGGTTCCAGCGGGGCGAAGGGAGCAGAGAGCCATGGGTACAATCATGGAATAAGATAAAAATTCGGATCAACAAGCCCGCCGCGACGACGCCCAGGCCAAAAGTGATGGCGTAGGAGTAACCCTGGCGGATGCTCAGGACCATCAGCGCCAGCAGAAGCAGGTAGGGGATGAGGGTGGTGAAAAGTTGCCGCAAGGCCAAACGGATATCGCGCTGGAGATACGGCGCGGTGGCTTTGTACCACTCCGGTTTGTCCCCTTTGGCCAGGATAATAACGGGATTGAAAGGCATAAGGAGCCCCTTCGGTCACACGACAATGGTTAGTTTATGATCCATCATCCAGGGAATATTACCCGGGAAATGATATATAAATTTATCCCGGGTCGAGCTGCAAGTCAAAGACGCCGGGGAACATTGAGGGCATGACAGGCTGAGTATTGGGTCTGATGGATAAGTATCTGGTGCGGATAATCAAAATAATCGGAGAGGGTGATAAACGATCGGAACGACACAAGGCGGCCCGGTGGGGTCGCCCTGTGTCGTTCTGTTGCCGTATTGCTGCTAAATTGAGATGTTGAGTACCATGGCTCCAGCTGAGGTAATGGTCACATCGGCCGTCTGGGTAACACCGTTGAGGGTTGAGGTTACAACCTGGTAATCTCCTGCCGGCAGGTCCAGCGTATACGCACCGCCATTGCCGATATTGACAGATTTTACGCTGATTGTCGTCGCCGTTAACTCATCGACGCAGGTGATCGTCTGGCGGAAATCGATAGTGGCGTATTGATCTGCGCTGGCATTGGCAATAGTCAGGGTTCCGGAAATGTTCCCCGACGGCGTAGTCGGCGCAGTGAGAGTGAAGTCGACCATGATTGGGTTGCCTGCCTGCAAGGTGACGGCGGTGCAGGCCGGGAGATAACCGGTTTGGGATGTCACCAGGTTGTAGTCCCCAGCTTCAAGACGCAGGGCGTATTCACCGTTATCGTCGGTCAGTGTTCCCGCATCGATCACCACCTGATCTTTAGCATCGAGGGCCGCAGGGGCCGTGACCTGAGCGGTCACCAGGGCACCGCTTTGCAGGGCGTTGCCTGCGTCGGTTATCGTTCCAAACGCTGATGCATAGTAGGCCGAATTAAGAACCTTAATCGTCGGTTTGAGCAGGTATTGTCCGCTCGACCCAGCCTTGACCACGGAGCGCATGGCGTCGAAATCGAGGAGCAGTTCGGTGGTCTGATTTTCGTTGATGTCAAAACCATTGACGATTTTCAGTCCGCTGTTCGAACCGCTGGGGACCTTCATGTCATGAACCGCGCCGGTCTGGTCGATGGCGTAGTTGGCATACGGATGCTGCATGCCGAACATGTTTATGCCGATTTCCGGTGTGTTCCCGATAATCAGGCGCATCTGCGTATAGTGCCCGGTCGCCAGTGAGGAGACACCGAGGGGCGTGCTGACGCCATTTACGAGGTCCAGCAAATTATAGGTCTTGTCGGGAGTGGCTACCGTCTCCCAGGTGTCGTCTCCGTCGTGGTGGACCTCGACGCTGGTGATGGTGACGTAGACCGCCTGAAATTCATCGGTGGTGCTGTCGGTGAGGGCGGTTGACAGGGTCCCATGGCTGGTCCCTGAACTGTTGCCGCCGCCGCAGGCCGTCAATAAAAACGCCGCAGAAAGGCAAAGCAGAGCAATCTTGAGGTTACGCATAACTTTCAGTTTCATGGACAGTCTCCTTTGAAGAGGTACTCCGTATCGCCCAACGGGCATGAAAATAGTCTATCTCAAACATTCGGCAGTTTCATCCCGGCACTCATTCCTCCGGTTACATAGGTCATCATCTGATTCATAGCGAGCTCTTTTTGGCGTGAATTGGATCAACGTTGGTAATTTGGTTCACAGGACTTTTATATTTACCCTTTTTACAAGGTCCGTGCCAGATGAGGTGCCAGGGGTTGGACAGAACCTAAGTGGCTTATTTTTATGGATGAAATTAAAGATAAAAAGGCAGTGTGGGAATCAAATAGGGTCGGGTTGGCTCATCATATGTGACGGAACCATTTAATGTGACGGGCCGGAATGGTATTTTTGCTGGTGACTTGTATGCCCTGAGTGGAGCTGAGCTCGGGTTGCTGCCGGAAAAACACCGCCAACCTGGGTGGAGTGATCCTTGGGCTGAATCGCTCGCTCAAAGATTCCTGCGCGGGATGGTTCTGTCCCAGCTCTGGCAGTAGACGCGGAAACCAGCCTCATAGGCGTCGAGGTCGGCCCGCAGGTAAAAATTTTCGGCATCGGATTGCAGGACGGTGCGGGTCACTGTCTTGACGTACCAGTCGCCACGGCGCACGCCGCGCTCGCTGAGTACTTCGCCGCGTACCGAGTCGAAATCATCACCCTGAAAGCTGTACCATTCGCGTACGCACTTTTCCATTTCCAGATCGATCTCCTTGATGCACACCACCCCTTCGTCCTTGAACACCTCGAGGGTCGAAACATCATTCTCCAGGTCGCGGATCACGCGCCAGTTTCGTTCGGTCAGGCCTAGTTGTTCTGTCCGTGGTTGCTGAGCCGCCTGCGGCTCGTCGAAGGTGCACAGCTTCTCAGCGGTGGGGTTGGCAACACGCACCGGCAGGATTACTCGACTGGCACCGGTCAAAACCGCAAGACAAACCGGGCGGGGGGGTGACCAGGCCAACGGCCAGTATGAGGTCGACACCGAGATGCGGAAACGGTGCCCGGCCGGGAAAGTCTGGGCGATATTGTTGAGCTTGATCTGAACCCGGTACTGACGTCCCACCTCGAGCGGCGCCGGCTGCTCGTGACTGTCACGATGGGTCAGGTTAAGCATGCCGTAGGTGACCCGGGTCGCTTTGTCGTCGGCTGCGATATCCGACAGTCGAACCGCCACCATGGCTACCGGCTGATCGGCGGAAAGGACCAGCTCGACCAGCGGCTGGCCGAGGATCTCCATGGTCTCCAACAGGACTTCGCTATCGAAGGTCAAGGCGCCTCCGTCCTCCTGACGTTGGTCGTGGGGAAGATCCGGCGCGGCACTGTAGGAACACCACTTGCCGGCAAAAAGCCCGACGCTTAAGGGTGAGCGGATAGTTTCGATCACTTCAGGGGCGTGTCCGAAGCCGGGGACGATACCGCGCCAGCCGAGGGTAAAGGATTTCGATTGAATGTTTGGCGAGGGCCAACTGGACTCTGTCACCCAGCGACCCGGACGGGTCTTGTAGCTGGTGGTCGGCGGCACGCTGTCGAGCATGTAGGCCCGCAGCATCGGTTCATCCATGATCCCGTTCGGTTGGTCTTTCAGCCAGTAATCCCACCAGCGCACCACCTCCTGCAGGAAGCCGATCGCGGGGCCGGGGATGCCGTCGTGCGGATAACGGTGACTCCAGGGGCCGACCAAGCCAAGACGCGGACAGTCGAGGTGCTCAAGCATGCGGAAGACCGCATTGGTATAGCCGTCGGCCCAGCCGCTGACCGTCATCACCGGGGTCTTAAGCGCACTGAAATCCTCACAAATCGAGCCGTGCTGCCAGTAAGCGTCGCGCTGCTGATGGCGCATCCAGGTGTCGAGCCAGAGGTCAGTCTGCTTGAGCCGCTCGAACCACATATCGCGCCAGGCGTCGCCGACGATCTGCGGGTCAGGCGGCATCGAATTGTAGGCAAACATGACACCGGCCCAGGAGAGGTTGTCGCCGAGCAGGCAGCCCCCCATGTAGTGCACGTCATCGGCATAACGGTCGTCGGTCGAGGCGACACTGACAACCGCCTTCAGCTCCGGCGGTTGCCTGGCCGCGAGCTGCAGGCCATTGAACCCTCCCCAGGAGATGCCGATGATGCCGACCTTGCCGTTGCACCAGGGTTGCTCAGCCAGCCAGCGCAGGATCTGCTCACCGTCGGCCAGTTCCTGCTCCAGGTATTCGCCCTGCAACAGCCCCTCGGAATCGCCGCTGCCGCGTAGATCAACCCGCAGCGCCGCGTAGCCGTGCCCCGCCTGGTAGTGATGCAGTCCGGTGTCGCGCAGGCGGGTGAAGTCGCGCTTGCGGTAAGGGATGTATTCGAGGATAGCCGGAACCGGATTCTGCTCGGCCCCCTGCGGCAGCCAGAGTCGACCCGCCAAGCGGACGCCGTCGGCCATCGGGATCCATAGGTTCTCGATCGTCTTGACCTGGCAGGGGAAGGAGTCAATGTATTGCATTTATATCGCCTGCGCGGTAAGTGGCTCGAATTCGAAGGGCAGCATCTCCAGGCAGCGCTGCTGCTTGGAAAGAAGTTCCTCTTCGCTTTTTCCACCGATGAAGATATTGGCGTACTCGAAGCTGTAGCTGTCTGAATCGGTGAACTCCGAGAGCCGGTCACCCTCTTTGACCCAGACCATGACCAGGACTCCATCGATTTCCTGCTGCATAGCTGCGATCTCAACGGCCCGCGGCACGCGTCTTACCCAGGCATCACCTGCATAACGTCGCACCATGAACTTGGTCGCCATCGGGTAAGCGCCTGCTCCGCGTGGATAGTTGGGCTGAATTCCGAGTGCTACTTCCAGCATAACCTCCTGCTGTGAGGCTCCTTCAACCAGATGAAAAAGCGGGCAATGCGATTTGGAGATGCGTGGATTGATTTCGAGCAGGGAGATGCGCCCAGTTTGCGGATCGTGGAAGAATTCGATGTTGAACGGTTCGTTGTTGAGACCGGTGCGACGCATGACCTGCAATGTGACTTCGATCATGCGCTGCTGGACCTCTTGCGGCAGTCGCGAGGGGTAATGGTAACGGCTGAAACTCGAGCGATTTGTTTCGCGTAGCGAGTCGATCACGCCGAAAACCCGCGGTTCACCGTGAAAGACATAGCCTTCCAGGGTGCATTGATGTTGCGCGGTTATGATCTCCTCGGCCAGGCAATGGTTGCCGTCAACTGCAGCGATTTCCCCAGGAACCTCGGCGCGCTGGAAGAGGTAATTAAACGGATCGGAAAAGCGTCCGATGCGCTGCCTGATCAGGGGGGTCGCCGCATGGAAATCAGCGGGACACTCGATGCGGAAACCGAGGATCGATGAATGGGCTTTAACCGGTTTGATCCAGAAGGGGAAATCGAGATCAATCCGGGAGAGTGGATCAGCGGCGAAGGGGTCGAAGGCGGAAACCCGGGGAATCATCTCAGGCACTACTTCGCGCTGGATAGCGCGGCTCCAGAGCTTGTGTTCGCAGCGTAAGATGCTTTCAAGGGAGGTCGTTGGCAGTCCGGCTGCCCGCCGCAGGGTCGGCAACATCAGGGTGGTCGGAAAATCCCAGTATGAGACGATGGCGTCGACCCGACCTTCGAAACGCTCCAGCTGACGAGATGCTGTGGCCAGCAGTTCTGGCATCGAATAGTTTGCGGCCGCGATGATTTTTCGTGGGGGGAGCAGAGAGTGGTAGCGGTAACTGTCGGCCTGGCGAATTGTGCCGAAGAGAGCATTGGTAAAATCATCAAGGGCAAGGACAAAGATATTCTTCTTCATCAACGACTCCTAGCGACTTTAATTTCGCACTTGTTACACTCTACCCCGAAATATCGTGGTTCACAATAGCCCTTGCCTCAGGTTTGCGTTTCAGGTGGTAGCTAGACGCAGCGAGCCGGGTTTGATTCAGATCTGGGGAATCTGCGCGGTCTACCAACTACTAAATTCGATGGTAGACCCCAGTGGCTCGCGCGACCTTTTCATCGATCAGGTAAAAAGGGAGAGCCACTCTTTACACTGAAGCATGCTTCGCTCCACAATTAAAACGGTAAGGCGCGAAAAGCAGGGAGATCATCGCCAATCCCGGCCATTGTCTTGCTGAAATGCTATGCTTGGAGTCTATTCGGTGGAGAAGGAGTAATGGCCGGTGCCTCAGCGTTAGCCGGGTACTTGACAGTCGAGGAGATCAGATGAAAAGAGCTGTTCTTGCGTTGATAGTGAGTTTGTTTTTGCTGCCGCTCACGGCTTTCGGGGTCGAGATCACCTCGATCTATCCCGCGGTTGCCTTTGTCGGGACTCCGGTCACGATCATTGGCGGCCCGTTCACTTCAAAGGTGATGGTCGAGCTGGGAAATCAACAGATTCACCCCGACCTCATTAACCCTCGTCAGTTGATTTTTATTACCCCCCAGCTTCCTGTCGGTGAATATTCCTTATTTCTGCGCGACGCAGGGCAGGCATCGCAGCAGACCTACAGCTTGCGTATCGAGTTTCCGCCCCCCAGCATCACCTCTTTAACTCCAGCCAGCCTGGACGAATGTGCGACACCGGAACAGCAGCGCGTCAGCCTGCACGGAGAAAATATCCAAAAAGGAGCGCAATTGCTTCTGAACGGAGCAGTGATCCCTGCTGCCCGGGAGGAAGATCTGTCTTATAGTTTTACCCCCCCGACTCTGCCAGCCGGGAGCTATGGCGTGCAGTTGGTGAATCCCGATGGGAAACGATCGCTGCCGTACACCCTTGAGTTCAACGGGCGGCCTGAAATCGAAAGCATCAGTGAAGGGGAAAATTTCGTGAATTATTATCAGGTCATCATTCGCGGCAAAAATTTCTCCCATAATTCAGTGCTGCTGGTCAAAGAGTATCCTGGCGGTTTTTCAGATTACCCCCCGCGGCAGCGCTTTATCCCGGTGCAGGGCAGAAGAACCTCACCCAACGGGGGCACATCCAGAGAACAGGCGGAAAACGTTATTTATCAGGATTGTCATAGCCTGATCTATAATAGATATCCCGCCTTCAACCAGGCTATGCGGATCGTTTTTCAGGTCGGCAACCCTGACGGCCGACAAACCGCACCCTACGAGACCTCACTGCCCTAGAAGGCTGCAAACGAGCCAAAAACGGAGCTCTCTGAGGTTGGCAAAGGGGTTATGGTAACCCCTGAAGAAAGGATGCTGGGGGGACCAATCATGACCCTCTGAGTTTAATGACTGGGCGTGGTGACACGATTTGACTTGCGGAGATTCGCAGGAAACCCCCGGGAAATACTGGCATTACAAGACACCTTCGGCTTTGACCGTTGAACTCAGGGGTTCAATGCCGGGGGTCGTGGCTACACATTGCCAGACATCACCCCGTCTGAATTCCTGTCCTTTACGGGCTTCTACATTAACCTGAACCAGGCGCTGCGGACTCCGAGAATTTACCGACACCTCTCTTTTGGATGTTCCAAGCAGACGAATTGAACTTTCAGACAACTTCCGGCTCACATAACAATCAACAGTGATGCGGGAAGGGAATGAACTTGTTTCAAACCCTGTGATGCTGACCGGCACTTTAAATATAATCTGGGTGGAATTGGCCAACGCTGGCATTTGACTGGCGAACAGCAACAGCCCGGTAAAAACAAAAATTTCCCCTGTTATTTTCAGTATTGTTTTCATCGTTTACCCCTTTTTTACTGCAGTTTGATCCGGTGACTACTTCTGCACATTAACAGGTCATCGCCGGCCGTTTAAGAGTAATGGCCCTGTTTTAATGATATGCGGTGTGGATTGAGCACCAACCAGGCGCAATGCCATTGTTTTAATAATGTGTGGTGCGGATTGAGCACCAACCAACGTTAGCGGGTTTGTCGTTATGGTACCCGACACACCTACAGACTGTGATGGGTCGATTTGCATCTGGAGCCCGGAGTGTAAGGTGGATGGCGGGACTAGCGGCCCAACCAGGCGCAATGCCCTGGTTTTAATGATGTGCGGTGCGGATTGAGCCCCCACCAGTGTTAACGGGGCTGTCGTAATGATCCGCACGCCCGGGATTGGCGGACTGGAAGTCGGTGCCTGTAGCCCGATGTTTAATGGGGCTGACGGAAGCTTCAATTGTTGTGGGGCCTCTGGCAGCTTTGGCGAAGAGATATTGGATGGATTCCACTTGGCTAACGCCTGCGTACATATCAACACACCCAGAACACAAAAGATGATGATCAGTCTGCGTTGGGGTTTTATCATTCGATCGCCATTTCAATGGTGGGGAAGATGTTACCTTTTCACTGCGAATATACCCGAACGCTCTGCTGATCGTTCAGACTACTGAAGTATAGCGGTCAAGCCTGCCATGTTGCAAACTTGAACGCGATATATGAAGAGAAGCGTTGAAGAAGCTTGAACCCCCTGCAACAGTAAGGCATCATAAGCCCATGCCGAAAACAGCCTTTAATGCCATCGAAAACAGTGTCAGCGCCTTCCTCGGCGGGGCTGGAGTCTCTCTGGTCGAACTCGAGAAGCCGGACGAGTTGCCTGAAGCGCGAGACCGCCGTGAGATCCTGGTCCGTTTAGTGTTCGACAAGGTCGCCTATCTGTTTAAGGCTAACCGCGACGAACTGGCCTTCACCACCACCGAGATCAGTTTCATTCAGGAGCTGCTGGCGGCCTTCGAAGGGCTGTACGGTGGCTTTTCGGCACAGGGCTATGCGGCGCATTTTCGCACCGCCTTATTGACTTCACTCACCGATATTGCCGTAGCACGCTACCTGCGCGGGGATCGCAAAGGGGTGTTCTGGCCGGTGGAGAGTCTGATTCAGCTGCTGAAAAACCTCTCATATCAGCGCTATGAGGGGACCCCGGCGTCGACCGGTTTCCTGGTCTATCGCTCGCAGCTCGACGATTTTGTCGATTCGCTCAAGACCTCTCACTACAACTGGTTCGACCTGGGTAAGGCGCGGCAGCGCATCAGCGCCGATTTTTTTCGTAACCCGCTGACCTACCGTTTCGTCGACGGGCTACGGGCCCTGTTTGTGTGTGATATCCGCATGAACGTCAAAGGGACTATTCAGACCGGTTCGCCGCGCCCACGCAAGTCGATCGAACAGCTGGCCTGGCGCGATACCCAGACCCTGCTCGGCAAGGCAGGGGAGGCGGCCTTTGCGATTTTTGTCAACGAGGTCTCGGAGGTCGAGGTCGTCCTCGATGGTGGCCGACTGCTGGTCTGGCGCAAGGGGGTTTGGGGGGTCTACGATCCTGATATCTTCCGCGAATTTTTCGCCGGCCATTTAGACAAGCGCTCGGTCCATTCCCTGATCGGCTCGATCTACTCCCTGTCGAAGTCGCGCCACGGTACGGTGGTGCTGATCGCTGCTGAGGGGACCGATCTGGAGGCCTTGCGCAAGGGCTCGGTCGGCGGTCGTGGTTCTTTGAGCCGCGCGCTGATCGAACACGTGCGCGGCCGCAAGCTGGGCACCCTGAAACGCACCGGCGAGTTGAGCCGTATCCTCTCCTCGGACGGGATGACAGTGATTAATCGCAAGGGGGAGCTGCTCGACACCGGGGTGATCGTCGATACCTCGCAGGTTAAGGGGCTAATCACCGGCGGAGGCCGCACCACCGCCGCCAGCGCGGCTTCACACTTCGGCCATGTGGTCAAGGTCTCTGAAGACGGACCGGTGGAGCTCTATCGCGCCGGCAAGCGGGTCTATCGTTTCGGCTGACCGGCAGGCGGGATTGTAAGCGCGAAGTTCCGGGGACATCATACTTAATTCACAAGGAGCATCACAGTTACGCAGCAATTGCGAGATACTGACGCCGCCACGGTCGGCGCGTTTTTTCAACAAGCTCATCTCGTTATCATTGACCCGTCAGGAAATGCCGTCCCCGCGCTGCGACACGGGGATTTTGTCTTGCGGGAGTCGTTGATCATCAATGGGTATGTCAACGAATGCTGCGCAGAACTCGCACTGCTGCCTGCCACCGCGCAGTTGCGCGGCCAGGCTTGACTTCGGGGCGTTTGTGGTGCTCATCTTTTCGGCAGCCATTATCCTGGGGCTTATGGCCAGACCTTGTTGACACCACCGGAGACTTCAATGAGATGAGTACGTCAAGATTTGATCCGCTGAAAGTCTATCGTTATGACGCTGACAGCGGCCGCTATAATATCGACATAGATCTGGATTACTATCGCGAGCTCTACAGTGAGTGGGATTTTTCTCCCCAGCATAATCGGGATCTGGACGGGAATCTGTTCAAATATCTGGTGGATTGCAGCGATGAAATCCCGGTGCGCTATCCGGTGGCGATCGCCATAAACCTGCCCGCTAATGTCTATGATGCGACCAGAGAAGAACGCGCCACCCAAGGATTTCATAATTTCTTCACCTATCAGATCCGGCGCGAAAAGAATCGCTATCGATATTATTATTCCAAGATTATCAAGTACCTGTGTATCGGCGCTCTCCTGCTGATTGCGGCCTCGATGCTGGAGAATTTTTTCTCTGGACTCGACCACACCGATTTGCTTGTGCAGGGGCTGGTCATTGGCGCCTGGGTATCTATCTGGGAAGTCTTTTCGGTGATATTTTTCAACCTGTCTGATCACCGCAAGAAAATCAGATCATTCAGGCGCCTGCTTGACGCAGAGATCGTTTATCGGTATCGACCCGATTCGGAATCGGCGAGTCCCAACCCTGATGAAGCAGATCTGTAGATTTCAGAAAAAACACTGAGTGCTATTTGCTGATGGTCGTTATCTGAAGGGCCAAATTTGAACCGCGATACCTGCGAAATTCTGACATCAACCGATACATATTTTCGGCTAATCAAACCCTGCCTCCCAGCTCAATCGACAAAAATTCTTCTTTCGCCATCATCGCCCACTGCAACCTCTCATCCAGGGGCTCAGACGAGATAAAACAGGAGTCTTCAGCATAGGCTTTGTAGAGCGAGTAGTAGTCCGGTTCTTTGGTGAAATCACGATAGGCGAATAATTTTACGCCATCACTGAAGAGGCAATTCAGGGCCGAAAATTTATGCCTTTGCTGGATAACCGTCGCCGTATCAAGAAAATCCTGACCCAGCTCCCGCGCCTTGCCACTCATGACGTGATAAAAGAACACTTCCGTATCGCGGGCGTCTGCACCGAGTCCCGGCAGACTTATGTCGGGAATCAGCCCCTGATAGTCGTAGACCACGCCGTTGTGAAAAAATACGCTGTTGCCGAGATAAAAAGGGTGGGCGTGTCGGATGTTGGAGGTGTCGGTCCAGGCTGATTTTCGCAGGTGCAGGATCATCAGGGGTGAGGTCCGGGCGGTACTGAGGATGCCGATGACCTTGTCGGTCTCTTTGAGCAGGTTGACCCCGCTTTTATGGACGACCAGTTTCCCGTTCTGGTAGAAGGCTAATCCCCAGCCATCCTCATGTCCGGGCGGGTCTTCGGCCATGACCTGGCCGCTGCGCGCGAGCTCGCAGAAACGGGCGACGATCTGCTCATGTTTTACATAATCAAAATGGGTGATCCCCAGAACCCTGCACATAACTCTGCCTCTCAAATACCCTGATTTTTGCATGATTCTGCAATGTCAGAAAAACCACCTGGTCACCATAACTGCCACAAGGATGCCGATAAAATCGGATATAAGACAGACCGGCACCAGATAACGGGTTTTCTTGATGCTGACGGCGCCCAGGTAAACGGCCAGCACGTAAAAGGTGGTCTCGGCGCTGCCCATGATGATGGCGGACATATGGGTGGCCATGGAGTCGGGCCCGGTGGTTTTGACGATGTCCACGAACAGTGCGGTCGAAGCGCTACCGGAGAGTGGCTTGATGATCGCCATGGAGACGGCTTCGATGGGGATATGCAGGAAGGAAAATACGCCGTAAAAGGCATCCCTGAGATAATCAAAAGCACCTGAGGCCTGGAAACCCTTAATCGCCACGAAGATGGTTAACAGATAGGGGAAAATTTTGAGAATAATCGCCGGCCCCTCTTTGGCTCCGGCGACAAAGGAGTCGTAGACCCGGACTTTTTTGAGCGTTCCGTACAGCACAGTAAACAGAATAAATAGCGGGATTATCAGCAGCGAGATGTATTCAATCGACTTGATCATCTGAAGATCCTCCTGAAGGCAGCGAGGACCAGCAGCGCCGTCATGGTCGAAATCGCCGTAGCGATCAGCACCGGAAAGACGACGGCGGCCGGATTGTGGTTGCCGTAGGTAGCGAGGATGCCGATTACCGAAAATGGGATCAGCTGGATGCTGGCGGTGTTGATGACGATGAAGGTCATCATCTCGGGGGTAATGGTCCCCTTGTCCTGATTGAGCTCATCGAGATCCTGCATCGCCTGAATCCCCAGCGGGGTGGCGGCGTTGCCGAGTCCGAACAGGTTGGCCAGAACATTCAGGGTGATGGCGGTGATCGAGGGGTGATCGTCGGGGATGTTCTTGAACAAGCGGCAGATGAGCGGTTTGAAAAGGTGCGCGATGCGGTAGATCAGGCCGGAGTCTTCGAGGATTCTGGTGATTCCCATCCAGACCGAGACGATGCCTAAGAGATAAAGCGAGACCTCCACCGCAGCTTTGGCGCCGTCGAAGATAGACGTGGTAAACGCCTCGAGATGGCCGGTGAAGATCGCAAAAACGATACTGACGCAGAGCATGATCAGCCACAGGACGTTCATTTGTCGTCCCCGGGGAACGTCATGTTTTTGATCAAAAGCTGCTTGCGCTCCGTATTCAGTTCAACCTCAGCGCCGATCGGCAGGGTGAGTTTGTCGGTGACATGGCCGATGTTGGGGCAATGCACCACCGGGAAGTCGAGCATCATTTGTGAGGCCAGAATCTCATAGACCTTTTGGCTTCTGATCCCGCGGAAATCGCCGAGAATCAGCGCTTTGATCCCTTTGAATTTCCCGGCCAGAAGCCACTGGGTCAGGTAGCGATCGACCTGGTGCAGTTTTTCATCAACATCTTCGAAAAACAGGATGGAACCTTGGGTCTCAATCTCCCAGTCGGTCTTGAGCAGGGCGGTCAGGGTGATCAGATTGCCCCCCTTGAGAATTCCTGTGGCAGAACCGGGATGGTAGACCTTGAGACGGGCCCCTTTGAGTAGATTTTTTTCCGGATAGCCTTTGACGGCGTTGGTCAGCGACTTCAGCGTGAAGGCGGTTGGCCGGTCCAGGTTGATCAACATCGGGGCATGCAGGGTCACCAGTCCGGCGCGCTCGAAGATCGGATTAAGCAGGGCGCTCAGGTCGCTGAAGCCGGCGATGATTTTGGGGTGTCTTTTGATGAGGTCGAAATCGATGAACGGCAGTGCTTTCATTGCACTGTACCCGCCGCGCAAGGCAAGGATCATATCGACACCGGGATCTGCAAAGGCAGCATGGATTTGCTCGGCCTTCTCTTGAGGGGAGGGGAGCCGCTCGGGAAATTCCGGGTTGAGGACATTTAGCCCGAGCAGGGTGAGCTGTTTGACGCCACGGGTAAAGTCGCGCTTCTTCTTGATCAGATAACTGGGTGTGACAATAAAGACGTTATTCAATGAAAATCTCCGCGATATCGAGCATTTAATTTGCTCCAATTTAGCTGTAATTAGATCCAAATACAACCGGATTGGCGACCGATGAGGATCATCTTCTCATCGCACAACTCTTGCCAAAAAGATCGCCCCCTTTTATAACTTGACCATGGATACCGCTGATGCTTTTTAAAATATTGATATGGATACTTTTCTTCCTTGGTCTGAACTCCGGCGTAGCGCTGGGTGCGGATCAGAATTTGATCAACCTCGGTCACTGGAGCAACCCGGACCTCGCGCAGATCATCACCACCGCAGGCCAGATTAAGGCTCCGGGCGAGCGGATAGTTGCTCTCTCCAGTCACTTCCTTGGGACACCCTATGTCGCACATACCCTGAGCGGCGACCCGCAAACGGCGGAACAGCTGGTCATCAATCTGGCCGGGTTCGACTGCTTTACATATCTCGATGTGATCGAGGCCCTGCGCCGCTCCAGCGACCTCGATAATTTTCCTGACCAGTTGAGACAGGTCCGCTATCGCGGGGGCAAGGTTGCCTATACAAACCGCAGACACTTTTTCAGCGACTGGGTTGTGGGGAGTTCTGCCCGAATACATGATGTAACCACAGCCGTCGGGCAGGGCAGAGCTCAGGTTGTCAGCAAAAAGCTCAATCGAAAAAGTGCCGGGGCCTATTGGTTGCCGGGGATCCCTGTCACGCAGCGTGACATCGCCTACATTCCCAGCGACAAAATTGATCGGGAACTGTTGTCTGCTCTGCAGTCGGGAGATTATGTCGGTATTTATACAGATAACGCCGGTCTTGACGTCAGCCATGTCGGGCTGCTGGTTAAAGACCATGATCGTTTCATACTGCGTCATGCCTCATCGCGCAACAGTCTGAGACGGGTTGTTGACGTCGATTTGCTAAAATATATACAAGGCAAGCCAGGGCTGGTGGTCTATCGTGCCAGATAGGATGATGACCAGTTAAGCGGTTAGCGCTGATCCTCATAAATTGGGCGAAGTGGAGCGAAGAAACTTGGGGAAACTGCGTTGTCCTCAGGGATGTCCTCGCCGCAATGACTGACAGGAACACAGCTTCAGCTCAAATCATCACAGTCTATGGACTCAACGCCGGTTTGCGATAAAATACAAACAGGGACGCATGTTAGCCGACGAAAGGGGGTCTACTATGAGGTTAGAACTGAGTCAAGCGGAAGAACAAATTTTGGCGGATACGCTGAAAACGAGTCTCAGCAGGCTGAGCGATGAAATCTCCCACACCGATTCGCACGATTATCGAGAGTTTCTCAAAGGTCGCAAAGAGATTCTGGTCAAGTTGAGCGAGAGGCTGCACTAAGGGCTATCAGAATTTAGGTCGGCACCGGACAGCCTATCCATTCCACATTACATAACACTTTATCGGGGCGGGGTTTAGCCAGCCCCCCCCGAGTTGCAGCCCCTGATTTTCCCCATCGTCTCACCCCCAGCAAGCTAATCCTCGCCAACAGATCTTGTTTTGTGGCGAGGACCAGCTTGCCTGTTCTGCACTGGCAGCCGAATGTTTTCCCATCTCCGTATACCCTGTACAACAACAATATGCCTCTTATTGATAAGCTTTTTTTGTTGAACGAAGTGTTCATTATTATCAACAGAGATGTGAGGTTGTCTCTATAGTTGCATGCCTGTGACAGACGGGGGGACCTGCTTCTTGCTGTAATTGAACATGATTTCAAGGACTTAGGAAGTAACGAGTGGTTGGTACAATAAATGCTGTAGGTAAAAGCGTGGCTATCTTTTGTCCTAAACTCTGTCTTTGCCTTTAATGCCGGTGATTCCCATACAGTGCTTCTGGGCAAGTTCTGAAAGATAGTTGAAGGTCCACTGGTCATGATTAATGGAGATCATGGTCAGGGCCTGATATGGGTGTTGTGAACCTGCGAGGGGAAGGTCAATCCAGTAAAAGAAAGCATGATAATGAGCGAAACGTCATTTAAAACGGATACTCCCTGTATGGCGAAATTTATTGACCTTTTACTCCTCTGTCCTAAAGGGGGAAACCCAGAGAGCTGCCCCTTCTGTGAAATCCGCAAGCTGTCTTTTGAGGAAAAAGTCAGCTGGGTCATGTCGCAATCCAAAGAGGAAATCGCTGCTATATTGTCCTTCCATCAGAGCTGTCGGGATCAAGCTGTTCTGCGCTGAACAAGCCTTGGCAAAAAGAACAGCGCCAGAGTAATATCTGATCTTATTCCCCTCTTTTTCAAAAAGCTCTGCGATGCCTATTTTACAGGTTACCGATTTACATAAGCGTTATGGTGCGCTGAACGCGGTTGATGGCCTCTCTTTCTCCGTCGCAAAGGGGGAGTGCTTCGGTCTTCTCGGACCGAATGGGGCCGGAAAAACCACGACCATCCGCATGCTCTACGGTTATACGCCGCGCGACTCAGGTCTGCTGCGCATCTTCGGGCTGGATATCGACAGCCATCTGCGCGAGATCAAGGCACGCCTCGGCATCTGCCCACAGGATGATTCCCTCGACCCTGATCTGAGCCTGCGTCAGAATCTGGTTGGATATGCGCGCTATTTCTCCATTTCCCGCGCCGAGGCCGTGGCGCGGGCTGATGAACTGCTGGACTTCTTCGCCCTTCAATCCCGGGCACAGGATAAGGCGCGCATCCTTTCGGGTGGCCTCAAACGACGGCTGCTGCTGGCGCGTGCACTGGTCAATAACCCCGATCTGGTAATTCTCGATGAACCGACCACAGGCCTTGACCCGCAGAGCCGCCAATTGTTATGGGAGAAGCTGGCCGAGTTGAAGACGCAGGGGATGAGCATCCTGTTGACCACCCACTATATGGATGAGGCGGCGCGGCTGTGCGACAGGCTGGTGATTGTCGATCAGGGCCATATTCTGGTGGATGGGAAGCCGGCGCAACTGGTGCGCGAACAGGTGGGGCATTCGGTGCTGGAGATCATCGAGCCTGACCAGGAGGTACGCGATTTTCTGGCAGGGGAAGACTGCCGCGTCGAAGATCTTGGCAAGCGGCTACTGGTTTATCTGAGAGAGAGTGATGAGCTGTTTCTGCGTTTGACTCGCGAGGTGCGCACCGCAGGCTGCACCCTGCGCCCGGCATCGCTGGAGGACCTGTTTCTTAAGTTAACCGGCCGGGAGTTGCGCGAATGAGGTGGCCAAGACCCAGCCAATTTAGCTACAGAGTACTTCATGTATGGACCCGTAACTATCAGCTCTATAGGCAGAATTGGAAAATATCTTTCATCCCTCCGTTGCTTGAACCGCTGCTCTATATCCTGGCTTTCGGCGTGGGCCTTGCGGTGATGGTCGGTGAGTTTAAGTTTGGTGGTCGGCCGCTCAGCTATACCCAGTTTGTCGCTCCGGCGTTGATTGCGGTGGCGATCATGCAGAATGCGTTTTTCGAAACGACCTACAATTCTTTCGTCCGCATGTATTATCAGAAGACCTTTGATGCCCTGCTCGCCACCCCGCTGAATCTGGAAGAGATTATCCTGGGGGAGATGCTCTGGGCCGCCACCAAGTCACTGATCGCTACCTTACTGATGGGAGGCGTAATCTCTCTGTTCGGGCTGTTTGATTATCCAGGCGCGCTGCTGCTGTTACCGCTGGCGGTGCTGGGAGGGCTCTGCTTTGCCGCCCTGGGGATGATCTGCACCGCGCTGGTGCCAGGGATCGAGACCTTTAACCTGCCTATTTTTCTCGGAATCACGCCGATGTTTTTGTTCGGCGGGACCTTCTTCCCGCTGCAGAACCTGCCAGGCTGGGCACAGGGCGTGGCGCAATTTCTGCCGTTGACCCATCTGGTGATTCTGGTGCGATCCTGTGCACTGCAACTCTGGGATGGCGCAATGTGGTTGAGCCTGCTCTATCTGCTGCTCGCCACCCTCGTGCTGTTACCATTGGCTATTGCCCTGATGGTGCGGCGGATTGTTCATTGAGACGAGGAGGCTGTCGGACTATCCATGAGCTGGCTGCAAATCCAACAGTTATGCCCGACTGACCGGGGTTTTTGATTGACAGTCTGTTGGCGGTTCCCATTACAATAATGCCCGGATGGGAACTCATGATAATCCTCTTCATAAAGATAAGGGCGAGAGGCGCTATGGAATGGAAGCCGAGTCAATTTCCGTACATAACCAACCTGACGCCTGAGTACGAAAAAGCGGTTCGGCAATCCCCGCTGCTTAACATCGATTCTCTCCTTATCCCTTCTCCCTATATCCGCGACAACAGCATCGACATCGATTACGAACACAGCTTCGTATGGGACGAAAAGGGTGAACTGCTCGGTTATCTGCTGGTCTATGCGACGCCCGACCGTAAAAATTTTCATATTTACAAGCTGGTGACCAATCCCTTCGGCCGGGGGAAGGGGATCGGCTCGGCCTTCCTGAACTATCTTGTTCACCAGGTGGATTCTGATTCACATATCTATCTTTATGTCTGGGACAAGCTCTTAAGCTCCATCGATTTTTTCCAGACCCGGGGCTTCAGCATCACCGAGCAGGTTGTCTACCGCAAGATGAAGTTCCACCTGATGTCGGTCACGGCTGCAACGCTCAGGCAAAAAGTGGCTTCAACCAAACGCCCGGACGTGTCGGTGGTCGAAGAGCTGAGCAAGGTGCGGCACGACGTCAAAAAATCGTTGAAGGTCCTCTTCGACATGACCGCTATGCTGTCGGTTGATAACTTCAACAAGGTTGCCGAGGATATTAACCGCGAAACCACCGCGATGCTCAACACCCTGAATATGTATGAAGACAATATCCATCAGTCACATAAAGTCTCGCTTAAAGATCTGATCACCGAACGCGTTATCCCTTTTATCGAAGCAGTGAACCCTTCATGTGTGGTGAAGCTGGTTCTGGGGGCGAAGATTGATCCGGTCAATGGCAGCTACGTCAGCACCAGCAGAGCCCTGATCAATGTTGTTTCCAACGCGCTGGATGCCATCAAGTCGGCCGGGCGCCCCGGCCTGATCGAATTCTCACTGGGCCAGCAGGGAGACAGCGTGACTCTGGCCATAACCGATAATGGCATCGGCATCGCCGAAGACAGCCTGAAAAAGGGGGCGGACCAGTTGCCGCTTTTTGTCGGCAAGTCCACTAAGGGGACACAACCCGGTAAAGGGGTCGGGACTCAGCAGACCTATGCGACCTTTGGTGCCGATCATATCGAGGTGACCAGCAAGCTTGGGGAATTTACCAGGTGGACCATCAGGCTGAAGCGCAGCACGACCAAAGATACGGAGTTGCTGGCCGAGCTGAGTACCCGTTATGTCAGGTTGATCAAAACAACACAGAAAACCAGAATCACCAAAGAGACCAGTCGAAACGATATGACCATCTTCATCTGGCAGCTCAGGCAGATGGAGCTGTTCAGCTATGACCTGATCTATCATTTCAGCCGCTACAACAATATCCGCGATATCTTCCAGAGTTTACTGCTCTATCGCTTCGGCGGTAAATCTTTCGATTTTCTGAAGGAAGAGCTGGGCAAGTGCCGCATCGACAACAGCGAGATCAGATCCTGGCTGCTGGGGATCAGCAGGCGCCTCAACAAGTACGATACCTGCATCATGAAGAACGTCCCGTTCCAGGAATACAAGGACGTCCTTTTTCAGAGTTATGGCCAGGCCACAGACCGCACCATGATCTTTACCCTCGATCCCGACAGCGGTAATTTTTTCACGACAGATCGAAAGCTTGCCGAACACCTCGACTTTGTATCCTATCTGGGACGTGAAAAGGATGAGCTGTTGCGCGGGGAGCTGGTCGGAGATGTCCGGAACGTCAGCAGCCCTATTTACCTGGGAGTCTGGACAACAAAAAGCCTGGATGATCTGCAAGACAAAATGCGGTTGATTCAGCGCGGGGCGCAACAGCTGCTGCTGATGGGATTCGACAAAGAGAAACGCATCGCCTTCTATAACACCACCTACAATACCTGTGAGTGGGAGATCGACACCCTGAAGACGGTCAGTCTCGGCGAGATGGCTACGCTGGATGCGGCGGATTTTGGTCGCTTTATCAGACCGGCAGACTCGGAGATGAGTGGTCTCATGCCCTTTGGATAGACAGACTTCAGCCGGATACACGCCCTCAGGCGACAGACAGACGTAATCTCACCAACGAAGATTCGCTTGTAGATTTGCTCGACTGATAGGCCGCGATTCCATTTAAAACGCCATCACCGAATAGTCGAATGATGTCATTTTAAAATCGCTGGCAAAATAACAAAACCTGCATACCTGAAAATGAAAGGCCCGCATTTGTCGCTGCGGGCCTTCGTTTAGTTATTCGTTATTTGCGCCCTTGTCACGGGCTTGGCCGGCGGCTTGTAACCGCAGGTGGGGTGTACGAACTGTGAGAAGAATCGGCGTCTGTTTCGATAGGCGACCTCCTTTGCTCGAGTGAAGTACATGTCAATATGTACTACGGTTTCATGATACCCCATTGGCAGAAAAAAAGCATCGGCGAGACTCAATTTTAATATTAGAAAAACACTGAACAGCGCAGGATTTGCGACTTATGCTATCTTGAAACGGTGGGATAAATCAGCAGAGGAGGAACTCATGGGACTTCTTATCGAAGGTCAATGGCGGGATCAATGGTACGACACGAAAAAAACCAGGGGTGAGTTCGTCCGTAAGGAGTCAAGTTTTCGAAACTGGGTAACGGTTGATGGTGCGGCCGGGCCGAGCGGGGAGGGTGGTTTTGCCGCTGCAGCCGGACGCTACCATCTCTATGTGTCTCTGGCTTGTCCCTGGGCACATCGGACTTTGATCTTTCACGTCCTCAAGGGGCTGCAGCCGTTAATCGGAGTCTCGGTGGTCGAACCCTTGATGTTGGAGTGCGGCTGGGAGTTGAGTGCCACAGCGGCGGCGACCAGTCCGACACCAAAGGTTGAGTATCTTTATCAGGTCTACCAGCAGGTCGATCCGCTCTATACCGGGCGCGTCACTGTGCCGGTGCTGTGGGACAAAGAGCGGGAGATGATTGTCAGTAACGAGTCGAGCGAGATTATCCGCATGCTCAATACCGCCTTTAATGCTTTTACCTCAGTTGAGACCGATTATTACCCGGGAGAACTTCAGGTCGAAATCGATGACATTAATCAGCGAATTTACCAAGCGATCAACAATGGTGTTTATCGAGCCGGGTTTGCAACGAGCCAACAGGCTTACGAATCAGCCTTTGTTGAACTCTTTGCTGCTCTGGATTGGCTCGAGCTGCGCCTTGGGCGGCAGCGCTACCTGATTGGCAAGCATCTTACCGAAGCGGATTGGCGCTTGTTCACCACTTTAATTCGCTTCGATGCTGTCTATGTCGGTCACTTCAAGTGCAACCTGCGCAGAATAGAGGATTATCCTAACCTCTCCAATTATCTACGTGACCTATATCAGGTGCCCGGGGTGGCAGAGACGGTCAATTTTGAACAGATCAAGACCCACTACTATGGGAGTCACAGGATGATCAACCCCTCCGGGATTGTCCCCCTTGGGCCGCGGCTTCATTTCAGCAGAGAGCATGATCGGGGCAAGTTTGATTCCCGGGGCTCTTAACACAAAAAAGCCTGACTCAAAAGAGCCAGACTTTTTTTAACTGGTGCCGAAGGCGAGACTCGAACTCGCACGACCATAAGTCACACGCCCCTCAAGCGTGCGTGTCTACCAATTCCACCACTTCGGCGAAGGCCTGTATATATACGGAACGCTTTACAGGCTGTCAACTGAATTTTGTGCGGGTCTTATTTTTTCTTTTCTGCTGGTGCGGTAACCGGTGCGGCTGGTTCAGCCGGAGTGGCCGTTTTGCCAGCAAAACCACCATCTGCAGGTGCTGCAGGAGTATTTACGGAGGCCGGCATGATAGTTTTTGAAGCGGGACTTCCGTAAAAATAGGCTAGTGCCAGGCTGGTGAGCATGAAAATAACAGCGGCTCCAGCAGTCACTTTTCCCATGAAGCTTGCGCCGCCTGCGGCGCCGAAGATTGTCTGGCTGCCACCGGCGCCAAACGAAGCGCCGACCTCGGCACCTTTACCCATTTGCAGCAGAACAATAATAATCAGGGCAAAACATACGACAACATGTAATCCGATGAGCAAATAAGTCATCTGTGCAAATCTCCTTGTTTCTGATCAGTTTTAGAACCGGGGCAAATTAGCATAAATTCCACACAGATGAAAGCAGTTTTTAATAACAGCCCGGGTTATTCTCTTATGCTCTGCCTGTGGTTTATGCCGCGCGTATTTAAAGTCCGGAGAAAAGGGTCTGCCTATCTGTCTCTGCAGTGGGTTTCGTGACTAATCCCGGCCTAGTGAGAAAGGCATATCATGTAGGTTCCTGGTCGTCCGGTGATTTTCCGTTAAAAAAATGCTATAAAGGCCAAAATTTTAGAATTGAAAGTTTTGGTTCTTAACTTCATGGACACCTCTTATGTATTTGAAAATGTTCGGATTGAAAGAAAAACCGTTTCACATTACGCCAAATCCTCGATTTATTTTTTTGAGCAAACGGCATAAAGAAGCTTTTGCACATCTTCTGTACGGGGTGAGAGAACGTGTTGGCTTTTTATCCTTGATAGGCGAAGTTGGTACTGGCAAGACAACCGTCTTGAGAACATTACTGAGTCAGCTTGAAAAAGCCGATTATCAGGTTGCCCTGATCTTCAATCCCTGTATATCCGCTCTTGAGTTGCTGCAATCGATTCATCGTGAGTTTTCAATCCCTTATCAAGAAGGGAAGGGGAATCTGGCGAGCCTGCATGAAACCCTCAACCTTTTTCTTCTCGAGCAGCGAACATACGGCAAAACTGTAGTTTTAGTCGTGGACGAAGCACAAAACCTGAAACCCTCTGTTCTCGAGCAGATGCGGCTATTATCTAATCTTGAGACCGAAACCGACAAATTGCTCCAATTAATCATTGTAGGACAGCCTGAACTGGAAGAGGTTCTTGCCCAGCGTGAATTACGGCAACTCAAGCAGCGTCTGACCGTTCGTTATCGCCTGACCAGCATGGACGAAGAGGACACTGTGGCTTATATTGGACATCGTCTGAAAATTGCCGGGTTTACTGGTGGACAGCTTTTTACCGAAAAAGCCCTGAAAATGGTTTTTCGATTAACAGGGGGTTTACCGCGTTTAATCAATATCCTTTGCGATCGTGCATTACTGGTTGCCTATACTCACGAGAAAACCCAGGTTGATCACAAAATCATCGCCGAAGCTCAGGCGGAGCTTTCCGGAAGTGAACCTCTGAAGAAAAAAGGTTGGTCGTTGATTACTGTAATCGCTGGTATGGTCTGTCTCCTGGGCCTCTTGTTGTGGGCTCAGCCTTCATTCTTAGCGAGAATCTTCCCCACTGTCGTGCCGCAGGTCCCCGCGGTGGCGGCCGATTCCAAAGTTCTTCGCGTTGAGAAATCACAAACTCCACCGGTTCCGGAAATTGATACCGAAAAGCTGGAACAGATAAAGCAAAAAATTTCCACCTTTTCAGAAGAAAATTCCGCCATGCTGGCGACGTCCAGCGTTCTGAAGCTCTGGGGTCTGCCTCCGCTAAAAAGGCTCGACAATGATATATATCAAGCCCTGAGGGCCGCCGTACGAGTACAGGGCCTCGATCTGATTCGATTTCAAAATAACCCGGAAAAACTGATCCAGTTCAATTCGCCTGCTGTTCTTTCTCTTCTTTTACCCAGCCTGAAAGGAATCCGTTACCTGGGATTGCTTAAAGTCAAAGATGGGATGGTTCTTACTGCCCCAAAGCTTTCGGCTGACGGGTGGATTCCCGTCGGATACCTTGAACATATCTGGTTTGGTAAAGCCCTAATCCCCTGGAAGAATTATGAGAAACTCTCCTATGTTGATGATCCGGGGAAAGAGGGCGCAGAGATCAATAGAATCCAGGAACTTTTAATCCTGGCCGGCTACACCGCTCAAAAAGTGACAGGGGTTTATGATTCTCAAACTATTGATACTATCAGTAATCTGCAGCTCAAAACCGGACTGAATCCCGATGGCCGCATCGGAGCACAGACCCTGCTGCAACTTTATCGTCTCGCGGGGCTTGAAATGCCGACACTAAGCGAGGAGATCAAGCCATGAGTTCTATCCTTAAGGCACTGCGAAAGCTAGAAGAAGAGAAGGCGGCGCTGGGTGAGGGGGGCGTTGATATCGCACGTGATATTTTGAAGCGTTCGGGAACAAGCCCTTCCCGCAGCCTTTTTTGGCCTATATTGTCTGCGGTTCTGTTTTTCTTGCTCTTAGGAGGCGGGCTATTTGTTGGCATCATGGGTTATCGTGTCGAAACGACGGCAAAGCTACCGACAGAGAAGCGAATAGTAATAACAAATATGACCCCGACGCCGGAACCCAAACGCGAGATTCCCTCCACCAAATCTGTTGAATCAGTTCCCTCCACTCCAGACCTCTCCCCAATTGCGCCCCCTCCCGTTGAAAGGGTTGCTGCTCAACCGAAACCAGCACTCAAAGCCCATGCTCAGCCAGAAGCGACCCGCTCGAACGGCATACCATTTTTGAAGGTGACTGCAATTGCCTATCGAGCCAATCCGACAGAACGGATTGCGATTATCAATGATCTCCCGGTTATGCAGGGCACGTCTATCGAAGGTGCTGAAATAATTTCAATTCTACCGGATAAAGTTATTTTGAGCTGGCAGGGAAAGCAGTTCGAGCAACAGGTTGAAGCCGAGTAGCCTCACCCGGTAATATCCAGTTTATCGGGGCTTTTATTTTCATGAGCCTTTCGTTCCCTGGTGAGTCTCACCCTCAATGTGGTTTTGTAGATTATTCTGCGGCTTGATGGTGGATATTCGACAAAACTTCCAATCTCCAGCTGTTATTCCCAGCTATTTACATTGATTAACCATATAATTTTAAGCATATAGCCAATTTTATGTGTTTGGCACAAATCCTGATATAAAAACAGAGCAACACTCTTTCAATGGCTGAATCCAGTTTGGCAGGGTTACCCACAACGCTGAAAACTGTACCTGTTTCGACCGAGCTAATGTTCGCCGAGATGGTGCGGTCCCAATAGTTTACAAGCCCGCAAAGCTTTATCTTGAGTCGGTTAGGAATAAAATATGATCTTCCTGCTTTTAATGATTATGGCGTTTTTGTTTCTTAAAATTCAGGATAACCTCAATGCCCCTGAGATCGTTGAGTCGGTGACGGCAGCCTGTCCCGGTTGTGCCAAAGAGGTGGAACTCGACTGGATGGTCTGTCCCCATTGTCTGCAACGTCTGCGCGAAAACTGTCCTCAATGTCACCAACGCAAAATGATTATTCATCTGTTCTGCCCTTCGTGTGGCAGTCGCGCGGTGGGGCAGGACAATGGGTAAACGCTATTACCTGCTCTTTCTGGTTTCGGCAACCGGACTAAGTATCCTGTGCTATAACTACTGGAGTTTTTCCTGTGGACGCTGTGATGCGGAATCCTTGCTCACTGTCAGTCTGCCTGCCAAGATTCTGATCGGCATCAATCTGCTGGCAGTATTAATCTTGACCTATCTTACCAATCGCAGCCCCCGTTTGGATCATTCAAAATGTCCTTGTGGTGCTCGCCTTCACCCTGGCTGGTATTTCTGCCCCGAATGTGGACAGGCCAGGCCCGTGTCCCGCTGAAGAAAAGTTTGCATGTTTTTTCGGTCTGGGGAAGACTATAGTGCCATATTCACCAATTGATCCAGGAGCTATGTCATGCGATTCTTCCTTCTCTTGCTTCTCATCATCTCCCCATTTAATTCTCTGGCGGCCAATCCTGTTGACAGTAGCAAATTGCCTCTTTCTGGAATGCTGCCAGACCTGAAATCCGCGACCGTTGATCTTGGAGTAGAGACCCGACGCGGTGTTAGTGCCCATGTACGTCTTGATCCCCAGCCGGCGCCTGAACTCAGTAAACCATTGGCTCCCGGATTTAAATACTTTTTGCTGAGCGTTGTATTTTCGAAAGGACAAACGGGAACCTCGATCATGTCCGGGCAGGCTGCGGCCAGAACCTATAGCGATAATTCCCAGAAAACCAAGACTGTTCGGTTGGAGTCGGCAGGTGACAACTGGTCTGCTCTTCTGACTCTGAATACGAAAGGTGAGACCCTGATAAAGGTCGGCAGCAAACTCGAGGACGGAAAAAAACGGATTTTCCGTTTCTTTTTTAATATGCCTGACACTGAGCCGTCCGGTGGTGTGACAGGAAATATCCCGGCCAACTAGGTCAAAGCGAAGAGGGCAGTATTTGTTTGAGGAGTCGCCAGCTCGGCAATGTCGGTAGCTTTGCGGCGATGCTTTCAATTATTTCTTCAAGCGTGCCGGACGTTTCGGGGATGACCGCCAATAATTCATTGATTGTCAGAGACGCTAAATCGTGCGGGACAGATTTTTCGGCGATGTTGGGATTTTCCGGCATGCGATTCAGGATGTACCCTGCGACATCAATTTCAAGGTAGCGTGCAGCCAGCAGGGTCAATAGAAATTGGTTAATTGCGCCGAGTTGGACGCCGCCAATAACCAGTAAGGGGAGCCCAATATCTTTAGCAAGATCTGAAATGAGGAAGCCCCCGGCAATCGGGACCATCAATCCCCCGGCACCCTCAATCAGCGTAAAACTGTGCCGCGCGATCAGATCTCTGGAGTTTGCGACCAGGGCGGAGTAGTCAACTGGTTGCTTTTCAATCCGCGACGCTGTGCCCGGGGCCGCAGGAGTTTCAAACCGATAAGGGCTGGTAATCTCTATCGGTTCACCAGTTTCAGCGGCCCACCGCAATAACTTACTGTCATCACCGTCCTGGGTTGTGTCTGCAACGCCACTTTCAAGCGGTTTCATTACCGCGACATCAATCCCTTGCTGCCGCAAATAGCGCGCCAGGGCAGCGGTCAATACTGTTTTTCCGACCCCGGTACCCGTCCCTGTAACAAAAAGTCCCTTGCGCTCAGTTGTGGCAAGCATTGATCACGACCTCAGCATCTTTAATCATTTGCAGGTCATCTGCCTGATCCCGTCCGGTGGTGGTCAGATAATTCCCGACCATTGTGCCGCTGGCTCCAGCCATGAATATTGTTGACTGAAAATCGCGTAGATTCTTTTCTCGTCCGCCACAAACAGTAATCCGGGTCATCGGCAACAGGTATCGATACAGGCTGATTATCCGTAAACAATCCATCGGAGAGAGTAAATTGTTATTAGCCAAGGGGGTCCCCGGGATGGGATTAAGAAAATTTAGAGGAACAGAGTCAACGTTCAGTTCTCTGAGGGTCAGACCCATCTCTACACGCTGCTCGAGGGATTCGCCCAGACCGAAGATTCCACCACAGCAAACCTGCATACCTGCCGCTTTCGCCAGCTGAACCGTCGCGACATCGTCTTCATAACTGTGGGTTGTGCAGATTTCAGGGAAGAAGGAACGTGCTGTTTCGAGGTTATGATGATAGGTCACACATCCAGCTTTCGCGAGAGCGGAGGCTGATTCGGCCGTAAGTATCCCGAGGGAGGCTGAAGGTTCGATGGTCGTTTCACTGGCGATTCGAGTAATCGCCTCAAGGATGGTATCAAACTCATCACCTGGGCTGACGCTCGTTCCACTAGTCACGATACCATAGCAGTGATTCCCTTCTTTCTCAGCCACAACGGCGCCGGCAACGATTTCATTACATGATTTCAATCCATAAACCGGGGCATTGGTCTGATGATGCGATGACTGCGCACAAAAGGAGCAGTTTTCGGCGCAACGCCCGGACTTGGCGTTTATGATGGAGCAGAGATCAATACGATTACCGAGGGATTGCTCTTTGATGTAATGAGCCCCTGCCATAAATTGGGTGTAGTCGCATCCTTGCGATTCAAGAATTTTCAAACCCTCTTCAAGAGACAATAGATTGCCGGACAGTGCTTTTTCGACTAAGGCCGTAACGATTTGATTCATTGAATTTTCTCCTTATTTATTGCTCGGCAGGTTAAAGGACCTTTTGATTGTTGTCAACTCGGCGCAATAGGGCAGGTTTACAAAAAACCCTTACCATTTGTGTCTTTTTAATCTCATATAAGGTTGACAGAAAAGCGTCTAAGTGATAGAACAGCTTTCTAAAATAGAGTGGGGTAGGGATTTCATGGTAAAGAAACTTATTGGGAAAAAACTGAAAAGTTCTCGACTTAAGCGTGATAAAACCATTCAGCAACTCGCCGAAAAATCACGTGTTTCATCAAATATGATTTCTCGAATCGAACGCGGGCTAACGACCCCGTCTGTAGAAATTCTGATGAAACTGGCCGATGCAGTTGGAGTCAGTCTCAGCTATTTCGTCGAAGAGGCCGAAAAAGGGAGCACTGTAGTGTTTACCCCGTCTGGGCAGGGCGACCCGATATTTTTCTTCGAGAATAAACATCAGATCTTCAGTTTATCTCAAGGGCTAAGAGATCCCGGATTTTCGGCCTTTATCGATGTTCTGGAACCCCTCTGTGACAGCGGCGAAGGTGGCATGGTTCATACGGGGGAGGAATTTGCAATGGTCCTCGAAGGTTCCCTCGATTTCACTATCGATGCTGAAAAATATCACCTTGAGGTCGGAGATACGATCGCTTTCAAAGCGACGCTACCACACAGTTGGAAAAATAAGAGTGGGACACGGGTTAAGGTCCTGTGGATTGTCTCTCCGCCACCCAATGTATGATGACATGAAAAATATATTAACCGGCCAGATGAAATGCTCGGGGAGGTCGCCGGATGCAGATTAAGAAGATCGTTGGGAAAAAACTCAAGGAGATCCGCCTTAAGAGAGACCTTACTATACAGGTTCTTGCCGAGCGGTCTCACGTTTCATCGAACATGATTTCCCGCATAGAACGAGGCTTGACGATTCCTTCAGTTGATATTCTGATGCGCCTTGCAAATGTATTTGGCAAAAGTATCAACTATTTTGTCGAAGATGTTTCAACGTCACACGAAATAGTTGTTACCCGTCCAGGGAGACGAGACAAGACGGTCTATGATGATGAACAACACGTTATGCAGACAGAATCATTTACTTCGGGTCTAAGAGATCCTCAGTTCATGTCTTTCTTTTGTACGATAAAGCCTGGAGGGACCAGCGGTGAGGACAATATGTATCATCCTGGAGACGAACTGATCTATCTGGTTGAGGGGAGTCTACGTATAGAAATAGTCAAAGAGGTCCATATTCTTGAGGCCGGGGATAGCATCAGCTTCAAATCACACTTGCCACACCGCTGGACAAATGTCGGGCCAGGGGAGGCCAAGGTCGTATGGACCCTTTCCCCTTTTACTATTATCTAATTTATTCGCAACATATTGAAATCCATGGAGTCTTCTTGACAGGCAGTAAAATTCGGATATATTATCCACTCACCTGAATCTAAAAATATTTTCTCCCTCCAGGAGGCTCCATGAATAAGTCAGAACTGGTGGAAGCACTGTCGTTGCGCGAAAATCTGACCTATAAAAAAGCCGAGCAAATAGTCAATCTTCTGTTTGACTCTATGTCTGAAGCTTTGATTGAAAATGATCGGATTGAAATTCGTGGTTTCGGCAGTTTTATGGTTAAAGACTATAAAGCTTATATGGGGCGAAATCCGAAGACCGGGGAGGTCATCGAAGTCAAGCCAAAAAAATTACCATTCTTTAAAGTTGGAAAAGAACTCCGTGAAAGAGTTAATAACGGAAATGAATAATTCTCATAAACTGATTTTATAAAAAAGCCTGATTGTGCGTAACAATCAGGCTTTTTTATCGGTCAAAACCCGTCCCTCACCTGCGATTAAACGTAATTTACCTTTTCGTTTCAATTTAAAATGATATATGTTCCTGCTGTCTTCCCGGCCCAGCAAGGGTTGCTATAATGCTGAAGGTTGGATCCGTTTGGCATGTAAATTGATAAAAGTGGGGTGGGGGACCCAAGAATAATCACCTTGTCATCCCACAATTTAGTACCATTTTTACACTTGATCAGCGTTTTTTTGTCGGGATCTGCCGACGTAGCTTTTGAGGGTCGCATGAAAAAAATAATCATCTTATGTTTTCTGCTTTCAATAATCACGTCCGCTGAACTTGTTCAGGCGACACCATCACAATATGGGGTTACTGGTCTCATCACAGTTCCTACAGCAGATACGTTAGATTCAGGCAATATTGCTGTTGGACTTTGGGTTAACACCTCAAAGAACGGTAGGGACAAACCCACGGTAGTCCCAGTGAGTCTCACCCTGGGCCTCGGAACCTTTATGGAGGCATATGGATCCTTTCCTAACCTCCTGTTTAATGATAATGAATTTGAAAGTGGCAGAGGTTTCGCAGATTTGGGAATAAAGGTTCGGGTCCTCGGGAAGAGATCTTCTTCTTTTCAGTTTTCACTCGATGCGCAGGCCAGGAGACACATTGATAAGCAGCTTTCAAGGGATGGTTTGACTGATCTGGTCGGACGAGGTATTGCCAGCGTCAAAACATCTAACTTTGGATTACATTTGAATGCGGGATATTTGCAAAATGATAATAAGAAAAATATCGACAACCAAATTGTGGGAGGGTTAGGCGCCGAGTTTTATCCGATGGCACGTTTGAGAATTCTCGCAGAGTTTGATGGTGCTACCAAGGCGCTTTCAACCTTAAAACCTCCTCTTGAGACCCTTTTTGGCTTTCAGTATTTCATATCACCTCACCTCACTTTCAATTCAAGTTATGGCGTAGGGTTGACCGATTCAGCCAATGATTGGCGAGTTATCGTTGGTCTTTCGACCAGTCAAGGGATTGGTACATATACAAAACCAGTCCCTCGAATCATTGAGCCGCCGGTTGAAAAATCAAAATTGGAGCCCGTTAAAAAAGCGAAATTCAAAGCATTGACCCCTCTGGTGCCAAAGAAAAAGATTCTTGAAGCTGATCCTGTTGCGAAACTGGAGATTCCCGTTGACCCAGGGCTTGAGACAGTTATCGTTGATCCGTCTGACCTCCTGGTGGTTCCGGGCACTGCCGCTATCATGGGCGCCCCGGCTTCTCCAATTTCAACTCCAGTTCCTGCAACCCCGACCGTGACAGAGGTCCCTGCTGGACAAGCACCTGAATTTCAAACAAAAGGTCCGATTGAAACAGTTGTTTATCGAAAATTTCGTTTTGACGAATTGAATTATGGTTTTGATCAATCATCATTGACGGAGAGTGGTAAGCGCGCTGTTGCACTGGTTGCAGATAAGCTACGTAAAGAAAGTAAAAAATTCATCCTGCTGGTCAATGGCCATACGGATTCAACAGGATCAGAGGATTACAACGAAAAGCTTAGCTATAAACGTGCCGTCAGTGTTGGAATCTGGCTTGTGTCCCATGAGGGATTTGACCCTTCGCGCATTTTTATAAAGGGAGTTGGGGAGGACGATCCGATCGCAGACAATTCAACTCCAGAGGGACGATCATTAAATCGACGCTCTGAAATCCTGGTACTGCTGCCAAAGAATTGAGATGAGAAATATGCCACGCTTTATTTTGTTTCTACTTATTTTACTGGTTCCCACCACCTGCTTCGCTGAGAAGTCAAAGGACCCACTAAAGGTATTTTTACAGAATCGACAAATTATTGCGCATATTTATTTTAATCCATCATCGACTAAATTAACCCCTGCCGCCAAAACCGCACTTGATTTGATCGCGCCCGAATTAAGAAAATATAAATCAGAGAATTCTCTTTTGCGCCTGGAGGGTTTCTCCAACTCTGACAACTCCTCCGAGGATACTTTAACTTTTTCTATGAAAAGAGCCCTGGCTGCTCGTAATTATTTGAAAGACAATTATAATTTAACCTTTGATATCTATTTAACTGGTTTCGGTGGAGGTCCCGACCTTGCGGAAGAGCCCCCAGGGAAGATTAGACGAGTCGATATTGTAGTGTATAAAAGGTCTGGAGCAGCAGATGCCCTCTTTGATGATCAGGATACTGTTACTAAATTCATGCCTAAGTGAGTGGCACCAATATGAGCGTAGATTTTACTGGTTTGGATGATAGTCCCATTTTTACGGGTTTCTTGCCTGCTGAGATGACTACACTTTCTTCTGTTTTTACCCAAAAAGAGATGGGGGAGGGGAAGACTGTTTTTGTCGAAAATATGCAAGGGGAATCTCTTTACCTTATAAAGCATGGGACAATCCGCATTTCCAAAATGATGGCTGAAGGGGACGAAGAAGTGCTTGTGGTTCTGGGTCCTTCTGATGTTTTTGGAGAGATGGCCCTGTTTGATGGTGCCCATCGCAGCGCAACGGCAAGAGTTGCTGAGGCCGTAACTTTGCTCTGTCTTTCCAAGACAGATTTTGAAATTCTCAGTGCCAAGGATTCTGCCCTTTGTTTAAAACTCGCATTAAATATTATTCGATTATTCAGTGGCAGAATCAGATCCTCCCAAGCCGCGCACCGAGACTTGCTGCTTGATGCGTTAGGTCGTAGCCATTGAATTTTCGCTGCTCTAGCAAACCCGGCTCGTGGAGGTAGATTATGAAAAACCGGATACTCCCCATTTTCTTATTTGTTTGCATCCTTTCCGGGTGTGGCGGAGTGACAATTCTCCCGAGCCCTAAGGGCATGGGCAAGATCAATGCGCAAGACATGTCCATTTCTCAGACAAATGAGCAGGTTTCAGTCACCGCCAAAATTATGGATATTGAAGTTCGACCGTACCAGATGCAGCAGAATATCTGTTCATTCAAGGTCTTGATCAGCAACAATCGGAATGAAGAGATCTCCCTGCCTGCCGATAACTTTTTGCTCTCAGACAGCAAAGGAAATCAATTTCTCCCGGTTTCTCCCGCAAAAATCAAGGAGTTGGTCGCCGACCATGATCCTTACCTGATCCCATACCCCTATGTTGGATATTATTACGAAGGGGATGCCGAGCGGGGAATGATCCGGAATGGATTTAATAGAGAAGTCACCTATTTCCCGACAAAAAATCCTCAAAATATCGTTTTGGATGCTCTGCCTGATGTCAAGATAGAGCCTGGGAAGCAGGTATCAGGTCTGATTTATTTTTTGACTGATTTGCGAGCCATGGATGGGTTTACACTTGAGGGGGCTGCAGTCCTCAGCAAAGGGGTAAAATCTTCAAAATTCATTTTCTCCTTTTCGGTTGTGAAGAAATAACAGACCTTATACAATCAAAGTCTGCCTGCTGCGGCCCGCTAATCATGGTGGGTCGCAGTTTTTATTTGAATTTTGAAAGAGTCTAAAATGCTGGTGATTGGAAGCCATAATGTATTTTGGGGCCTTGTCGGAGGACTGGGTCTTTTCCTTTATGGTATGCGGACAATGTCTGACGCCCTGCAAAAAGTTGCAGGGGACAGAATGCGTAAAATTCTTACAGCTTTAACAAATAATCGGCTCATAGGGGCGTTTGTTGGCCTTGCTGTAACCGCCATTATCCAGTCATCCAGTGCGACAACAGTTATGGTGGTCGGGTTTGTCAATGCGGGGCTGCTCTCTTTGGTTCAGGCGATCGGCGTGGTTTTAGGGGCGAACGTCGGCACAACAATAACAGCCCAACTCATTTCTCTCAATATTACAGGGTTTGCTCTGCCTGCCGTTGCTATCGGAGGGGCTATTGCGATTTTTTCTCGCGATCGGCAAAAGTCATATTGGGGCGAAATTCTCTTTGGTTTTGGTCTGCTTTTCCTGGGCTTGTCGATCATGAAGCAGGGGGTCGATCCTCTAAAGCACTCAAAAGAAGTCATCCAGATATTTGAATTTGTGGGCCAATATCACCTGATTGGAGTGATTATCGGAGCGCTTATGACGATAATTGTCCAGAGCAGTACTGCCACAATCGGTATAACCCTCGCCATGGCTAGTGCTGGGTTGATCAATTTTGAAGCCAGTGTTGCCTTGATTCTGGGCGAAAATATCGGTACTACTTTTACTGCTAATTTTGCCGCTATCGGAACCAACCTTGCGGCGCGCAGAACGGCCTGTTGTCATTTTTTATTTAATACAATTGGCGTTGCATTCGTATTATTGCTCTTTCCGTATTTTATGAAAATAGTTGCCTATATCTCTCCAGGTAACGCAGATATGCTTGTTACCACCCAATCGCAAGCAAACCTGCTGGGAGCCATGATTGGGGATCGACCCTTTATCGCCCGCCATATTGCCAACGCACATACACTCTTCAATGTCATAAATGCCCTGATTTTTTTACCCTTTCTCGGACCGATGGCGCGTTTATCAACGTTTTTGATTCGCGGTCAGGACAGCATCGTAAAGATGCAAGCATTGTATATTGATATCCGGGTTTTAAATACACCACCCATTGCTCTGGGACAGGCTAAACGCGAAATTCAACGCATGGTAAATCTCACCTTGTCAATGCTGAAAGAAACTAACAAGTTTATTGAAACCGGCAATCTTAAAAATGTTAAACGTCTTGAAGAGTATGAAGAGTTGGTTGATTTTCTGCAGAAGGAGATTACTGATTTTCTGGTTGCACTTTCGCAAAAATCAGTGTCAGGACGAACATCTGAAGAACTTGCTACCCTAATGCATCTTGTAAATGACATTGAGCGCATCGGAGATCACTGTGTAAATCTATGGAAACTTGGTCAACGAAAAGTAGAAGCACGGATTGCTTTTTCTGAAATAGGGCTCAGTGAACTAGCTGATATTTCAGGAAAAACGGAAGACTTTCTCACCTATGTCGTTGTCGGGCTCGAAAGTAATAATCCTGCTCTTTGTTCAGAGTCGATCAGGTTTGAAGATGAAATAGATGATTTAGAAAAAACTCTGCGCAATAATCACATCGACCGCTTGAACACTGGCGAATGCGCGGTCAAACCTGGAATGATTTTTATTGATATGTTGCATAATTATGAAAAAATTGGAGACCATACCTATAATATTGCCGAGGCTATTTTGGAGAATCAGGGTTGATTCGGGCAGCTATTGACATCGGAAGTAATACAGTTCGGATGCTGATCCCAGGCTCTGGCCCCATAGGGGTTTCCCATGAAAATTATTTTCGGCGCGTGACCCGCTTAGCTGGAGATTATGATCCTGTTGCCGGGTTGGCTTCGGCCAGCATGGAGCGGACCCTGATCGCCCTACGACAGTTTGCTGCCGAGTTGACCGGCTTTAAAGTGGATGAAATCTGCGCAGTGGGAACAGCGATTCTGCGCAATGCTGTCAATTCAAAAGAGTTCCTCGAAAAAGTCCACAACGAAATCGGGATTGATATTAGAGTAATTGATGGAAAAACTGAGGCAGAGCTCAGTTGCCGTGGCATTTTGACGGTTCTCTCCCCAACTCCCAAAAGAGCTGTTCTATTTGACATCGGTGGCGGTAGCACTGAAATAATCATGTATGAAAATGGTAAGATCCTGCAGCGAGAAAGTCTTCCTCTTGGGGTTGTGCAATTAGCTGAAGGCCATGAAAGTTCCGGGGACTGCCTTCTCGCTGTGCAGGCAGGTCTTAAAAAGCTCATTGATTCGTCAATCTGGAAAAGCTGGAAACGAGACACATGTCCCCCAGAGTTAATTGGAACTGCCGGGACCGTGACGACTCTGGCGGCACTTAAACTAGAAATGCACCATTACGACGGAACAAAAGTCAACAATCTCGTTCTTAGCCGCGACTGGTTGAACTCTTTGTATTCAATGCTTCGCGCGTTGTCGCCTGAAAAACGCAGAGAACTGCCTGGCATGGAAGAGGGGAGAGCCGACCTCATTATCCCTGGACTGCAGATTGTCCTGGAGTTGCTAGATTGTGCTGGGGGTAACTCTCTACGTGCTGCGGATGCCGGTCTCCTCGAAGGCCTGCTTCTTGATTAATATTTAGATTGCATTAGGATTTTTTTCAATGGGAGGTGTCAGATGTTCTGGAATAAGGAAGTTGAAACGTTACCACGAGAAGAGCTTGAAGCTCTTCAATTAGCAAGATTGCAGCAGGTCGTTGAACGGGTCTATTCAACCGTCCCTTTTTATAAGAAAACTTTGGACGCTGCTGGAGTAACACCAGGCAGTATCCGTAACCTGGCGGACCTAAGGCGTATCCCTTTTACCCTTAAGCAAGACATGCGCGACAGTTATCCTTATGGGTTATTCTCCACCCCGCTCCAAGAAATCGTGCGTATTCATGCATCGAGCGGGACAACTGGCAAACCGACTGTCGTTGGTTACACCCACAGTGATATCGAAAACTGGTCTGAAATGATGGCTCGTTCTTTTGTCGCCGCAGGTGTTCACAAAGGCGACATTGTTCATAATGCCTACGGGTACGGCCTCTTTACTGGTGGACTCGGCGCGCATTATGGCGCGGAAAAAGTGGGAGCTTCAGTTATTCCGATGTCAGGCGGAAATACACGTAAACAGTTGATGATTATGCAAGATTTTGGGTCAACGGTTTTGACCTGCACGCCATCATACAGCCTTTTTCTAGCAGAAGTTGCAGCAGAAGAGGGGATAGACTTCAAAAATCTCAAGTTGAGAGTCGGTATCTTCGGGGCAGAACCCTGGACTGAGGCCATGCGCCTTGAGATCGAAGAGAAACTCAATCTCAAGGCGATCGATATTTACGGACTTTCCGAAATACTTGGTCCAGGCGTGGGAATCGAATGCATAGAAGCACAAAACGGGCTGCATACATGGGAAGATCAATTTATCCCCGAAATTATCGATCCCGACACTTGCGAAGTCTTACCCTGCGGTGAAAGAGGGGAACTGGTGATTACAACCATCACCAAGGAGGGAATTCCGCTCTTGCGCTACCGGACGCGTGATATTACACGCATCATCTCCGAACCCTGTATCTGCGGACGCACTCATCGACGCATTGAACGTCTGAGTGGTCGTAGTGACGACATGTTGATCATTCGAGGAGTGAACGTTTTCCCCAGTCAGATCGAATCAGTGCTGTTTAATATCAAAGGCGTTGAGCCCCATTATCAATTAATTATTAATCGTGAAGGAAATCTGGATACCCTTGAAGTGCAGGTTGAAGTAAATGAGCAGACCTTTTCTGACGAAATAAAAAATTTGCAGATTCTTTCGAATCGTATTCGTCATTCGATCAAGGAGATGCTTGGCGTTACCTGTCAGGTTCGCCTGGTGGAGCCTAAAACCATTGTCCGTTCAGAAGGCAAGGCCAAACGGGTCATCGACAACCGAAAACCCTGAGCATCTGTAATTTGGGAGCAAATGATGAAAGTTGAACAGATATCAATTTTTATAGAGAATAAGTCAGGTCGTTTGGCCGAAGTTGCTGAAATTCTAGCAAACGCTGGCATAAATATCCGCGCTTTGTCGCTAGCCGACACTTCCGATTTCGGTATCTTACGACTGATCGTGGATAATCCCGTAAAGGCACTGGAAATGTTGCGGGATAACTCTTTTACAGTCAGTAAAACTGAAGTCGTTGGCATTGAAGTGCCAAATCAGCCAGGAGGCTTAGCATTGATCCTGTCGATTCTTGACAAGAGTCAGATCAATGTTGAGTACATGTATGCGTTCGGTGAACGCCCGGGAGGGAATGCGATCATCATCTTTCGCTTCGATAATATCGATGAAGCCATTAGCGTTCTCAAGAACAATGGCATACTGGTCATTGCTTGTGATGTTATTTCCGGAATATAATTATAATTCAAAGAGATGTTTTCCTGGACTTCATGTAATCACTCAAGTTCTAGGTAGCTACTATAGGGCCTCAACAAGGGGTTGGCTAAGGGAGCTAATAACTAGCTAAAGTACCCGTTTTTACCATTTGTTTCTTTGATTTCCGCTTGACAGTCCGTACCAATTCCTAGATAATCCGCGGACGTTAATTGACGGGATGTGGCGCAGCCTGGTAGCGCACTTGACTGGGGGTCAAGGGGCCGGAAGTTCAAATCTTCTCATCCCGACCAAAAATAAAAAGGGCCGATCTCCAGAACGGGAGAGCGGCCCTTTTTTAATTTAATATCAATCCTACCGAACGTCGCATAATGTATATTATGTAAACTAGAATATTATCAATTCGAATCCTTAGCCAATGGTGATGAGATCCAGACGACCACCCCAACGCCTTAATAGCTCTTGCTTCACCTCATTGGTTGCCGCATCGGCGAGATAATTGGTTGTTTGCGCAAATTCAAAAGCATCCTGACGTGCCATCTCAAGGATATCCCCATCCCTCAATATACTCGCCACTCTAAAATCAGGGAGTCCCGACTGTCTGGTCCCCAGGAATTCTCCAGGCCCGCGAATCTCAAGGTCGGCTTCGGCAATGCGAAAGCCATCACTGGTCTCAACCATTACGTCCAGTCTTTGGCGAGCTTCTTCACTGTAATGCCCGGATGAAAGTAAAAAACAAAAACTCTCATCTCCGCCTCGTCCTACTCTGCCACGCAGCTGGTGCAATTGAGCAAGGCCAAATCGATCAGCATGTTCAATAATCATTATCGTCGCATTCGCAACATCGACCCCAACCTCAATCACAGTCGTTGCAACCAGAATATCCAACTGATGAGATCTGAATTCCTGCATCACAAGATCTTTGTCGGCCTGTTTCATCCGACCGTGCAATAGTCCGATCCTGGCATCGGGGAAATGAGCAGCAAGCTGAACAGAAGCTTCTGTGGCAGCCAACAGATCAGAATTTTCGGTCTCCTCAACCAGAGGATAGACAATATAGGCCTGACGGCCCAGGGCCAGTTGCCGCCGCAAACCTTCATAAGCCAGATTGCGACGACCTTCTGGATAATGGTGGGTTTTTACCGGTATCCTGCCCGGGGGTAACTCATCGATCACCGACAACGCAAGATCACCATAAAGGGTCATGGAAAGAGTGCGCGGGATCGGGGTCGCCGTCATCACTAAAATATCTGGATTTTCCCCTTTTTGTTTTAAAACACCGCGTTGTTTAACGCCGAACCGATGTTGTTCATCCACAATCCCCAAACCGAGCCGTTTAAATTGAACGCCCTCTTGTAACACCGCGTGAGTACCGACCAGAAGATGAAGATCCCCTGATTCAAGGTCTGCAAGTATTCGTTTTCTTTCAGATTGCGGGATACCACTGCGTAGCAACTCACAGCGAAGGCCTAAATGTGGCAGCCACTGGCTGAAGGTTGAAAAATGTTGCTCGGCGAGTATCTCGGTCGGAGCGAGCACTGCAACCTGGGTCTCATTCTCAATCGCGATCAGCGCTGCCATCAAGGCCACAATCGTCTTACCGCTGCCGACATCCCCCTGCAAAAGGCGATGCATAGGTACATTCGACATCATATCCCGTTTAATTTCACCTAAAACACGCCGTTGAGCCACTGTTAAACGAAAAGGCAACAGAGCGGATAGAGGCTTTGTATAAAGATGATCCACCTTAAAGGCGATCCCCTGCTCAATTTCAATACCGTGGCGTTTTAAGGCAAGGCCGAGTTCTAAAAAGAAGAACTCATCATAAACAACACTGCGCCGGGCTGGGTCTTGTCCGCTTTCCAGTTGAGACAGACTTTGATCAGACTCTGGCCAATGACAACGGAAGATGGCCTCTGAGAGAGGGAGAAAACCATGTTTTTGTGCAAGAGCTATCGGGAGTGGTGAGCGAACCAGCGGGGCGTATTTCTTGACGAGATCAAACCAGATTTTACGAATTTTATACTGAGACAAGCCTTCTGTAAGGGGATAAACCGGTAAGATCCGGCCAAATTTAAGTGGGTCTTTGCTCAGGAGTTCTAATGGGTCAACCCCCTGCGGAATAATTTCGGTATCTGGGTGATGAATTTCGCGCTGAGCGCCAAAGCTGTGGATTTCTCCAATAAAAACAAACTGTTGACCGATAGAAAAGCGTTTTTGAAGCCAACTTTTGCGATAGTGAAACCATTTGAGCGAAATACGGCCGGTTTCATCTTCAGCAATCACTTCGAAGAGTAGACGTCTGCTGCGACTGGTTAGCGCTTCCCCTGCGGCAAGAACACGGGCACAAAAAACCTCTTGTCGACCGGTTTGTAACTGATTAATTTTACGGAGGTGACGTCGATCTTCGTAGCGGGATGGCAGGTGATAAAGAGCGTCTTCTATGGTGTTAAGCCCCAGCTTGTTCAACTGCGCGAGGAGTTTGGGGCCGACTCCCGTGGTCCGGTCAAGACCGATCTGATCCAGGGGCACAAAAACTGGGGAATTTGGGGGCATCAGCCCTCCCCTTGTCAGGCGTCAAAAAGGTCGTTAAGGGCAACCAGAATTGCTTCGACATCAACCCCATGGGCCATGGCCCCCTGTTCGAGGGTTTCGTTCATCGCACCCATGCAGCCTACACATCCGAGATTAAACTTTCCGAGAACACCAGCCACCCTGGGATCCATTTGAAGAATCTGGTGAAAGGTCATATTTCGTGTAATTTGTTGGCTCATTATTGACTCCGTTTGTTTGTATTTACTCTCTTGTAAATTCTCACAAAAAGACAGGGGAAATGCAAGGGAACCTTAACAGGCATGATCATGAATATTCAATGTTGGTTATTTCATAGACCCGAATGCCTGAAGGCACATTGATCCGCACTTCCTCATCAACTTCATGTCCAATCAAAGCACGTCCGACTGGAGAGGTGATGGAAATTTTACCATCTTTAATTTCGGCTTCTTCCTCACCAACGATCTGATAGGTGACTTCGATGTCGGTATCAACATCGATCAGGGTCACCTTCGCTCCAAAAACGATTTTGTTGCTTATGATCGTAGCTGGGTTGATAACCTGGGCTCGGGCGATCTTGTCGTTCAGTTCTTTGATCCGCCCTTCGACAAAACCTTGACGATTTTTTGCCGCATCATACTCGGCATTTTCTGACAAATCACCATGGGCCCTGGCCTCTGCAATATCCTGAACAACCTTGGGCCTTTCCACCCTGACCAGGTTCTTCAGTTCTTCCTGTAGGCGTGCATAGCCTTCCGTAGTCACAGGAATTGAGCTACTCATATCTACTCCTTGAAAAAAAACGGCGGGCGGGGAAGATCCCGCCCGTCGTTGAAATAATGTGAACCGTTTGTAAGGTTTTCTAATCCTCACGCCCTCGAATAATACTCCTGAAGGGGCGTCGCGTCAAGAGATTCTCTTTTCATCGCCAGTAAACCATCGGTTACGGCCTTGATTCCAGCAACAGTTGTAAAGTAAGCAACCTCATGCATCAGCGCCGAACGCCTGATTGAATAGGAATCCGAAACCGACTGTGAACCGAGGGTCGTATTAAAGACCATGCAAATTTCTTTGCTTTTGATTGAATCCACGCAATGCGGACGGCCTTCCTTGACCTTATTGACGATTTCAGCTGCGATCCCCTGTTCTTGCAGAAAGGCAGCAGTCCCACGGGTAGCAACGAAACTGTAGCCAGCTGCAACCAGTTTTCTGGCTGGTTCAATAATTCTTTCTTTATCTTCATCCTTTACGCTGACGAATATTTTCCCGGAGGCAGGTAAGTTAACCCCTGCTCCGATCTGCGCTTTGGCAAAGGCCTTGCCAAAGTCGTAATCGATCCCCATGACTTCTCCGGTTGACTTCATTTCTGGACCAAGCAGGGTGTCAACCCCCGGAAATTTCACAAAAGGGAAAACCGCTTCTTTTACCGAGATATATTTCGGGATGATATCTCCTGAAACATTTTGCATCTTCAACGATTCGCCGGCCATCACTCTGGCCGCTATCTGCGCCAGTTGTCGTCCGGTCGCTTTTGAGACGAAGGGAACCGTCCGACTGGCTCGCGGATTAACCTCGATCAGATAGATTGTCTCTCCTTTGACGGCAAACTGAATATTCATCAGGCCGACAACCTGAAGTTCCAGCGCCAGCGCTATTGTTTGCCTGCGGATCTCGGCAACAACTGTCGCTGAGAGTGAATAAGGCGGTAATACGCAGGCTGAGTCACCAGAATGGATACCAGCTTCTTCGATATGTTGCATAATGCCACCGATAACAACGTCGGTGCCATCTGCCAGGGCATCGACATCAACTTCGATCGCGTCCTGCAAAAACCGGTCGATCAACACCGGATGCTCTGGTGAGGCTTCAACCGCATATTTCATGTAATTTTGCAGACGTTCACTTTCGTAGACTATCTCCATCGCACGGCCGCCAAGGACGTATGACGGTCGGACGACGACCGGATAGCCGATCCGCTCAGCGATCTTTAACGCTTCATCGTAGGAACGAGCAATGCCGTTTTCCGGCTGGCGCAAATTCAGTTTATGAAGAAGGGTCTGAAAACGTTCACGATCTTCAGCGCGATCAATCGCATCCGGTGAGGTGCCAATGATCGGGACCCCGGCTTTCTCCAGGGCGACGGCCAGTTTCAAAGGCGTTTGACCGCCGTACTGGACTATGACCCCTTCAGGTTTTTCTTTCTCTACAATTTCAAGCACGTCTTCAAGAGTAAGGGGCTCAAAATAAAGTCGATCCGAGGTGTCATAATCGGTTGAAACGGTTTCCGGGTTACAGTTGACCATAATTGTCTCAAAACCGGCCTTGGCCAGGGCAAACAGGCCATGAACACAACAATAATCAAATTCAATCCCCTGCCCTATCCGGTTCGGACCACCACCCAGAATCATAATCTTGCGTTTGTCCGTCGGTTCCGCTTCACACTCCTCTTCATAGGTCGAATAGAGGTATGGCGTATACGCAACGAATTCAGCGCCACAGGTATCGACCCGTTTAAAGACCGGACGAATACCAAATTTATGCCGCAATTGACGGACATCAGCTTCGGTGATATCCCAAAGACAGGCCAATCTGCGATCAGAAAATCCGTATTTTTTAGCTTCGAGTAAAAGGTCTCGAAAGCTCTCATCGCCATTTGCAACTTGAGTCCTTTGGGTGACCAGCAGCGCTTCCATCTCAACAATTTGTTCAATATTATGCAGGAACCAGGGATCAATCCCACTTAATTGGTAGATCTCATCAACGCTAAATCCAGCGCGCAGAGCATCTGCAAGATGCCAGATGCGATCAGCACCGGGAACGCGAAGAGACTCGCGAAGACCGTCCAGCTCTGAGGTACTGAGGTGTCGTTGGTAATCGTTCGTTGATTCAAAAAGCAGACTTTCCAGGCCATAAGAGCCTGTTTCCAGAGAACGCAACGCCTTCTGAAAGCTCTCCTTGAACGTACGCCCCATGGCCATCACCTCGCCAACCGATTTCATCTGGGTTGTGAGGCGTGCGTCAGCCTGGGGGAACTTCTCAAAGGTGAAACGCGGAATTTTGGTAACGACATAATCTATGGTCGGCTCAAAGGAGGCCAGGGTCTCACGCGTAATGTCGTTCGGGATTTCATCGAGTCGATATCCGACCGCCAGCTTGGCAGCAATCTTGGCTATCGGGAAGCCGGTCGCCTTGGAGGCCAGCGCCGAGGAACGTGAAACCCGTGGGTTCATCTCGATGACCGCCAGGCGCCCGTCGCGCGGATTGATGCCAAACTGGATATTCGAACCGCCGGTATCCACCCCGATTTCACGGATAATCTTCAGCGAGGCATCCCGTAAAATCTGATATTCCTTATCTGTAAGAGTCTGAGCCGGCGCAACCGTGATCGAATCCCCGGTGTGAACCCCCATGGCATCAAAGTTTTCAATCGAACAGATGATGACGACGTTGTCGGCAGTGTCGCGCATCACCTCGAGTTCGTACTCTTTCCAGCCGATAATTGATTCTTCGACCAGAATTTCATCAGTCGGGGATGCATCAATTCCAGAAATCGCCATCTCCCTGTATTCTTCCAGGTTATATGCGATACCTCCGCCCGTACCACCCAGAGTAAACGAGGGACGAATAATGACGGGGAAACCAATACTCTCGATCACCTCCATCGCTTCCTGATAATTGTGCGCCAGTCCCGACCGTGGAACGGCGATGTCGATGCGCGCCATCGCAGCTTTAAAGAGGGTCCGATCTTCTGCCATCTTAATTGCTTTGAGATTCGCGCCAATTAACTCAACCCCGTATTTTTCAAGGGTGCCATCTTCTGCAACAGCCACCGCTGTATTGAGGGCCGTCTGCCCGCCCAGGGTCGGCAATAAAGCGTCAGGGCGTTCTTTGGCGATAATCTTGGTCAGTGTCTCAGGGGTAACCGGTTCGATATAGGTCCGGTCGGCAAAATCAGGATCGGTCATGATGGTAGCGGGGTTTGAATTGAGCAGAACAACCTCATAGCCTTCTTCTTTCAAGGCCTTGCAGGCTTGAGTGCCGCTGTAATCAAATTCACAAGCCTGGCCGATGACGATCGGACCTGCCCCGATAATCAGGATTTTCTTAATGTCTGTACGTTTTGGCATGGAACGTCCTTATTGAAGAATGACAATCAGAAATTAGCGCTGATTCTTCTTAAATTGATTGATCATGTCGATAAAACGCGCAAAGAGATAATGTGAATCATGCGGCCCGGGTGAAGCTTCGGGATGATATTGAACCGAAAACGCCGGGTATGTTTTATGCCTGATCCCCTCGACCGTTTTATCGTTCAGGTTGATGTGGCTGATCTCCACATCATCACCCAGAGACAGAGGATCGACAGCAAAGCCGTGATTTTGTGAGGTGATTGCAACCCGGCCGGTAACATAGTCCAGAACAGGCTGGTTTCCACCGCGATGACCGAACTTCAACTTGTAGGTTTTTCCGCCGAGGGCGATGGAGAGTAGTTGATGCCCGAGACAGATGCCGAATATCGGAACTTGGCCAAGCAGTTGCCGTATCGCCTCCTGCGCATAGGTAATCGGTTCCGGGTCACCAGGACCGTTACTTAAAAAGACACCATCCGGAGCCATTTTCATGATGGTTTCAGCCGAGGTTGTTGCCGGAACGACGGTCACCTGGCAGCCGGCGGATGTCAGGTTGCGCAGGATATTCTGTTTAATCCCAAAATCGAAGGCCACGACTTTGAGCGGGCGATCGATCTGTGTGCCGTCGGCATAGCCCGACTCCAGGTGCCATACACCCTGGTCCCAGGCATATTGCTGGGCACAACTCACCTCCTGAACCAGATCCAGCCCAACGATCGTCGGGGCTCTGCGCGCCTTCTCTATCAGGCTGGTCGGATCCAGGTCAACGCTCGAGACAATCCCGGTTTGCGCACCATGATCCCGTATGTGACGTACCAGTGCACGGGTATCAATTCCCTCAATACCGACAATCCCTTGTGCTTTAAGGTAAGCGTCGAGGCTCATTGTGGAGCGCCAGTTACTCGGGAATGGACAGGATTCTTTCACCACAAAGGCCGACAGGAAGGGTTGGCGTGACTCGACATCTTCCGGGTTAATTCCGGAATTGCCGATTTGCGGATAAGTCATGGTGACAATCTCACCACGATACGAAGGATCAGTTAAAATCTCCTGATATCCGGCCAGGCTGGTGTTAAAAACAACTTCACCATATACTTCTCCCGGTGCGCCCAGGGCGCGGCCGGTAAAGTAACGACCGTCAGCAAGTGCAAGAATAGCTTTCATGGATTCCTCATGGTTAATGCTTGTATCTAAAGACCTATAAGCAACGATCTGATTTAAAACGATTATCTTTCAAAGACAACTTTTCCAGCCAGCAGGGTTTTTACCGCGCCACCCTTCATGATCCAGCCACCGAACGGAGTATTTTTGCTTTTTGAATGCAGCTTTTGTGGCACAACTTCCCAGGTCAGGGTTGGATCGATGATTACAACATCTGCAACTGCGCCGGGGCTTAAAGTTCCGCGATCGATGCTGAGAACACGTGCTGGCTGGTAACTCATTAAGGCGATGGCACGATTCAGCTCTAGAACCTTGTCTTCAACGAGTTTCAGGGTCAATGGCAACATTGTCTCCAGTCCGACGATGCCATTCAGGGCGATAGCAAATTCAACGTTCTTTTCATCAAAATGATGCGGGGCATGATCGGTTGCAATGGCATCAATGGTGCCATCAGCCAGTCCGGCGCGCACGGCGTCGACGTCAGCCTGGGAACGTAAGGGTGGATTCATTTTGGCATTGGTATTATAACCCCGTACCGCTTCGTCGGTCAGGGTAAAGTGGTGAGGTGCCGCTTCGCAGGTGACGCGAATGCCGCGTGCTTTGGCCTGACGCACCAGGTCAACGCTTCCCCTGGTCGATACGTGTGCCATGTGCATGTGCCCACCGGTCAACTCGGCGAGCATGATATCCCGTGCTGTCATCGCGTCTTCAGCGACCCATGGGATGCCGCTCAGGCCCAGTTCGGTCGAGACCGCACCCTCATTCATTACGCCATTACCGACCAGCGAAAGATCTTCAGCATGCGAGATAATCGGCATATCAAAAGTATGAGAATACTCGAGGGCGCGCCGCATCAGTTCACTGCTGGTGACGGGGAGACCGTCATCAGAAAAGGCGACACACCCGCCCTCTTTTAATTCCCCCATTTCTGAGAGAATTTCTCCTTTAAGACCTTGAGTAATACTGCCGATGGGGAAGACGTTAGCTGTCCCCTGCTCCTGTGCCTTGGTAATGATATAGCGGCAGACCGCCAGATTATCGAGGATTGGTCGCGTGTTCGGCATGCAGGCTAGCGAGGTGACACCGCCAGCTGCCGCTGCTGCCGTTCCGCTGATGATATCTTCTTTGTATTCGAGACCGGGATCACGCAGGTGAACGTGCATGTCGATCAGCCCTGGAGTCACCAGCAAACCACTGGCGTCAATCACATCAGCGCCACCGTCAGACAAATTATTGCCGAGTTCAGCTATTTTGCCGTTTTCGATGCGCAAGTCACAAATTTTATCGATATTATTTGCCGGGTCGATGACCCGACCGTTCTTGATAAGTATGCAGTTCATAAAATTTTCCTCTTCGGACTTAGTAGTAATAGCTCAGTTTTCAGCCAATTTTTCGCCGCCGGAGACCAGATATAGCAGGGCCATACGGACAGCAACGCCGTTTTCAACCTGATCCAGAATGACATTCTGAGGGCCATCGGCAACTACGGAAGAGATCTCCACACCGCGGTTCATCGGACCGGGGTGCATGACAATCGCATCGGGTTTGGCCAGCTTGAGGTTTTTATCGTTCAACCCGAAGTAGCGCGAATATTCGCGCAAGGAAGGGATTAAGGTTTTACCCTGGCGTTCATGCTGAATCCGTAACATCATTACCACGTCAGCCTCGGTCAGTGCTTCGGTGAGATTTGCTGCGACTTTGCAGCCCAGGCGTTCAATCCCCGGCGGAAGCATGGTCTTCGGCCCACTGATCCAGACTTCGGCCCCAAGTTTATTCAGGCAGTCGATATTTGAACGCACCACGCGACTATGGGTAATATCTCCGACAATTGCCACCTTCAGCCCGGAAATTTTGCCCTTGTGCTGGCGGATGGTAAAAGCATCAAGCAATGCCTGGCTTGGATGCTCGTGGGTACCGTCTCCGGCATTAATCACCGAACAACCCATACGTTCGGCCAGATAGGCTGCGGCACCACTGGCGTTGTGTCGCATGACGATGATATTCGGATGCATGGCTTCAATATTGCGGGCCGTATCCTCAAGCGTCTCCCCTTTGACGACGGATGAGGATGAGCCACTGATGTTGACCGTATCCGCCGAAAGTCGTTTTCCGGCGATTTCGAAAGAAGTACGGGTTCGGGTGCTCGCCTCGAAAAACAAGTTAATGATGGTTTTCCCGCGCAGCGTAGGAACCTTTTTGATGTCTCGAGTATTGATCTCCTTGAAGCTTGCCGACGTCTCAAGGATGAAGTTCAACTCTTCAGCACTAAACTGTTTGATGCCCAGAATATGGCGATGTTGAAATTGCATCAGATCCTCCAGGATTATTTGATCAGGTAGACCCCAACGGGTACATGTTGCTCACTGAACTTGACCTCGATCTGTTCACTTCGTGCTGTAGGCAGATTACGTCCGATAAAATCCGGACGGATCGGCAACTCACGGTGCCCACGATCGATTAAAATGGCCAACTGGATATTACGTGGTCGACCGAGATCGATCAGGGCATCCATTGCCGCACGGATGGTACGCCCGGTGAAAAGTACATCATCGACCAGTATCACCTTACGATCTCCAAGGGGAAAGCGGATGTCGGTCTGACCCATTGTCAAATCATTTCGGCTTCCCAGGTCATCACGGTACATAGTGATATCGATGGTTCCAAGTGGCACCTGGACCCCCTCAATTTCGGCGATTTTTTGTTGAAGCTGCGCCGCAAGATAAATACCACCGGTGCGGATGCCGATAACCACCAGATTTTCAGTCCCTTTGTTGTGTTCCAGAATTTCATGCGCAATACGCGTCAACGCGCGTTGGACTGAAGCACTGTCTAGAATTTCGGTAGTCTCTGTCACCATTGAAGACCTCCTGAGGGGGATGGGCATAAAAAAAGTACCTGATACACGTGAAGTGTACAGGTACTTTTGCAGGGTTCATGAATGTTGACGATCATTAAGATTTCCCTTGCCGACCTCTCGGATCGACTTAAAGGGTTAATTGTGTTTGAACAGGGGCAATCTAGCAACTGCAGGGCTGAAAAGTCAACCTGATTTTTGAATGATAAATCAGTTGATCGGGCGGCCGATTCGCCCAAACCGAATCTTATGCAGAAGGCTGCCAGCTGCATTCCACGACCAATATTTTATAAATGCCAATCCTTTTATATTATCTCGCGGGACAAAACCCCAAAACCGGCTGTCATAGGAGAAATCACGGTTGTCGCCCATGACAAAATACTTACCCGCCGGAACCTGAATCGGGCCGGTGAAATCGCGTGGACTGGCAAGTGCCGGGACAAGCTGCGGGTCTTTATGGGTTTCCTGCGGGGGGGCATAGAGTTCGTCATTGACATAGACTTTTTTCTCGCGGATTTCAACCTTGTCCCCCGGTTCACCAATGACCCGCTTGATGAAGTCACGACGCTCAAAATAGGATTTGTCTTTGTCGCCAGGAAATTCAAAAACAATGACATCACCGCGTTTCGGGTTGCGTAGAGCGAGATAGCGCTGATCAGTAAAAGGGATCTCGGTCCCATAGATAAATTTGTTGACCAGCAGATGATCGCCGATCAACAAGGTGTCCAGCATTGAACCCGAAGGAATCTTGAATGCTTGAAAGAGGAAAGTACGAATGATCAGCGCCAGAACAACGGCAACGATCAGTGCCTCCGACCATTCGCGATACCATGGTTTCTTGACGATGGGCGTATTTTTTCTTTTGCGAGAGAATCCCATAATTTAATCTTTGACCTTTAGAATAGCAAGAAATGCTTCCTGGGGCAGCTCGATGCTACCGACCCGTTTCATTCGTTTTTTTCCCTCTTTTTGTTTTTCCAGCAATTTACGCTTCCGTGTGATATCACCGCCATAGCATTTCGCGGTGACATCTTTGCGCAAAGCCTTTACCGTCTGCCGCGCGATGACTTTGTTCCCGATCGCTGCCTGAATCGCGACTTCATACTGCTGACGAGGGATATATTCTTTCATTTTGGCAACCAGTTCATTGCCGCGGTACTGAGCCTTATCCCGATGAACAATCAGCGAAAGGGCATCAACTACGTCCCCGTTGATCAACACATTCAATCTGACCAATTCACTGATACGGTAATCAAGGGGCTCGTAATCCAGTGAGGCGTAACCGCGCGTAACAGATTTCAGGCGATCAAAGAAATCGAGAACAATTTCATTCAACGGCATTTCGTAAATAACGATCACACGGCTGGATGACAGATATTTCAATTCACGCTGAACACCGCGTTTCTCAATACACAGATTCAGCACCGCGCCTACATATTCGTTAGGCACATGTACTGAAGCGAGGACAAAGGGTTCCTTAATGAAAGAAATCAACTGAACCGGCGGTAACATATTGGCGCTTTCAACCCTGAGGATCTCATCCTTAACCGTCGTCACTTCATAAACAACCGTCGGTGCGGTGGTGATGAGATCAACGCCAAACTCACGTTCCAGTCGTTCCTGAATAATCTCCATATGCAGGAGGCCAAGAAAGCCGCACCGAAAACCAAAACCGAGGGCCATCGAATTTTCAGGTTCAAAGGTAAAAGCCGCATCATTCAGACGGAGTTTTTCCAGCGCATCGCGGAAGTCGTCATAGTCGGCGGAATCGATGGGATAAAGCCCGGAAAAGACCATGGGCTGAATCTCCTTGAAGCCATCTAGTGCCTTGGCGGCCGGGGTGTGCAGGTGGGTAATAGTATCCCCGACCTTGGCATCATCGACAACCTTGATGTTGGCGATGACAAATCCGACCTCGCCTGGGCCCAATTCAGAGAGTGCAACCGGGTGTGGTGTATAGGCCCCAACCTTCTGCACCTCGTAGACCCCGCCAGTGATCATAAGTTTGATCTTGTCCCCCTTGCGCAATACACCGTCAATCACGCGGACGAGAACGATAACCCCCTGGTAGGAGTCGTACCAGGAATCAAAGGTCAGAGCCCTGAGCGGCGCATTCCGGTCCCCTGTCGGGGCCGGCACGCGCGCGACGATCGCCTCGAGGAGGTCATCAACTCCGAGACCCGATTTGGCGCTGACACAAATGGCGTTTGAGGTGTCGATACCGATAATCTCTTCGATCTCCTGCTTGACCTTTTCGGGTTCAGCGCTCGGCAGGTCGATCTTGTTTAACACCGGAATAATTTCCAGATCCTGATCGAGAGCCAAATAAACATTCGCCAGTGTTTGCGCCTCGACGCCCTGGGCCGCGTCGACGACAAGCAATGCGCCTTCACAAGCCGATAGGGATCGGCTGACCTCATAGGTGAAGTCAACATGTCCGGGGGTGTCAATCAGGTTGAGCAAATACTCCTTGCCATCACGCGCCTTGTAAGGGATGCGCACCGCCTGGGATTTAATTGTAATCCCACGCTCCTTTTCAAGATCCATTTTGTCGAGAAACTGGTCTGTTTTTTCTCGATCGGATAAAGCTCCAGTGACCTCCAACAGGCGATCGGCCAAAGTAGACTTACCATGATCGATATGAGCAATAATTGAAAAATTACGTATCAGTTGCTGGTTCATGCGGTTATATATTTAATACCTATGCGAGGAACAAAGTCCTGGTTGCGTTATAAAACTAACCGCGAATAATAAACGTGTTAGTCCGCTGTTGTAAAGCAAGAAAAGGGATCTCAGCCAGGCTGTCCCTTATAAGGGTCGAACTTGAAATATTCTAGACAGCTCACAGGGACTATTCAGCGCTCATGGGCTGCACGCACGTTTTTTTTTCGCTTGAGCGCTTAGTTCATCTTCAGGTCTGGTTCTACTCCTGACGACCGACGTCTTAACAGGGGCCAGGCTTCAGCGAAGATCATACCGCTAACGATCAGACCGCCACCAGCCCAGGCTAATGAAGACAATCTTTCATCTAAAAGCCAGACAGAAAAAATTGCGGCCCATACCGGCTCCAGGGTGTAGATAAGCGCTGCGCGGGTAGGCGTTGTCAGCCGCTGAAAGCGGGTCATGGCCCAAAATGCATAGGCCGTTGCCAGAATCGCAGTTATCAGGAATGCTGAAACCAGTGACAGCGGCCACTCCCGAGGCCAACTGACGGGCTCAAAGATCAAACTCCCGATACAGCCAAGCACCGCCATAGTGAAAATTTGAACAAAAGTCAAAGCGCGAGCGTCGTAGCCTGCCGTAAAACGATCCAGTCCTAAAATATGTAAAGCAACAAAGAACGAACAGGCCAATACCAGTAAGTCTCCGGGGTTAAGCGTCCAGGGAGTATGCCATGTCAGCAGGATGAGGCCTGAGAAGGCAATTATTACTCCAACTTTCGCCCCGAAAGCGGCAGGTTTCTTGAGTAACGGACCGGCTAAAAGGGGAACCCAGACAACGTTAAGCCCGGTTAGAAAACCTGCATTCGCGGAGCTGGTTTGCTCAAGGCCAAAGGTCTGAAAGAGATAGGAGAGAAAAAGGAGCGTGCCGAGGAGTATCCCATTACACCAGCCCCTGTAGTCGAGGGTGGCAAAGCCTCTGCGACCTGCCATAAATCCAAGAAGTAATGCCGCGAGGGCGAAACGAATCCATAAAAAAGCCATCACGGGCAAGAGCTCAATCGCCTCTTTGACAATCGGGAACGTGGCGCCCCAGAAAAGAGTGACTGAGACAAGCATAATCTCGGCGAATGTTTGTTGACTGTTTTTGTTAGGGTACATAGGCATTGATCTTTTCTGATGTGGTAATCTACTTGTTCACCGCTGAGATGCTGTGATATAACGCTGTATTCGGTTTACTCAAATATTTATTTGGTAATAAATAGAGGAGCGCGAAAAAGTATCATGGAACGTGGGAAAAAGGAATCCGTTGAAGTCATCTGCCCCCGATGCAGGTACACTCAAATCATTATCCTGCCGGTGACGGATCTTCCCAGGTGTCCGGAATGCAATACGGTCATGCTGATCTCGGAATTGTTAGATGAGGGGAAATCCTATTAAAATACCTTGGATAAAATAAACCACCTGCCGCGTTGCGGCACTTTCGGACAACTACACATCAATTACACGGAGGTCCAGATGAAGAGATTTACCCTGTTACTGAGTGCACTATTTCTACTATTGGCTACCCTGCCCTGCACGGTCATGGCTGATACCCTGAGCGACATCCAGGATGCAGGTGTTTTGCGCGTCGGCATGGAACCTGGTTATATGCCCTTTGAGATGACAGATCAAAAAGGGCAAATCATCGGGTTTGACGTTGACATGGCAAAGCAGATCGCCAAAGCTATGGGCGTCAAGCTTGAACTTGTCAGCACCGCCTGGGATGGAATTATTCCGGCGCTGATGACCAAAAAATTCGATATGATCATGAGCGGTATGACGATCACACCGCAACGTAATCTGAAAATTGCGTTTGCCAACCCGTACATTGTTGTTGGGCAGAGTATCCTCATCCAAAAAAAATATGGTGATGAAGTTAAATCGTACAAGGATCTCAATAACAAAAAGTTTAAAGTCGGGTCCAAGCTGGGGACCACGGGTGAGCAAGCCACCAAGCGTATGATTCCTGATGCCAAATATATTTCCTTTGAAACCGAGCAGGAAGGAGTCATGGACCTGGTCAACGGCAAAATAGATGCCTTTGTTTACGACCTGCCCTACATGGCGATCGCCAATGCCCAAAAAAGCGAAGGCAAGCTGATCTTCCTCGACAAACCCTTTACCTATGAGCCTCTGGGCTGGGCCATCCGTCAGGGCAACCCTGATTTCCTCAACTGGCTGGACAATTTCCTTGCTCAGGTGAAAAATGACGGAACATACGATAAAATTTATAACAAGTGGTTCCTCAGCAATGACTGGGTCAAGAAACTTCAACAGTAAATATTTAAATTAGATGCAGGTGGTATCGCTGGAACAAGTTCCTGCGATACCACCTCTTTTTATGCCTGGCAACCAACGGTTGCCTATATGGAAACGAGAATCACGGTGAAAATACCATCCCCAAAAGTTTGGCCCTGGCATTTACTCACCCTGGCCATCCTCTTAATTCTCGCCGCATCCTTGTGGGCCGCTACCAACAAAATTGATTACACCTGGCGTTGGAACAGAGTTCCGCAATACTTCTTCTACAATGCGAAAACCTTAAAAAGCAGCCCCTTCGATGGCAGCGTAGTTTCGATCAAAAAGGACGGTGGGCTTTCAACTATCGAACTGAAGAGTGACTCAGGAAAAGTTAAAACGTTTAAGGTTGAGACTGACAGTCTAAATGTCACTGCAGGTGAGACCCTTTTCGAGGGTGACAGGATCGGCAGCACCAGTGAATGGAAGGCAGGACCACTGGTTCAGGGGATGTTAATGACTCTCTGGCTTTCTGCTGCAGCCAGTTTTTTTGGAATGCTGATCGGCCTCATAACCGGTTTATGCAGAATTTCAAAAAATCCGACCTTACGTGGATTAGCTAGCCTCTACATTGAGTTGATACGTGGAACCCCTCTTCTGGTTCAGATCTTTATTTTCTATTTTTTTCTTGGAACTGTTCTGGATATTGGTCGGGTTGTTTCGGGGATCAGCGCTCTGGCGATTTTTGCAGGAGCCTATGTTGCTGAAATCATCCGCGCCGGCATTCAGTCGATCTCCAAGGGTCAATCGGAAGCGGCCCGTTCCCTCGGCATGACCTCATTTCAAACCATGGTTTACATTGTCTTACCACAGGCATTTAAGCGGGTGTTGCCTCCGCTGGCAGGACAATTTATCAGCTTAATCAAAGATTCATCGCTGGTATCGGTCATTGCCATCACCGACCTGACAAAAAGTGGCCGCGAGGTTATTACCTCGACCTTTGCCACCTTTGAAATCTGGTTTACGGTCGCCCTGCTCTATTTACTGCTGACTTCCGTGCTTTCGCAACTGATTGCATGGGTTGAACGGAGGCTTGCTGTCAGTGATTAAAACCGTCGATTTAAAAAAAACCTTCACCGGCCGCGGGCAGACCGTTTATGCCGTTGATGGTGTTACGGCTCATATTCACTCTGGTGAAGTTGTCGTTATTATTGGTCCCTCCGGCTCCGGCAAGTCGACCTACCTGAGATGCCTGAACGGTCTTGAAACCTTTACCTCTGGGCATATCGTAATCGATGGTGTCGATCTAGCTGAGCGTAAGACCGACATGAACAAAGTTCGCCGGGAAGTCGGTATGGTATTTCAACAATTCAACCTGTTCCCGCACAAGCCCGTCATTGAAAATATCGTGTTAGCCCAGATGCTCGTGCGTAAACGCAGTCGCAGAGAGGCTGAAGAGAAGGCGCGAATGCTTCTAAATAAAGTCGGTATCCCTGAAAAAGCCATGGAATATCCCAGTCGCCTCTCAGGAGGACAGCAACAAAGAGTCGCCATCGCCCGGGCCCTCGCCATGGACCCCAAGATCATGCTGTTTGATGAGCCGACCAGCGCTCTCGATCCCGAGATGGTTGGGGAGGTGCTCGACGTCATGAAAAATCTCGCCCGTGAAGGGATGACCATGGTTGTTGTGACCCATGAAATGGGGTTTGCCCGTGAAGTTGCTGACCGCGTGCTGTTTATGGACGCAGGCAAACTCGTTGAAGAAGGGACGCCGGAGCATTTTTTTACGGACCCTCAGGAAGAGCGCACCAAACTGTTTTTAAAGCAGGTACTCTAACCTTTTGCCAACGCTGTAAATAACAAAGGGCGCCCAATGGCGCCCTTTGTTATTTGCACAACCTCGACACCGAATCCATGGACCAAACAGTTACTCCACCCCAGAAGACCCTGAGACAAGGTGCTGCCGCAGCATGGCCCATATGCCTGGGATACTTCCCCATTGGCCTGGCTCTGGGCGTGCTTGCACAGCAGGCAGGACTCCCCTGGTGGGCGGTCCTGATGATGTCGGTGCTGGTTTTTGCCGGGAGTGCACAGTTTATCTGCGTTGCGATGCTGGTTGCAGGGGCATCGACCCCGGCAATCATCTTCACGACTTTTGTAGTAAATCTGCGGCATACCTTGATGAGCTCGGCGCTGGCCGTCTACCTCTCGGGTGTAAAGCGCTCATTTCTGGCATTTTTCGCCTACGGTATCACCGATGAAAGCTTCGCCGTCAATATGACCCGTTTTCGTACAGGGAACTGGGATCGCAATCGCGCGCTGGTAACAAATCAACTGGCGAATATAGTGTGGATTATTGCAACGGTAACGGGAGCACTTTTAGGACAGTTTGTGCCTCAGGGCGCCTTTGGTATCGACTTTGCGCTGACGGCCATGTTTATCTGTCTGCTGGTCTTCCAGCTTCGGGGCAGAATCTATCTTTTGACCGGGCTCCTGGCCGCCATCATCTCTGTGAGCTGGTATTTGCTTATCCCGGGCGATTCCTACATCGTTGGAGCTTCTATTTGTGCTGCGACCGGCGGGTACCTGTTGCAAGTCCGGAAACGGAGGGTCAATGACGTTTAACGATTACCTGCTGCTCTTCTGTGGCATGGGTGCGGTTACCTACCTGCCAAGGTCATTGCCGTTGCTTTATCTGGCGCACAAAAAGCTCCCCCAGGGCCTGGTTGATTGGCTGGGCCTGATCCCGGTGTCCATCCTGAGCGCACTCCTCGCCCCCCTGCTCTTTTGTGAGAACACACAGCGCAGCCTGCATTTTGGAAAACCTGAATTTCTCGTCGCAATTCCGACCTTGGCGTTTGCGTTAAAAACCAGAAGTTTGGGCGGAACCGTTTTAGTCGGAATGTTGCTTTACTGGCTTGCCAGTTATGTTCTATAACCCACAAGCTATTTTTTACGGTAAGAGTCGGGCGACCGCGAACCGATTAGGGGCAAAGTTCAAAATCACCGTCTCGGAGTTACTTTGAATGACAGAGTCAAGATTTTCTCAGGGTCTCAGGGCTTAACTAATAAAGGCGTCACGATGTGGGCGCAGGAGCTGAATATGGAATTAACCGGCAAGCAAAAACGTCATTTACGCGGATTGGGACATCATTTAAAGCCAATCGTCATGGTCGGCAAGGACGAGGTTAATCAGACCGTTATTAACGCAACGGATGAAGCCCTTGAGATTCATGAGCTGATTAAAGTCAAGCTACAGGAAGGTTGTCTGAGTGACCGCAAAATGGTTGCAGCTGAGCTGTCTGAAAAAACCAGTTCGGGAATCGCCCAGATAATGGGACACACCATTTTGCTGTATCGTCAGGGAAAAGATCCGCAAATTAAAATTCCGGGTTGATCAGAACCGCGGTCGTCAGGCGCGCTCAAAAGGTTCATAAAGCTTCTTGTATTCGTCCTGTGCAAACCGATCAGTCATGCTGGCGATGTAGTCACAGATCACACGTTCACGGCCATGCTCATCAAATTTCTCCTGGTGGGCACGTGGGAGCAGTGTCGGGTTTTTGATATAGCTTTCAAACAACAGGGTGAGAAAGTGTTCGGCCTTGACCCGCATTAACTCGACCTTGTGGTGGCGATAAAGATTATGGTAGAGAAATTTCTTCAATTCCCGGTTTTTCTGCTGCATTGTCACGCTGAAAGCGGCCATTTTCTGTGGTTGTCGTCGCAGATCATCCAGTGAGCGGATATTTGCGGCGGCCAGGTTGATATCTGTCGTCGCAACCAGATCATGGATCAGGTCGCCGATGAGGTAACTGATTGTCTGAAGAATCTGGCGTTTTTCATCTATGAGTGGAAATTTTGCGCTGACTTTACAAAAGGTTGTCTGCCATAAGTCGACTTGAGCCAAATCTTTCAACTTGATGTAACCTGCTTTCAATCCATCATCAATATCATGATTGTTGTAAGCAATTTCATCGGCCAGGTCGATAATCTGCGCTTCCAGGGTCGCGCGTTCCGCTGGTTCAAATTCAGTGATAGCCGATGTCCCGGCTTTGTCGTAATCCGAAGAATGCTTGATAATCCCTTCCCGGGTTTCCCAACTCAGATTCAGGCCGTTAAAGTTTGGGTAACGTTCTTCAAGCAGATCGACAATACGCAGGGATTGTTGATTGTGCTCAAAGCCCCCGAACCCCTGCATGAGGCGATTCAGAACCTCTTCGCCGGTGTGACCGAAGGGGGTATGCCCCAGATCATGAGCCAGGGACAAAGCCTCTACCAGATCCAGGTTCAAATTGAGCGCCCGGGCTATTCCGCGAGCGATTTGCGCGACCTCGAGTGAATGGGTCAACCGGGTGCGATAATAATCACCCTCGTGATTAACGAAGACCTGGGTTTTGTATTCCAGACGGCGAAAAGCGGCACAATGAATGATTCTGTCCCGATCACGTTCAAACATGAGACGATCATCCTTAAAGGGCTCAGGATGAACCCTTCCGCGACTCTTACTGCTTTGAGCTGCATAAGCTGCCAGTTTGACAGGATACATACGATCTCCATTCAGCTATTATCAGGATTCCACTGGGACATGATTGAGTTTAACCTCACCAGCTCTTGTATGGATATCATGGACCGAGGCTGTGACAAAATAAGACAAAAGGCAAAACATGAGAATAATCAGTGGCAGTGCCCGTGGTCGTAAACTCGCTGAATTTTCAGATAGCGGCATCAGACCGACCCCCGACCGGGTACGTGAGGCGATCTTCAGCATTCTGTTGAGCCGCTTTAACAGTCTGCATCAATTCAAGGTGCTCGAACTCTTCGCCGGAACCGGCGCCATGAGCCTTGAGGCTTTAAGTCGTGGAGCCCAATCAGCGGTGCTTATTGACAATAACCCTCAGGCAGCACGCCTGATCACTGAAAATAGTCTGCGCTGCAGAATGACAGAGCGGGCAAGACTGATGGAGCTTCCAGCTTTCAATGCCCTCGCCCAGCTGGCCGGCAAACCTCCGTTTGAGCTTATTTTTATGGACCCCCCATACAATCAAGGTTTAATCCCACCAGTCCTGGAACAGATCGCGGCCTTGCATCTGCTGGCGCAAAATGGAATAATCTGCGCCGAATCAGAAACAGGTGAGGACCCAGTCCTCCCTACAGGACTCGAGCTTATTGAAACGCGTCATTATGGCCGTGCGGAAGTCCATTTTATTAAATCCAAGGGTCAGTGAGGCGACATGAACAATCAGATTGCAATCTATCCCGGGTCTTTCGATCCGATAACAAATGGCCACATGGACGTCATCCGCCGTGGGCTTGAAATCTTCGATCGGGTGATCATCGCTGTTGCGCGGAATTCAGAGAAAAACAGCCTCTTCACAGTTCAGGACCGGGTCGACCTGATCAATCGCCTGATCGATGGCAACCCACGCCTTGAAGTGGATACGTTTGATGGACTACTGGTCGATTATGTCGTTTCGCGTGAAGCGCGCATCATCTTGCGTGGATTAAGGGCGGTTTCCGACTTTGAATATGAGTTTCAGCTGACTCAGATGAACCACTCGATCAGCCCACAGATCGAAACCCTGTTCATGATGACTTCAACCCGCTACGGTTACTTAAGTTCTTCGATCGTGAAAGAGGTGGCTTCGCTGGGCGGTGATATATCCAAATTTGTGCCACCTCAGGTCGCCGAGGAGTTGCGCAAGAAATTTTCCTGATCTTTTAATCCCGCTCTACGAACTGCTCCAGTTGATCCACCAGTCGACCGAGTGCATCAACCACCAGTGATTCCAGAGCCGCACCTTTTTGGGCCGTCGCTTTAGAAGGGTCGCCCCAAACCCCGCCTGGCCAGTATTGTCTCTTGTTTCTGACCAGAATCCCCACTGGAAAATCAGGGAATTCGCGTGCCGCCACACCTTTGACCAGTTGGGGATGTGAATGCAGAATACGTGAGGTTTCAATCTCCCCGGCATGAGAGTCCCCTTCGGTCTCAATCAGATGCCGCCCTTCCCTCGCCGCCAGCATGTATTCGGTCAAAACCGCGATCTTCAGATCAGAAAACTTCACCAATAATTTTTCACCGGCATCCGTCAAAGTCGCCATGTGAGTACCACCGGCATGTCCACTCAAAAAAACAAAGTTGCGCAACCCACTTTGATATAAGGACGTAACAATATCGAGGGTCAGGGACTTGAGCGTTTCGGTGGTAATTGAAACCGTACCAGGATGCTGAGAACTCGAACGGCAGACGCCATAGTGAATGGGCGCGGCAATGAAAATATCCCGCCTTAGGGCGAGCTTCTTTCCAACCTCCACAGCATGCAAGGTGTCCGTATCGAGCGGCAAATGAGACCCATGCTCCTCGGTCGAGCCGAAAGGGATCAGGACGGTCCGGGTTTTTTCCAGTCCGTCGCTAAATTCAGTCATGGTTATTTCGGGGATAAAAAGCATCAAAGAACCCCTAAAAAATTATGCGTCTGAGGGATAACCCGTGTTTTGGGATGATATGTAACGGCAACCTGCTGAGCCTTGAGCATTTGCCCGGTTGTTAATTTGATGCCGGAGGATTGGGTGCAGGGTTGAAGGATCAGATCGACATCAGGTGCTGTCTCTGCGACCAGACGAGCGGCTGTTTCAATTTCAGACAAGGGTGTTGTCTGGGCAAAAACCACCTTAACAAAGACCGTCTTCTGCCGTGCCAGACCCAAAAACTCACGATGCTCGTCCCATAGCTCATGACCGGAGATGGAGGGGAGCTTGATATCCATGGAAATATAATCCAGCCAGGGAAGCAGAGACTTTAATTGGGCAGGAAGTGAACCATTGGTTTCCAGATAAATGGGCAAATAATTGCGCATCATCGGCAACCAATCCAGAAGGACGGGCACCTGCAATAAGGGTTCGCCACCGGTCAGACTGAGTGAATGGTGCAAATCAGGAGAACCACCGACCCAATCTTCAAGCAGGGTTTCGATGCTTTTATGGGATACCGGGTTTTTCAAGGAGCTAAATGATTCACTGCCCGGAGCGGTTTCGACCCGGCAAGCAGAAACCGGCGCAAACGGAGTATCGCAATAAGTACAGGAGAGGTTGCAGTGGGCAAAGCGGATAAAAAGTTGCCGATACCCGAGGTAGGGCCCTTCGCCCTGGATGGATGAAAATATTTCGATCAGATTGGCTTCAGTCACGGGTATAGGTCGCGCAGGCATTGTCAGACTCCCAGACCGTCACCTCTTTAAGCGTCACCCCGGGGACAACAAGAGAACTCTCAAGAGCCTCAAAAATATAGCGACTGATATGCTCGGAAGACGGGCTGATGTCTTTAAAAAAATCCAGGTCATTCAAATATTTATGGTCTAGACGGTCAAGTATTTCATTCGTGTGCTTCTTCAGGGATTTAAAGTCGATACCGAGCCCCGAAGCATCCAGATCCCTGGTAGTGACCGTGACTTCAACCTTCCAGTTATGGCCATGCAGGTTTTCGCAATCACCGTGATAATGCAGGAGATTGTGGGCGGCGGCGAAATTACTCAAAATTTTGAGCTGGTACATATGTTGATACTCCTGAAGCTAAAATTCTGGGTTATCTTCTTCTGGTTGAACCTCAGGACCGGGGATGGAATAATCCTCGTTGGCCCAGCGACCGAGATCAACCTCGCGGCATTTTTCCGAACAGAACGGCCTGTCCGGGTTGTTTTGCCAGACAGTCGATTTCCCACATCTTGGACAGCGGATAAGTTGAACGACCTTTTCCATCTTAAACCCTATAGCCTGGAAATAAAAAGCCCCGGAGCCATATAGTGGTCCGGGGCAGATTTTTATTGGAGCGGGAAACGAGATTCGAACTCGCGACCTCAACCTTGGGAAGGTTGCACTCTACCACTGAGTTATTCCCGCAAAGCGATGCGCAGTATATGAAGACCATTATCATTTTGTCAATCGCAAAATCTCACCTTTAACCAATCAAGTGCGGTTTGCCTGTCAGTTATTTCTCCTGCAATTTCAGCGGACTTTATCCGGTCCTGCCATAGTCCAATGCCCTGCCCCGGTTTCAAGCCGGTCAAGTCCATTATCGTTGTGCCATCGAGCAGATGCGCGATTTCCCCTCTGGTCTCATGTTCAAGATAAGCGGTGATATGTCCAGCGGCCAATGAATCAAGATCATCACAATCGCGGCGGGCCAGGGTAAACAGAAGGGCCTCAATACAACAAGGAGCCATTGCTTCAACTTTAAGTGCGGCTGCGCGTGAAGATGTGTGATCACTAAACATGGCAGGAAGAAGCTCCGCTCCCAGGCATAAGCGGGTTAAGATAGCTCGACTACCATTTGAAAAACATAACCGTTTGAAAGTTTGAAGGATATCGCCAGGACCAGAAAGATGCTCTAACAGTGCAGCAAAAAACAGCAGGGCTCGACGTGGCACACAGTCTTCCATTTGTGCGTCGAGAAGGGTTTTCAACTCGGGGAAGACCTCCAATTGGAGAATGCGCGCGCCAAATGAATCTAATTTTCCGACCAAAGTGTCTTCTTTAAGGGTCGGGAAGAGTTGCCTGAGAACGCCATACTCGATTAACAAGCCCAGGGTAAAAACCACGCGTTCCGAATTGAGAATCCTCCCCAGTTCAGATTTAATCCGTTCTCCTGCAACTCTTTCAAGGTCAGAGGCTGCGCGCACCATCTCCTGACCTGTGCGGGCTTCAATCTGCCAGCCATATTCGGCAAAATGGCGAAAGCCCTTCAGAATGCGCAGAGGGTCGTCAAAGAGCACTGTTGGCCCGCAACTGCGCAAGACCCCTTGTTCAAGATCTGCCCGCCCGCCCAAGGGGTCAATCAGTTCAGATTCTTCGCCCAAACAGAACGCGAGCGCATTGACCGTAAAATCCCTCAAACGAAGATCAGCGAAAATATCAGGGGCCCTCAGTCCCGAAAAATCAAACTGTAAGCCATATTGACTGAAGAGCACTCGACTTTGCAGGCGTTGCTGGTCAAGCCAGAACCAGCTCCCTCCGGCTTTACGCGCCCAGGTTTTTATTTGCGGAGTCAGGTCGGAAGAGAAGGCAAAATCAAAATCTCTGACCGACTCTCCTTGAAGCAGGTCGCGCACAGAGCCACCCACCAGCCAGATAGAGGCGTCCTCAGCCCTTGGAAGCGCCCGCAGCTGTTCGAGCAACAAGGTCGCGGCGGGGCTTAATGTTTTACTGAAGAGTTCATAAATATTCATGATGGTAAGAGCATATCAGGGAATAAAAAAACGGCCTGCATTCGAAAAAGCAGGCCGTTTATAGTTTTAAGGCAATCAGGGTCAGGCCAGATCGAGTTCAGCCTTGTAAATCAGCTCAAACAGTTCAGCGATATCTTTTTCATCAATACAGGAGAAGGCGATGCGCAGGTCGGTTTTCGTCACCGAGATCGCCCCGACACCATACTTGTCAAGCAGATGCACGCGCAAGGCTTCAGCGTCAACCCTTTTCAATTTCAGGCACATGAAATATCCGGAATTAAAAGGATAGTAACTCCAGGAATCAGTAAACCTGACATCGCTAAGGACCTCTTTCACCTTGAGCGCCCGTCCTTTTAAAATTTCCAGTTTCTGCTGCTTCTGGGCCACGAAATCGGGGGATTTAAGGGCTTCAATGACAAAGGTTTGAGAGGGGTGCGGACAGTTGGAGATGGTCCCGCGAATAATCCCGAGGGCCTTCTTCTCGATGGCGGTCAGGACAGCTTCGTTCTGCTCGCTTTTTCCATCAGCAAAGGTGATGAAGCCAGTGCGGAAGCCCCAGACAAACTCCTCTTTGGTGGCGCCGTCCAGTTTGATGCTGAAGATACGCGGATGCAGGTTGGCCAGTTTTCCGAACAGGGATTCCTGCATCGAGTCTTCGTAAAAGAGGCCAAAATAGGCGTCGTCGGTAACCGCAACAATATTGCAGCCCGCGTCTGCCTGTTCTTTCATAACGGCTACCAGCGCATCCCCTTCTGCGATGGTCGGGGTATAGCCGCTTGGGTTGTTAGGGAAGTTAAGAATCACAACGGCCTTCCCTTTTTCAGCGGCGGTCTGTTTCAGACAGGCCCTGAAGGCCTCGACATCGAAGCCACCGGCTTCGGTGAAAGTATTGTATTTTTTGATGATCGCATTGCGTCGTGTACCAAAGGTCAGATTGTAATTCCCCCACAGCATGTCAGGCAGAATCAGATGGTCTCCGGCCTCAACAAACAGGTCAGCGATAATCGCGAGGCCATGAGTCAGCGCATTGGTGACAATCGGCATGCCAAAATGTTTGTTCTGCTGTGCCGGATTCTCCCGCAGCATCTTTTCCCGCCACAGTTGACGTAACTGGGGTTTCCCCGCCGGTGGTGCATAGGGGTAGATATCCGCAGGATTAAATGCTGACAGCTTATCCTGGATACACTGGAGATACATCGGCCCACCATTTTCGGTTGCGGTTCCGATGGTGGCGTTGAATTTATGCGCCTTCTCTTTCGCTTCAGCAGATTGGCTGAGAATCCCCTTCGGGAAAAAGAGGTTGCGACCAAGATCAGAAAGCATGGCCAGGACATGTGGGTTGTTCTTTTCGAGCAGGTCGTTAAGTTCTGCAGCAAGTGGGTTCATGGTTCCTCCAGATTTGACCTTCGCGAGAGAAGGTGTGAATAGACCTTAAGTCGCCTCATATACTTCGATTTCCCCGGCAAGTCAATCGACAAAGAATTTTGCCTGTTAGCTGGGGAGAGTTGTTATTCCTTCAATGGCCTCGACTGAAGGCAAATGATCAGGATCGATGGCGAGAGCCTTGTGATAAGCCTCAAAAGCCGCAGCAATTTCACCGCATTTCTCCCTGCACAGGCCCAAAAAATAAAAAAATTCAGGGCTGGGTAATTCGGCAGGCAGAACCGCTTCTTCCTCCAGGCGATTCATGATCTCTGCTGCGGCCTCATACTCCTGAACGACAAAATGCTCGGTAGCTATGCCGATCGCTTCGAGATCATTGATCAACGGTTGTTGCGGAGCCTGGCCATCAACAACGCGCGCAAGACGTTGAACCAGTAATTGTCGCGCAGCACCATCAGGGATCAGATCAACAACCCCTTGCCAGTAGCGCTGCACACCCGGATAGTCGCCCATCAAATAACTGATCTGACCCAGAACATTCAGGGTGGCTGTGTCCTGCGGGACGAAATTTAGAGAGCGCTGCAAAAACGAGATCGCGTGACTGAGTTCACGTCTGACGTTGATCAACTCGACATAAATCATCCCGAGTTCAAAATAGGCGATTCCGACCTTTTGCAAAAGTTGAGGGTTTTCAGGGCTCAGCAGGACGAGAATTTTCAGATAGTTGATCTTACGCCGAATATAGGGTGCATCGACATCCTTGGCCTCTAGCATGATGATCTGAGAACCTATGTCGGTCAGGTAATAAGGAAAGGCCTGCTGTAAAATCTGAGCGTAGTCTGTACAACGAGGGCAATCAGGAAACCGACGCAAATAATTATACAGGCCAATTCCCACCTGTTTGTCAGAGGGGACTTCATTTGAGCAGGTCTCAAGGTAGAGCGGTAATGGGATCTGTGGAAGCTCAACGTGGTGTTCATCGGCGCCCGCAACAACAGAGCGTCCGACCGGAGGAAGATAAAACATGTATTCGGGCGAAAGAGGTTCCTCTATCATCGGCATATTATGTCTCCATGAATTTTTAGTGGTCTGAAATGTAGCCGAAACATTCATGAAGACGCAAACAAAAGAAAAGGCCCCGTTGACCACGAGGCCTTTTGCCATAGATTCCGTGCTGGCGACTAGCCCTTTTCTGGCAATTGGATACGACTGATTGCCTGAGTCAAGCGACCGTGCAGGGCTTTGATCTGACCATGAGAAGATCCCGCTTTCACTGCGGCGTCAATCTCCTGGATGAGCTTCGACAGCTCAGCGGTCAAAGATCCGTAATCATCCTGGGTCTTGCGCACCAGATCAATCATTGCATTGATTTCTTCAAAGCGGCTCCCCGGTGGATCATAACTCTGATAATCACCATCAGCCATTGCATGAAAGGCAAGATCCATTCGCGTAAAATGATGATTCAGGCGCTTAAACACGACGATGGAGAAAATCAGGATCAACAGGCTGACAGCCAGTATGGAATAAAGGTTTGTTTGAATTAATGGCGTTAAAAACAGTTCGCCAGTGCGATGCACCTTCATATGTGAACTGTAGAGTTGTTCATCTACGATCTTATGCAGTACTCGGTTCAACACCAGTGTCGTAATCCCCGAAAGGGCTAATACGCCAACTGCGTAAATTGCAATAAATTTACCCTGAAATTCTTTCTTAATAAAAAATTTACGCCTTCTCAGGCTCAGACGTCCCATTGAGAAACCCTCCCATCAAGAGGTTGTTTGCTATTTAATATGACACTCGAGGCACAGCGCACTGCCACGGTTGCTGAAAACCAGCATGTCCCCTTCATGAGAAAACTGGTTGTGGCAGGACGCGCAGCCGACTTTCCCTTCGTACAAGGAGATCAGTGGGGAGAGATCGTCCAGGCGCCGTAGTTCTTTATTCCGCGCGGCCGCCTGCCCATAATCGACGCCGATGGGGTGACTGAACCCTGGCCCCGTATAGGAGAGCCCCTGCCCACTTGAGCGCGAACCAATTTGAACTTCTGCAGCGGGGCCAACTGACCCTTCATGGCAAACCAGGCATTCAAGACTTACAGGGTCGAGAATTTGACCTATGGAGTCTGATGACGGCGGTGTCCAGTTTTTCGCATGAGCCATCCCAGAGGCCGCGACATGACGCCCTTGCAAGACCCCTCCTTTATGGCAGGTTTCACAAAAGCTACGACCACGCGCGTCAGATCGAAGCATCATTTTGCTTTCCTTGTCATGAGGGTCATGACAGGTGGCGCAATTCACGCGACCTTGCCAATCAAGAAAGAAGTATTCCGGCACGTTCATGCTCGGAATCATCTTGGTTGGATGCGAATTTTTTAACGCGAGGTCATGGCACTCAATACACAGGGTATCGATATCCATAGTAAAAAGATTCTTGCTCCCTTTATGTGGACTTGTCAGGTGGCAGGTTTCACATTTCCCCGAAAAATCATGGCCATCATTCGAACGCGCTGATAAAACGCCACTCAGTATCAGGCTACTGGCCGCAATCAGGGAAAGGATTATTGCGAGTCGCTTATTCATGCCCCCCCCTCCCCGATTCGGATTCAAAAGTCAGAACTTTAAACATTTTCTGGACAGAATCTTTCAACTCGGAAGTTTCATTTGCGGTTGATGTATCAGAATGACTGAGATGCGAGATCATTTCGCGTTCCAGTTGATTGGCCTGAGTATAGATATTACGCAGCGAATTTTGCCAATTGTTCATACTGTCAATCATCGATTTCAGCTGATCGCCGTCGCGTGTACGCACATTAGTGCGCAGGTCCCCATCCAGAATCTTGGACAGGCTTTCTTCATAGCGAAAGATGGGGCCCGCAATTTTATGGCTGACAAAAAGGGTTAAACCGATGGTCAAAATAGAGATCAGAAAAAATTGCAGGCAGAAGGTGATCACGAGGGATGAAGTCAGAGCGGCTTCAACGGTCGAGAGGGTTACCAGGGCATCAAAATAATTTGTGCCCAGCCCCTGATCCAGATAAAGATAGATCGCAAGAGTTGATATCAGTGCTCCCAAAGCCATCGCGAGAATAAATTTGAGCTGAAATCCCGTGGTGAAATCGGTGCGTATGGGCTGAGTTTTTCTCATCTGGGCCTCCCTATCCTAAATTACATTAGATATTTATTAGTAAACTACTAATAAAGTTTAGACAGATTATATCCTAACGCAACTGATTTTAGAGATTTTATTAATCTCTTTAGGCCAAAAAAAAATGGACGAAGAAAATCTTCATCCATTTTTCCACCATCCCTCGGGACAGTGCAGAATATCCATGAGCTTCAGCTCTTTTTTTTAATGGCTGGGGCGCCAGGGATCGAACCTGGGAATGCCGGAATCAAAATCCGGTGCCTTACCGCTTGGCGACGCCCCAAGAGCTCCGTTTTTTATCAAAGAACAATCAGTCGGTCAAGCAAAAAGAAAAAATATTTTCAATAGGTTGCCGCCGAATAAAGACTGGGCCCTGGCGAATTTGTTAGTTGTTCTTCTGCCGAGAAGAACCAGCGTCTCTGCTGTCGGTTCAGCGCCATGATTTGTCCCTGTAGACGGCAAAACAGAAAGGTTTCGCGAATCACCAATTAGACTAACTTGCTCAATGCTCCATCGATCCGTTTGATCACGGTGTCCCGACCTAAAACTTCCAGCAGCTCATAAATACCCGGGCTCGGTGAGCCGCCAGTTAATGCGGCGCGAAGAGGCTGGGCGAGTTTACCAAATTTCAGACCCAGGTCTGCAAGCACCGTATACAATACGGGCTCAAGTGTCGACTGTTCGAAGGTATCACAGCGGACAAGCGCTGTTCTTAAAGTCAAAAACAGCTGACGGTTCTCTTCACGCAGAAACTGGGTACGGGTTTTATCATCAAATTCAGGCTGATCGGCAAAGTAGAAGGCTGCCCCTTCGGCCATCTGCACCAGGGTCGAAGAGCGCTCCTGAAGACCCTTGACCACCGCGACCAGATCGGGTCCATGGCTAAAATCAATCCCCTGTTTCACCAGAAAGGGTTTCAGTAGTTCCACCAATTTCTGCGGATCCAGCGCCTTTATATAATGGCTGTTCAACCACAGGAGTTTCTCCGGATTAAAAACTCCGGCCGAGCGGCCGACGGCTTCGATGGTGAATTTTTCGATCAGATCAGCCATTGAAAAGATTTCTTCATCCCCGTGGGACCATCCGAGTCGTACCAGATAGTTAATCATCGCCTCCGGCAAGAAACCCTGCTCCTGATAAGCCATGACCGAAGTTGCGCCATGACGTTTTGAGAGACGTTTCTTATCATCGCCGAGAATCATCGGCACGTGGGCGAACTCGGGGACCGCATAACCGAGGGCGCGGTACAGATGGATCTGACGCGGGGTATTGTTGATATGGTCATCCCCACGGATAACCAGAGTGATCCCCATCTCAGCATCATCAACGACAACCACAAAATTATAGGTCGGGGTCCCGTCGGTGCGCTGCAGAATCAGATCATCCAACTCCTCATTGCGCACCGTGATAGGCCCTTTGATCCGATCGACAAAACAGACCTCACCATCCGGGTCAGGAAGCTTAAAACGCACGACGTAGGGCGCATCGGGTTGAGCGCTGCGTTCGCGGCAGGTCCCATCATATTTGGGTTTACGGCCCTCCTGAACAGCCAGCTCACGTTTGGCATCCAGCTCTTCAGTGGTGCAATAACAGCGGTAAGCCTTCCCGGTATCGAGAAGTTGCTGGATTTTGGATTTGTACAGCTCAAAACGGTCTGTCTGGTAAAACGGACCCTCGTCGCAACTGAGCCCCAGCCACTCCATGGCATTGAGAATGGCATCGACCGATTCCTGGGATGACCGCTCAATGTCAGTATCTTCAATCCGTAAGACATAAGTCCCCTGCTCTTTCTTGGCGAGCAGGTAATTAAACAGCGCAGTACGGGCACCTCCAATATGCAGATACCCGGTTGGGCTGGGGGCAAAACGAACACGTAAGTCAGACATGTCTTGAAGCTCCTTATTTTGAACAAAAGGGGATAATTCACCTGGATTGAGCACGCGGGAGGGATCCGTCAGTTAGTGAACCTGCTGTTTATACAGCAGAATTTTTTACAGGATCAAGCATAATAACCATTTTATTGGATGATAAGTGAAGCATAGCCGACCACCGAGGTGAGATCACCATTGACCCTGCCCGAGTGATCATAGCAGAGCAGACGGCAGGTTGTCGCACCAAGTACCGCTGCTGCTTCAAGCACCACCAGCGCCGGGACTACACCGCACATACTGATGTTATGCGACCTGACCGTCTTGTACAGTCCCACCGGGTCGAATTTTTCCAGCTGGTCGAGGGCGAGCCGATCGATGCGCGGGGTGATGTCTGCCGGAGCAAAATGGTTCATATCACTACTGGCAATGAGCAGCACTTTGTGAGGGTAGCCGCTGAGACTTTCACCCAGCTGGCGACCTAACTGCAACCAGTCTTCAAGGGCGGCATGCCCCAGGGTGATCGGAACAATCTGCACGTCATTGCGCAACATCTGCAAAAAGGGGAGCTGAACTTCGAGAGAATGTTCGCCCTGATGGGCGAATTCATCGTCTCGGAGCAAATCACAGTCTGCGATCAACTGAGCGGCGAGCAGGGAGTTAATGGGGCTTTTGCCGAGCGGTGTCTGCCAGGATCCGTGAGCAAACACTGCGGCCGAGGATCCGACTCCCCGATGATTTGGACCGAGCATGACGACGGTCTCCGGAATGGCGACTTTTTTATAGGCGGCAGCGGCGATGCGTCCAGAATAAATATAGCCGGCATGCGGAACAATGAGAGCTGTAGACGGTTGCGCCTGCTCCCCTCCCGCCAGCAAAGTCGCTACCTCTTCACGCAACTGATCAGGACTTCCCGGGTAAAAGCTTCCAGCAACCACTGGTTTTCGAACCATAAGTAGCTCCTTTCACCCAAATCAGAAAGTTAACTTCAGGCCGAGTAGAATCAGCAGAACAGCGAAGACTCTAATCATTTTATCCTGACTGATGCTGGTTGCAAGGCGCACACCCAGTCGGGCGCTGACAATAGTAAGTGGTGCGACAACCGCCGCAACCAACAGGTTCACATAGCCAATGGAAAACGGGATGCCTGCGGCTTCATGCATTCCATGAAACATGTAGCTGAGGGTGCCGGCGAGCGCTGAAATTACAATGACGGCACTGGAATTACCCACCGCCAGATGAATCGGCAGCCGCAACACAATCAGCATCAGCGGTACCGAAATAACCCCACCGCCAACTCCGAAAAAAGCCGAGAAAAGGCCGCCGGTCGAACCGACCATCAATAATGAGCTCTTGCGCGGTGGTACCTGATGTTCAGGGGGCAGATAGGGATGATAAAAGAGTAATTTCAGACCAACCAGAATCTCCATACAACCGAAGGCCTTATGCAGGATAGCCCCGGGGAGGAGCGCCGCCAGGCTTGAACCAAAAAGCGCGCCGAGCGCCGCGCCACCCGCCAGGTAGAAAACCTGATGCCAGACCACGTTGCCGTGAAGACGATGCCCCAGCGCGCTGCTGATGGCGGTAGGGACGATGACACACAGGCTGGTGCCGAATGCCGTGTGCACAATCAGATGCTCTGGCATACCGGCGATATGAAACAGCCAGAGAAACAACGGAACCAGGATCACCCCACCACCGATGCCAAGGAGTCCAGCGAGAAATCCGGCCAACACCGAAAAGATTCCGGTCAGGGTCAGGAGTGGCAAGGTGAAAAAATCCATAGAAGAGCTCTCTGATGGGTTTCAGGATGGCACGCATCATAAATCAGTAAGTTGATTCAGGCAAATCGGACCTTCAAAACAAAAAAGCCAACCCTTGAGGAAGGCTGGCTTTTTATATTATGGAGGCCTCGACCAGATTCGAACTGGTGATGGAGCTTTTGCAGAGCTCTGCCTTACCACTTGGCGACGAGGCCGATATGTCGCTGTCCGGTGTGCGCATTGAAGTACCAAATCGGGTATCGAGTGTCAAGGGCAAAATCTAATTTATCGATGCTGCTCAGCATATTCCCCGACACTTAAACGCTTCATTCCAGATTGAGAAAAATCAAAAGTTACCAGGGGTGCCACAGAGGCCGGTGCTTAATTAAAGAAGAGGAACGACAGGATAACCGCAACCACGAAAAACGGCCGTCTCCAGGAAGAGACGGCCGTTAATTTTTATGGAGCGGGAAACGAGATTCGAACTCGCGACGTCAACCTTGGCAAGGTTGCACTCTACCACTGAGTTATTCCCGCTCAAAAACGCCCGTTGTGTCGAGCGGCACAACTTATAACAAAACGCTTAACGGGGTGTCAATGAAAAATATTTCCAGTTTTTAAAAAAACCGCAGCTGATTTTGGCCCCGGAGTTCGACGCTGAGCGCCATGGCTGAGCAACTTAATCAGTCTGGTCAGTAAACTGCTGATAATAGGCTTGATATTTTTTTACACGCAGAACGTAATTCTGGGTTTCATCGTAAGGAGGGATACCGCCATAACGTTGGACGACACTCGGCCCGGCGTTATAAGCGGCCAGTGCCTGATCGAGGTTACTATCGAAAGTATCAAGCATCTGCCGCATATAGCAGGTCCCGCCAAAGATATTCTGACCTGGATCAAAAGGATCAGAAACTCCAACTTCACGGGCAGTTGCCGGCATTAACTGCATCAAACCCTGTGCGCCCTTCATTGAAACCACCCTGGGGTTGAAATCACTCTCGACCTTGATCATCGCCTTGACCAGGGCCGCGTCAAGATGAAAGCGCTGTGCGTAATACTTGATCAGTGAGGCGAGACCGACGGACTCCCCCTCGCCCCGGTAAAATTGAAAGGTTGTGTTGGTTGGCACATCGGTAAAATGGACGCGTCCGGAACTGTCGACATAGCGATAGATGTTCGCTTCACCCAGTGAAGCAAACAGGAGCAGTATGATTGTGGCAGTCAGCAGGCGCATGAGAATGTTTATAAATGATTAATCTTTTTGAAACAACTCTAATTGGCTGACATCCCCCAAATTCTTGACATCCGACCACTGGACTTCAATAATGATCGCCTTTGGCGAAGACATTGAGACATTAACCTCCTTAAGAGAACTTTAAAATGAAACTTACCACTGATTTTCTGGTCATCGGCAGTGGAATTGCTGGCCTCAGTTATGCGTTAAAGGTTGCCGAGCAGGGGTCGGTCCTGCTGGTCACCAAACGCGACATCGACTTTACTGCCACCCGCCTTGCCCAGGGAGGGATCGCCGCCGTTTCAACCGAACAGGGTGACTTCTTTGCACACACCGAAGATACGATGGTGGCAGGAGTTGACCTGCCTCATCGCGATATTGTGGATCTGACCGTCCGCATGGGTCCGAAAGTCATCGAAGATCTGATCAATTGGGGGGTCGAGTTCAGCCGTAACGAGCAGAACGAATATGATATGACCCGTGAAGGCGGACATAGTGAACGCCGTATCTTTCACGCCAAAGACGCGACAGGACGTGAAATCGAGCGTGCCCTGGTCCTGGCCGTGCAGAACCATCCGGCCATCCAGGTGCTGGAGAACCACATCGCCATCGATCTGATCACCGCCGCCAAAAATCTGCATGAGCCCTGCGCTATAAACAGCTGTCTTGGTGCCCATGTTTTCGACATCGAGGGTCAGTCGGTTGTCACTATCGGCGCTCGCTTCACGGTCCTGGCGACGGGAGGAGCCGGCAAGGTTTATCTTTATACCTGCAACCCCGATGTCGCGACCGGTGATGGGGTCGCCATGGCCTGGCGTGCCGGAGCCGCGGTGGCAAATATGGAATTCATGCAGTTCCACCCGACCACGCTCTATCATCCCAACGCCAAATCGTTTCTAATTTCAGAAGCCGTGCGCGGTGAGGGGGCCATTTTGCGCCGCCGCGACGGCACGGCCTTTATGGCCGACCAGCATCCGCTCAAAGATCTCGCACCGCGCGATATTGTCGCCCGGGCGATCGATCATCAGATGAAACAGTACGGGGATGACTGCGTTTTTCTCGACATGACCCATAAGAGCGCCGACTATATCTGTGATCGATTTCCGATGATCTATGAAACCTGTCTCGAATACGGGATCGATATGACAAAGGAGCCGATCCCGGTGGTCCCTGCGGCACATTATCTCTGCGGCGGAGTTCAGGTCGACAGTCATGGCGAAAGCGGCATCAGAAACCTGTTTGTCATCGGCGAAAGCGCCTGCACCGGACTGCATGGCGCCAATCGTCTCGCCAGCAACAGCCTGCTTGAGGGGGTAGTGTTCGCCCGTCGTGCGGCCGAAACCTCATTGCAACGTTTGGCCTCCTCCCCTGCTGAATTCCCAAGCATCGCGCCATGGGACTCAGGAAACGCGACCGACAGTGACGAAGAGGTCATTGTCGCGCACAACTGGGAAGAGATCAGACGCTGCATGTGGAGCTATGTCGGGATCGTTCGATCCAACAAGCGCCTGACCCGCGCCCTGATGCGGATTCAACTGATTCAACAGGAGATCATTGAATACTACTGGAACTTCCATTTGACCTCCGACCTCATCGAACTGCGCAACATCGCCACCGTCGCAGAACTGATCGTTAAAAGCGCCCTGCAACGCAAAGAGAGTCGCGGGCTGCACTTCACCCTCGATTACCCGGAGCGGGATGACCAGAACTGGAAAAAGGACACCGTCATTCCCGGGGCAACATTCGAAAATCTGAGTCAGTAAGGACAGGACATTCTTTATGGATATCGACGAGATCCGGATTGCGATCAATCGTATTGACAACGATCTGCTGCGGCTGTTCAACGAACGCGCCGCCCTGGCCCTTGAGATCGGCCACATCAAAAGAGACCTCGACCTGCCGATCTACGATCCACGCCGCGAGAAACTGATTTTTGAGAGGATGCGCCAGGAGAATCCCGGTCCGCTGGAGAGCGCCGCGGTCGTTCGTCTGTTTGAACGCGTCATTGACGAGAGCCGCAGCCTTGAGCGGTCCGAGAGCCGAAAGGGTAAATAGATGCTGGTAGTCATGAAGAAACGGGCAAGCGAAGAGGAGTTGGAACAGGTCAAGGAATTTCTGGTCGAGCTCGATTGTGATTTCCACCAGTCCACCGGCAGTGAACGGGTTATCCTGGGAGTCGTTGGCGATACCCATGCGATCTCGGAGGAGCAGTTACGAGCCAGGCCAGGCGTCCTTGAGGTGTTTCGGATCCCGGCAGAGGACTAGCTTGCCGCAGCGCTGCACGCCCTATGAGACCTTAAAAAAGCATAAGCAGGGCCGACTGATTTGTCGACCCTGCTTAGAGTATGACGTTAAATATATATGTCTATTTAATTGATAAATAAAGTTTTTATATTTTTAATCATATTTCTCGGATCTATTTCCCGACAATTTCAGTCCGGGTGAAGACCGAGCGCAAGACCTGCCCGGCGCCTTCGATATTTTCACGCGCGCCCTCTTCACGATCTACCAGAGTGACGATCCCGAGAACCACGAGACCTTCCTCCTGTGCGCGTTCAACGGCCTGCATGGAAGATCCTCCGGTCGTCGTGACATCTTCGACGATGACAACCCGCGATCCCGGCGGCAGGTTTTTCCGCCCCTCCAGCCATTGGCCAGTACCATGCCCTTTCGGCTCCTTGCGGATAATGAAGGCATGCACCGGTTGGCCGTCAAGCTCAGCCGCTATCGACGTCGCCGTGGCGATGGGATCGGCACCCAGGGTCAGACCACCCACGCCGTGAATCGGACCCTCGAACTTTTTAACCTCTTCCCAGAACGCCTTACCCGTTAACAGGCCACCCCTGGCGTGCAAGGTTGTCTGCTTCCCGTCAAAGTAAAAATTGCTCTTGCGCCCCGAAGCCAGTGTCACTTCACGCTGTTCGTAGGACATTTCCAGAATAATTTTCTTCAGTTCGCTTTTAACACTACTCATCACTCTCTCCAAGTTAGTTCCGTGAGGAGTGAGGGTAAAGGTGAGGAGTGAGGAGTAAGGGGTGAGTCGAAAAGGTCTAATCAAGACCTCACACCTCACACCTCACACCTCACACCTCACACCTCACACCTCACACCTCACACCTCACACCTCACACCTCACACCTCACGATCTCAAAATAATCCCAACTGTTTGTCAGCTTTCAAACGCGGGAACTTGACCGGGTATCTGCCGTTAAAGCAGGCGTCACAAAAGGTCGAGCATCCCTCCCCCGAAGCATGCACCGACTTCAACAGGCCCTCTTCCGACAGATAACCAATGCTGTCCGCGGTGACATACCTGGCGATCTCCTCGACGCTGTGCGAAGCAGAAATCAGCTCCTTGCGCGATGGCGTATCAATGCCGTAATAACAGGGGAAGCTGGTCGGCGGGCTGGAAATACGCAGATGAACCTCTGTCGCGCCGGCATCACGCAGCATCTTGACGATCTTGCGTGAGGTCGTACCGCGGACAATCGAGTCATCCACCACAACCACCCTCTTCCCTTCCAGCAGGTCCCGCACCGGGTTAAGTTTCAGCTTGACCCCGAAGTGACGAATCGACTGCTGGGGCTCAATGAAGGTTCGCCCCACGTAGTGGTTGCGGATCAGGCCCATCTCAAACGGGAGGCCTGACTCTTCGGCGAAGCCCATGGCTGCCGGAACGCCTGAGTCGGGGACGGCGATAACCAGGTCCGCCTCAACCCCGTGCTCCCGGGCAAGCTGGCGGCCGGATTCCTTACGCACCGAGTAAACCATCCGGCCGTAGATACGACTGTCAGGACGGGCGAAGTAAACATATTCGAAGATGCAGGGGGTTGGACTCGTCTCTTTAAAGGGGGAAAACGATTTCATCCCGGTTTTATCGATGACAACCATCTCACCCGGCGCGATCTCGCGGATGAACTCGGCATCGACCAGATCGAAGGCGCAGGATTCAGAGGCGACGATATAGGCTCCATCCAGGCGGCCGAGGCACAGCGGGCGAAATCCGTTGGGATCGCGCGCGGCGATGAGCCGGGACTCGGTTAAGAGCAGCAGGCTGTAGGCCCCCTGGACGATATGCAGCGCCTCGCAGATCCGATCGATCAACGAATCGGACTGCGCCCGGGCCAGCAGATGGATAATGGTTTCGGTATCCGCCGTAGTCGAGAAGATCGAACCGCTCTGCTCCAGCCGGCTGCGTACCTCCTGGGCATTGACCAGGTTGCCGTTATGTGAAACCGCGATGCTGCCGCGGGAATAATCGACCACAATCGGCTGACAGTTTTTAATGTCATTCCCGCCGGCGGTCGAATAGCGCACATGACCGATCGCTGAACGTCCGGGGAGGTGATCGAAGACCTGTCCCTTTTTAAACACATCCGAGACCAGACCTAGGCCCTTATGGGCGTGCAGTCGATAGCCGTCGGAGGAGACGATACCACAACCCTCCTGCCCGCGATGCTGCAGGGCATAAAGACCGAGGTAGGTCAGGTTAGCCGCTTCCGGATGGCCAAAAACCCCAAAAACGCCACATTCTTCGTGCAGTTTATCGAACATTTATTATCCTAAAGCAGGTTCTCGCGAACGTAATTGATCGCATTCTGGTAGAGCCAGAGCCCCATCCCCTCTTGCGGCAGCGTCTCACGGGTCCAGCGCGGGTGCTGGGTATAGTGGACATAGGCTTCCGGGTGGGGCATCAACCCGAACAACCGGCCGCTGGGGTCACACACACCCGCGATGGCATTGATACTCCCGTTCGGGTTGGCGGGATAATCCATGGTCGGCTGAAAAGCGGCATCGGCGTAACGCAAAGGAGCCAGATGGGCGTCTTCAATCCGGGCCAGAGTGGCATCGCTGTCGACGACAAACTTCCCTTCCCCATGCCGCACCGGGAGGTAAATACCTTTCAGCCCCTGGGTGTAGATACAGGGCGATTGGCTGTCCGCTTGCAGATAGACCCAGCGATCGATAAAACGGCCCGAATCGTTGTGGGTCAGGGTGCAGGTCTGGTCCTGATAGTCCTGGTCCGCTGCCGGCAGCAGGCCCATTTTGACCATGAGCTGGAAGCCGTTGCAGACCCCCATAATCAGCTTGCCATCGACGATAAACTGCGCCATCTGCTCAGCCAGCGAGGCACCGCCACCTGCGACCGGCGCATGCAGCAGCCGATTGGCTCCCGCCTTGGCGCTGCCGAGGTCATCGCCATCCAGGAACCCCCCGGCCAGGTTCAAAAAGTGGTAGTCCTCGAGCTTCACCCGTCCGGCCAGCAGTTCGGCGATGTGGATCGCCTCGGCGACTTCTGATCCGGCCAGGCGACAGGCCTCGGCGACCTCACGTTCACAGTTGGTTCCGTTGCCGGCGATCACCAGCGATCTGACTTGTTTTGCCATCTTTAAAGCTCCCGCAACGGCGCCTGCCACGCCTCTTTATTCTGATCATTGGTGGTTTCGATCAAAGGTTTACCGCCGCGACTGAGCGACAGCATCGGTTCAGCTGTGACTTCGCCGATCAGGGCGCAATCACAGCCGGCAAACAAGGCTTCGAAGGCGCTTCTGCTCTCGGGCTTGATGCTGACCAGCAGCCGCGACTGGGATTCGGAGAAGAGCAGTGCGGCGTCGGACAGCTCGCCACGAACCGCGACCCTGGACAGGTCGGCCTGAATCCCGAAGCCGCCGGCGAAGGCTGTTTCGGCCAGAGAGACCGCCAGGCCACCATCGGACAGGTCATGACAGCTGCGCAGCAGGCCTTTATCTTGCGCCTGATTGACGGTCTTGTACAAGCTGTAGGCTCGTTGTGCATCGACCCGGGGTACGTTGGCCCCAAGCTCACCGCACATGCGGTAATATTCAGAACCACCCAGCTCATCGGCGGTGCTGCCGAGCAGATAAACCAGATCACCCGGGGTCTTCACGTCCATGGTCACCGCTTTGCGCACATCGTCGATCTTGCCGATGACCGAAAAAAGGACGGTCGGCGGGATCGAGATTTTCGTGTCACCGATCTGATAGTCGTTCTTCATCGAGTCCTTGCCGCTGATCAGCGGCACGCCGAAGGCCACGCAGTACTCGTAGAGCGCCTTGTTGGCCCGCACCAGCTGCGCGGCCTTGTAGGCGCCGTCCGGGGTGCGCTCGCTCTCGACCGGATCACACCAGCAGAAGTTGTCGAGACCGGCAACATGCTCAATGTTTCCGCCCACCGCAACATAGTTGCGCAGCGCCTCGTCAATGGCGCAGGCCATCATGTGATAGGTGTCAATATCGCTGTAACTCGGGCAGATGCCGTGAGCAGTGACTATCCCTTCGAAGCTGTCGAACAGCGGACGATAGACCGCCGCATCGCTCGGGCCGTCGTTGGCAACACCGGTCAGGGGTTTCACAACCGAGCCGGCCTGAACCTCATGATCATAGCGGCGCACCACCGACTCTTTCGAACAGATATTCAAGCGCCCAAGCAAACCAAGCAGATCCGCCTGCAGGTCACGGCCGGCAATTGACGGTTCCCTGTGCCCCTTGTTCTCCCAGCGGGCCAGAATCTGCATCTGCGGCACGCCGCCATGCAGAAACTCCATATCGAGACAGCAGACGGTCTCCCCCTTGTAGAGGCAATGGTAATAGCCCGAATCGGTAAACTGCCCCAGGTCGGTCGCTTCAACCCCCATCTCGCGTGCGAGCTGCATGAAGGCGGTGAGGTTCTTCTCGGGAACCGCCAACGACATGCGCTCCTGGGCTTCGGAAATCAATATTTCCCAGGGCTGCAGGCCGGGATATTTCAGCGGCGCACGATCAAGGTGCAGCTCGAGACCGCCGGTGTCTTCGGCCATCTCGCCGATGGAGGATGAGAGCCCCCCTGCCCCGTTGTCGGTAATCGAGTTATACAGACCGCGGTCGCGCGCGATGATCAGAAAATCAAACATGCGGCGCTGGGTGATCGGGTCACCGATCTGCACCGCGGTAACGGGCGAGCCCTCATGCAACTCTTCCGAGGAGAAGGTCGCGCCGTGAATGCCATCCTTGCCGATGCGCCCGCCGGTCATAACGATGTGGTCCCCGACCAGCACCTGTTTTTCGTGACAGGGCTTGCCGTTAAGTCGGGCCGGCATTATTGAGGCGGTGCCGCAATAGACCAGGGGTTTCCCCGCAAAGCGGTCATCAAACTGAATCGAACCATTGATCGTCGGGATGCCGCTCTTGTTGCCGCCATGCTCAACCCCTTCGACCACCCCTTCAAAGATGCGCCGGGGATGCAGCAGGCGCGGCGGGAGCGGTTGGGTGAAAAAAGGGGAAGCAAAACAGAAGACGTCGGTGTTAAAGATCAGGCGCGCACCCATGCCGGTGCCGTAGCCATCACGGTTGACCCCGACAATGCCGGTCAGCGCCCCGCCGTAAGGATCGAGGGCCGAGGGAGAGTTGTGGGTCTCAACCTTGAAGACCATGCTCCAGTCGTCGTTGAACTTGATCACCCCGGCGTTGTCCTTGAAGACCGACAGACAAAAATCGTCCTTGCCGAGGTTCCGGCGAATATCCCGCGTTGCACCGACGATATAGGTTTTAAACAACGAATCGATGGTTTCGGCGTTGCCATGCTCATCGGTATAATCAATTTTTGCCGAGAAGATTTTGTGTTTGCAGTGCTCGCTCCAGGTCTGCGCCAGCGCCTCAAGCTCCACATCCGTCAGCTCTGAACCCAGGCCTTTTTCACGGCGCTTCGCCTGCACCGCGGGATCATTGACATGGGCCTGGAGGGTCTTCATCTCCAGCAGGTTCAGCGCCAGCATCCCGTCGCGACTGATCTGCAGCAGCTCGGCATCGCTGACGTTCAGATTGATCTTCTGCACGCATACTTCGGCGGCGGCGGCGACCCGCGGCAGGCTGACCGGAACCCCTTTACTGGCGTCGAGTTCATCCTTGGCCAGAATGGTCCAGCGCTGAATCAGACCATTGGCCAGAAAGCCGCTGGCGACCTGCTCGGCCTGTGCCTTGTCAATCGCTCCGCTCAGCAGATACTGCACCGAGGTATAGACCGCTTCCCCAGCGGCAAAAGGCCGCCCGGTCTGATACTCAATCGCCTCGCGCGCCGTACGACCGATGTTGTCCGTCACGCCCGGACGAAACCCGATTTCAATCAGCACATCAAAATCATGGGCCAGGGGACGGTCGATGGCAACCTGCTGAATGACCGGGTCGCTCAAGGGGCCCCGGGCCGCGGCCTGAATCTCGGAGGGGTTCAAGTCGGCATCAAGGGTGTAGACATCCAGGGTCTGGACCTGAGTCAACTTCAGCCCGAGGTGATGATTAATCTCAGCCTTGATCCGCTCACCGCGCGCATCCCGCACGCCATCTTTCAAACCAACCACAATCCTGCAAGGCATGAACTGCTCCTTATGAAATCTGTGAAGTGTGAGGCGTGAAGGGTGAGTGATTATAAAGCATTATACTCTTCACTCCTCACTCCTCACCCCTCACTCATCTTTAATTGTCGCCAAAAACCCTTCTAAAACCATATCAACACACATCCGTCGACTCCTCACTGCCAGATTCAGGGCCTCTGGCACAAAAACTGTGACTGATGCTCGCCTGCTGACCAAGGAATATCTGCGGTGTACACCCCGGACAGGTCGCGAACATCCTTGCAATCTCCTGCTGTGCCAGTTCGGGATGGTTATTCTCTTCACTTAAGTGGGCCAGGAACACGGCTTCAAGCCCGTCCCAGGCGAGTCGCTGCAGGAGCTCAGCCGCTGAACGATTCGACAGGTGGCCGTGGCGCCCCTGAATCCGTTGTTTCAGGTGCCAGGGATAGGGGCCATCCAGCAGCATCTGTTCATCATGATTGCTCTCCAGCACCAGGATTCGCGAGCCTTCAAGGCGATCGACGACAAGCCGGGTCGAAAGACCCAGGTCCGTAGCGTAACCGATACGTCCCTCACGGGAATCAATGGTAAAACCGATCGGGTCAACCGCATCGTGCGTGGTCGAAAAGCTGGAGATTTCAAGACCGGCATGGGTAAAGCGTTGACCGGCGGTAATATAGCGGATATCGGCAATCGACCCGAGTCGAGATATTGCAGCGGCAGTTTCTGGAACGATGTAGACAGGAATTTTGTGGCGTCGGGCCAGAGGCCCGATACCACTGACATGGTCATGATGTTCATGGGTAACTAACAGGGCATCGAGATCATCGGCGCTAAGGCCAATTTCGCGCAGGCGACGATCGATTTCACGTGCAGAAAGGCCGGCATCAATCAATAAATGACAGCCGTCCGATTCGATCAGAGTCGCGTTGCCACGACTTCCACTGGCTAGCAGACAAACCCGCAAGAAATCTATCGCCCCTTCTTCCCCGTACAGGCCTGAGCTTATACCCGAAAACTCGGATCAGGGCAAGCAGAAAAGGGGAAATTAGTGGGCCGTTGTCAGGCGTCTGAACATCTAAAATGCGGGGCTTATAGATAGATATAACAGGGTGTTCATCGGCCTGAAAGAGGCCGGCACCCGGTCACCGGCAGACAGGTTGTCAAAGGACTCACACCGGGTAAAACAACGAATCGCAATCCCCGATCATTTCATGTTAAAGTGGCCCTTATTTTAATCAGCAACGACTAAACCGCATCAACCATCAATTAAAGGCTGGCCGCTCTTGATCTCGGCCCTTCCCTGAAGACGTTTATTTTAGTAAAGGCAAAATAGCCATGACCAGATTTTACTGCCTTTTGATCTGCTGCCTGCTCCTCGTTTCACAACCTGCGCTTGCCCAGGATGACGCCTTTATCCCGACTACCCCCGCGCGCCTGAAGACCACATTTGAAACACTCTCTCTCCCCGGCGGCGAAAAGATGGGCCTGCTGGGGGGCTCTTTTTTATTTAAAACCACAGATTCGCTGTCTCTGGGCGGCAGCAGCTACGGCGCGCTCACGGGCAACCGCGGCGGATTTATAACCCTCGGTCTGGCGGCTGAGCTACAAAAGCAGCTTCCCGGCAGCACTGAGGTTAACGCCGGGATGTTTATCGGCGCGGGCGGAGGTCGTGGCGGCAACGCCCTGCAAGGTGGCGGGCTGATGCTGCGCTATCATCTGGGTGGGCAATATAACACCCGAAAGTTTGGCAGCCTGGGTGCGGGCCTGAGTTATGTTGATTTTCCAAACGGGCATATCGAAAGCCTGCAGCCCTATCTCTCCTATGCCTACCCCTTTACCACCCTGTTCTCAACCGGCTGGTTCTCTGAACCTCCGCAACCATCCCGGGCCGATGACGCAGTCACAATCGTCAACCAGGAATTCGCCGTCGTTTACCAGGTCTATGACATCCCGTCGGATGTGCACAAGGATAATGGCAACCTGCAGCACCAGAGGCTCAATTTGATGGGGGTTGAATGGGATCGCTACCTCAATGACAACCTGTTTCTCAAGCTCGGATCTGCCGGTGCCATGGGGGGTGAAAGTAACGGCTACATGCAGTTGCAGCTTGGCGCCGGTGCCCGCCTGCCGATAACCGCCAGCACCGCATTAAAACTTTCCACCACCGCCGGTTACGCCGGTGGCGGCGGTGTAGCTACCGGCGGCGGTCTGCTGCTCGACGCCTCACTGGCTCTGCAGCAGGATCTGTGGCGGAGCTGGTTTTCTGAAGTCTCGGCTGGTTATGTTTTCGCGCCCGATGGCGAGTTCAAAGCCACCAGCCTGTCAGGCAAGCTGGGCTACCGCTTCAGAACCCCGGGCGTCGAGGGGGACAAAACCCTGCTCTCTTCTCTTTCGCGGTTCAGCCCGCAAAATATGCGGATCCGCCTGGTCCACCAGAGCTACATTAAGGCCGCCAGCGACTGGCGCAAACGTAACGCCGATGAGAATGTGAACCTGCTCGGGTTCCAGCTGGACAGCTTTTTAAATAAGTACTTCTATTTAACCGGCCAGGGGATCGCGGCCTACCAGGGACAGGCCGGCGGCTATATGACCGGCCTGGTCGGGATCGGGGCGACACACCCGCTGTTTAACAGTCCTCTCTCTCTGGAGGTTGAAGGCCTGATGGGGGCCGCTGGTGGCGGCGGGCTCGATGTCGCCGGAGGGCTGGTGTGGCAGGCTAATGCCGGCCTGGACTATAAGCTTTCGAAGGCCTGCAGTGTCATGGGCAGCTATGGTTACATGGCCGCGCCCAGGGGTGCGTTCCGGGCCAAAGTCATAGGCTTGTCACTGAACTACAAATTCAGCTTTTTTACTCTCTCCCATTGACGCAGATTTTTTTTGCCGCGCCTGTAACGAAGAACGAGCCCGGGGGACTTTATGACGCGCCCTCAAGTTTTCGGGGTGACGCGGCCAGGGCGACGACAATATCGACTGTACAACCAAGCCAGGGGTTTGCAATTTAGCAAAATTTGTATAATCTTCAGCTTAAGAAACCCCGGGACGACTTAACCTCAAACGTAAACGAGATGTCTGCTAACCACCAAATCTGAAGGGAACAGGTCACATTTATGGCTCAAAAAATTGCCATCAACGGCTTCGGCAGAATCGGTCGAAATCTGCTGCGGATCACAACCCAGAATGACGCCTTAGAGGTTGTTGCGATTAATGACTTGACTGATGCTGAAACCCTGGCCCATCTGTTTAAATATGACTCGGTGCATGGAACTTTTGCCGGCGAAGTCAGTGTGGACAAGGGAGATCTGATCGTCAACGGCAAGCGCATCCGGATTTATTCTGAGCCGGACCCGGCCAAACTTCCGTGGAAAGAGTACAACATAAATGTCGTGGTCGAATCGACCGGTCATTTCACCAAACGCAGCGCCGCCGCCAAACACCTTGAAGCAGGTGCCCGCCGGGTCCTGATCAGTGCTCCGGGCAAAGGGGATATTGATGGCACCTTCTGCATGGGGATCAACGAACACCTCTATGATCCGAGCAAACACTTCATTATTTCCAACGCATCCTGCACCACCAATTGCCTGGCTCCCATCGCCAAGGTTCTGGATGACGAATTCGGCATCCAGCGCGGCATGATGACCACGGTTCACTCCTACACCAACGATCAGAAAATCCTCGACCTCCCCCACTCTGACCTGCGGCGCGGCCGTGCCGCGGCGATGTCGATGATACCCACCACCACCGGCGCCGCGCAGGCGGTTGGCCTGGTGCTGCCGCAGCTCCAGGGGAAGCTGTTCGGCATGGCGGTGCGGGTGCCGACCCCGAATGTTTCTCTGATCGATCTGGTGATCAACACCGAACGCGAAGCCAGCGTAGAAAGTGTCAATGCCGCCATGAAAACCGCCGCTGAAGGAAACCTGAAGGGGATTCTTGAATACTGCGATCTGCCGCTGGTCTCGCGCGACTTTAATGGCTGCGCAGCCTCATCAACCTATGATGCCTCATTCACCACGGTGATTGACGGTCACATGGTCAAGGTTCTCGCCTGGTACGACAATGAGTGGGGTTATTCGAACCGGGTGAATGACATGGTCGCCTATATCGCTGCACGCGAAAATTAAGCCTGGCGGATTTTTTGCTCAACAAAAAGCCGACCCTCAAGCGGTCGGCTTTTCATCATTTTAAATAGTATGCGTCTTTTATTCAGGAGGATCCCTTGTTTAATAAAATGAGCATCACCGATATCGACGTCAGCGGTCAGCGCGTCTTCTGCCGGGTGGATTTTAATGTCCCCCTGGATGAACAGCGCAATATTACCGACGACACCCGTATACGCGCGGCGCTGCCGACCATCCGCTATCTGCTCGAACAGGGTGCGCGGCTGATCCTGGCCTCCCACCTGGGTCGCCCCAAAGGGAAAGTCGACCCGGCCTATAGCCTGGCACCGGCGGCCACTCATCTGCAGGGCCTGCTCGGAAAACCGGTCAGGATGGCCAGCGACTGCATCGGCGACCAGGTCAAGGCTCAGATCGCACAGCTGGCCGACGGCGAGGTCATCCTCCTCGAAAATGTTCGCTTTTACCCCGGTGAAACCGACAACGATCCGCAGTTCGCCGCCGAGCTCGCCGCCCTCGCCGATCTGTATGTCAATGATGCCTTCGGCACCGCTCATCGCGCCCATGCTTCGACCGAAGGGGTGGCGCGGCTGCTGAAACCTGCCGTCGCGGGTTTCCTGATGGAGAAAGAGCTGAAATACCTGGGCGAAGCCCTGGCCAACCCGGAGCGACCCTTTGTGGCGATCATCGGGGGCGCCAAGGTCAGTGACAAGATCCTGGTGATCGAGCAGCTGCTGGAAAAGGTCGACAGCATTCTCATCGGCGGCGGCATGGCCTACACCTTCTTGAAGGCTCAGGGGATCGCCACCGGCACCTCGCTGCTCGAGGCAGATCGGGTGGAACTGGCAAAAAAGCTGCTCGCCCAAGCCGAATCCAGGGGAGTCGAATTCCTGTTGCCCCAGGATCATATTGTCGCCGCTGAATTCAAAGCGGACAGCAGCGCGCAGACCTGCGGAAATACGGATTTCCCTGCAGACCGCATGGCCCTCGATATCGGTCCGCAGACCATCAAGCTCTACCGGCAAAAGATCGCCAGCGCCAAAACCGTCGTCTGGAACGGGCCGATGGGGGTTTTCGAATTTGACGCCTTCGCCAGAGGCACCTTCGCCATCGCCGAAGCCCTGGCAGCGTCAGACTGCCTGTCGATCATCGGCGGCGGTGATTCGGTGGCAGCGGTAAACAAGGCCGGCCTGGACGCTGAAATGACCCACATCTCAACCGGCGGTGGGGCCTCCCTCGAATTCCTCGAAGGGAAAGAGCTGCCCGGCGTTGTTGCGTTAACCGACAGGTAAAAATGTGAGGTGTGAGGTGTGAAGGGTGAGGCGAGAAAAGCTTTTACACTTCACTCCTCACCCCTCACTCTTCACCCTTCACGGAGGTTCTCATGCGTACACCCATCATTGCCGGTAACTGGAAGCTTAACAAGACCATCGCCGAAGCCGAAAGTTTCGCCTCCGAACTGGTGACGGCGCTGGCCGACGTCAGCGACGTTGAAATAATCATCGCCCCGGTCTTTACCGCCTTGAGTCGCGTCTCGGCCAGGTTGACCGGCTCTCCGCTCCGTCTGGCGGGACAAAACTGTTATCCGCAGGAGACGGGCGCCTTCACCGGTGAATTGTCCCCCCTGATGCTCAAGGATGCTGGCTGCAGCGCGGTGATCATCGGGCACTCGGAACGCCGGCAGCTGTTGGGGGAGAGTGATCAGCTGATTAATCTGAAGGTCAAAAAGACCCTCGCGACCAGCATGACCGCCATCCTCTGCGTCGGCGAGACCCTCGAAGAACGTCAAGCGGATCAGGCCCTCGATGTCCTGGCGCGCCAGATCAAAGGGGGACTGGCCGGGTTGAGCGCCCAACAGATGTTGGACCTGGTTATCGCCTACGAACCGGTCTGGGCCATCGGTACCGGCCAGACCGCCAGCGATGAACAGGCCCAGGAAGCCCATTCCTTTATCCGTGGATTGGTTGCGGGTCTGTTCAACCAGGAGACCGCCGAGGCCTGCCGGATCCTCTACGGCGGCAGCGTCAAGCCTGACAATGTCGACGGGCTTATGGCACAGACAGATATTGACGGCGCCCTGGTCGGCGGCGCTAGTTTGAAGGTTGCAGATTTCTGCCGGATCGTAAGATTCAACTGAGCCCCCGCAAACTTCGAACCTTCTCCCTCAGGGAGAGGGGATTGCGTAGCACAAAAAAATTAAAGTTAACGAATTAGCAAAAAGAATCAAATTGGATGGCTTGGAGGCTGCCGAACAATGAGGCGTACCCAGGTACGTCGAAGCAGTGAGCCGATTGCAGCAACACCGCAGTTGACGAGTTTTTGCGACGCCATCAAAGTTGGACCGCAGCCAACCAGTCCCTGTTCTCCAGGTACCAGTCGACAGAGCGCTTGAAACCATCATAGGGCGCGACCTGCGGCTGCCAGTCAAGCAGTCGGTCGGCCTTGGCGATATCGGCCCAGGTCTCCTTGATGTCGGCGATATGAAAGGGTTTGTGCGCGATCAAGGCTTTTTTGCCGAGGGTCTGTTCAATAAAGCGGATCACCTCGTTGATGGAGATCGGGTTGTTCCCGCCACCCAGATTGATGATCTCATAGCCGACCTCGCGCAGCGCCGCCAGGGTGCCGCGCGCGATATCGTCCACATAGGTAAAATCACGGCTCTGGCTGCCGTCACCGAACAGCTCGATCGGGGTCCCCTCATCGATCCACTTGATAAAACGGAAGATCGACATATCCGGGCGACCGCAGGGGCCATAAACCGTAAAGTAGCGCACCACCGAGATATCCAGCGCATAAAGATAGTGATAACTGTAAGCCATGACCTCGGCGGCTTTTTTGCTCGCGGCATAGGGAGAGATCGGGGTGTTCACCGCCAGCTCCTCGCTGAAGGGCATCTCCTGCCCGGCGTAGAGCGACGAGGTACTGGCGAGGACCATTTTTTTGCACTTGTGATCACGCATGCAATCAAGCAGGTTCAGGGTGCCCATGGCGTTGGTAGTCATGTAGACCTGGGGGTCGAGCATGCTGTAACGCACCCCGGCGCGGGCCGCCAGGTTGACCACCGCGTCGAATTGACAGCGCGAAAAGAGCGCCTCCAATGCCGGCTTGTCTTCAATATCGAGCTGCACGAATTCAAGCTGACCGACACAAAAATTGAGCGGCCCGACAAAGGTCCCTGCGTCCCCTTTATGCAGATCAAAACGGGCTAAAAATTCGGCCTCGGCCCCGGCGGCACGCGCCAGCTCTCTCAGCCGGTAGCATTTCAGCCGCAGATCGTAATAGCTGTTCAGATTGTCAACCACCACGACCCGTTCGCCCTGGGCCAGCAACATCTCCGCACAGCGCGCCGCAATAAAACCGGCACCGCCGGTCACCAATATTGTTTTCATCTCAACAACCTTTATGTTCAAGCAGATCAACCCGCAGCGGAATGAACCGCAGCCGCTACAAGCAACAACATATCCTGATTAACCACAGACCTCAATCAAGAGTAAGCGTAAATCAGCGTCCTATTCAGCCTATGACCAAAAATCTTAAAAAACCCTTGGACGCAGATACAATCTGATAACGTCTGATCCAGTCTGATATTAAGATCTACCCCAAGACATGGGTTTAATCAGATATGATCAGAATTTATCCGCTCTTTCCGCGTCCCAAAGGTTATGAACTCAGATACAAACCGTCAAGAGTAAAAGGCAGCCCCTTCCAGTTTCTATTCACAAGGATAAAAGGGATAAACAGGATAGATCGAAAACCAAAAAAAACGCTAGCTCTTGCACCAGAACTATCCCCTGCATCCCCTTCATCCCTGTAAATCAAGGTGTTTAGCCCTTGACAAAAACCAAGTTCTTGCCCTGCCCCTCTCTGTGTTCTCCGTGTCCTCTGTGGTGAAAAGCTTTAAAGCATTTACCACCCGTTCGCCACGCTCACTCAAGGCGCAAAGCACGCCAAGAGGATCCGGGTTCTATGGTTTCAAAACTCAAAAAAAAGATGGTGCCGGGTTCAACCCTTTGCGCTCTTTGCGCCTTTGCGATAAACAAGATTTATGCAAGCCCAAAATCATGCCCCTTTCAGCGTAAATCAGCATCCCATCAGGGGTAGGTTCAAATTGCAAATGCACCACCTGAAGCCGCATCGAAAACTTCTTGTGACGACCGATTATTTTGTTAAAGGAGAAGGACTCAGCTCGCCTTAAGGGGATCAACTCACCATGCTAAGCTTCATAATGGATTTTTCTGGTCGACTTAAAGCCAGATCGTATGTTGCCTGAAGGTTAAGCCAAAACTCGGGAGTTGTGTCGAGGGCTTGGGCCAGAAGCCAGGCTGTTTCCGAAGTGATGCCTCGCTTGCCACGCACGATTTCGTTGACACGCTGCACAGGGACTTTAATGTGTGCAGCAAATGCAACCTGGCTGATGCTGAGTTCATCGAGAAATTCCTCTTTGAGGATTCTACCAGGGTGGGTCGGAATGCGATGAGTGGGGATCATGAGATTTCTCCTTGTTACATTAGTGATAGTCTGTGAACCGAACTTCATAGGCGTTGCCGCCTTGCCATCGGAGCAGTATTCGCCACTGATCGTTGATACGGATACTGAACATCCCGGCAAGATCGCCCCGCAATAACTCCAATCGATTGCCCGGAGGGGAACGCAAGTCCAACACATCGTCCGCACCATTGATCATATCAAGCTTGTTGCGGGCTCTTTTGACGATCTCCGGGGGCAAGCGCCGAAGCTCCTTGTTTGAGGTGCCGTGATACAACGCCTCCGTAAGCTTGTCGCCAAAAGACGAAATCATAATATTAACCCTCCGAAAATATTTTAACGCTTACACGGGTACCGTGCAAGCGTAAAGCTTGACCATAAAGCTTGATCATAATGCAACAGATATTAGTGTAAAGGCCGACCCCCTATGCAATTGTCCAAAACTTTATTATTTACAGGGATATGCAGGAGGTACAGGATAACTTCTAAAATAAAATCAAGCTTTTGATTCTGCCATGGTCCTCATCCTGCCTATCCCTGTTAAAATTGCCTTTGCTGTAGATTAAAAAATGCCCTTTCAGCGTAAATCAGCGTCCCATTCAGCCTATGACCATAAATCTTTGAAAAACCATTGGACGCAGATCAAATCTGATAACGTCTGATCCAGTCTGATATTAAGATCTACCCCAAACCTGGGTTTAATCAGATCGGATCAGAATTTATCCGCTCTTTCCGCGTCCCAAAGGTTATGAACCCAGATACAAACCGTCAAGCGTAAAAGGCAGCCCCTTCCAGTTTCTATTCACAAGGATGAAAGGGATAAACAGGATAGATCGAAAACAAAAAAACCGCTTTTATCTCTTGCACCAGAACTATCCCCTGCATCCCCTTCATCCCTGTAAATCAAGGTGTTTAGCCCTTGGCAAGAACCAAGTCTTAGCCCTGCCCCTCTCTGTGTTCTCCGTGTCCTCTGTGGTGAAAAGCTTTCAAGCATTTACACCCGTTCGCCACGCTCACTCGAGATCACAGAGCTCACGGAGAAAAGCAGGTCTTAAGGGTTTAAACAAAACCGGTATTCAGATTAAAACCAAAAGCAAACGTCATTTTCTATTCACAGGGATGAAGGGGATGAACAGGATAGATCAAAACCAAAAACCTGCATTGTGCTTGGCACCAGACCTATCCCTTGCATCCCCTTCATCCCTGTAAATCAAGGTGTTTAGCCTTTAACCTACCCCCCTCTGTGTTCTCCGTGTCCTCTGTGGTGAAAAGCTTTCAAACCTTTACCACCCGTTCGCCATGCTCACTAGAGATCACAGAGTTCACAGAGCAAAACTGGTCTTTATGGTTTAAACCAAAAACAAGGATCAGCCCCGATTCACCTTTGCGCTCTTCGCGTCTTTGCGGTGAAAAGCCTTGTTACCGCCCGTTCGCATACGCTCACTCAAGGCGCAAAGTACGCAGAGAAAAAAGACTGTTAAAAGGTTAAAACCAAAAAACACGTCTTTGCCCTGCCCCTCTCTGTGTGCTCCGTGCCCTCTGTGGTGAAAAGCTTTCAAGCATTTACCACCCGTTCGCCACGCTCACTAGAGATCACAGAGTTCACAGAGAGAATCAGGCTTTAAAGGTTTAAACAAAACCGGTATTCAGATTAAAACCAAAAGCAAACGTCATTTTCTATTCACAGGGATGAAGGGGATGAACAGGATAGATCAAAACCAAAAACCTGCTTTTTGCCTGGCACCAGACCTATCCCTTGCATCCCCTTCATCCCTGTAAATCAAGGTGTTTAGCCTTTAACCTGCCCCTCTCTGTGTTCTCCGTGTCCTCTGTGGTGAAAAGCTTTCAAGCATTAACCACCCGATCGCCAGGCTCACTCGAGATCACAGAGTTCACAGAGAAAAGCTGGCCTTTCCGGTTTAAATCCAAAACAATGGTCAGCCCCGACTCAACTTTGCGCTCTTCGCGTCTTCGCGGTTAAGAAGATCCAGAGCAGCAACCCAGTGCGAGATAATTTCAGCGCCTCCAGTCGTTGAAAGACCAAAATTGCTACCCAGGAATCATGCTGTCCAAAATTCAATAAACCTCGTCATGATTCCCGATATTGACCGGAATGATGACCTGACCTTTGATCTGCAGCTCAAGAGTCATTCGATAACTCAAATTGATCGAAACAGAATGCAACTCATTTAAAGGGCCCTTTAAGCGATGAAGCCTTAAAGAAGGATGGTGCGGATTAAGCGCGAGAATCTGAAGCGTTTTAAGATACTGGCTCGCCAGATCGGGATGTTTGCGCAGAAATTGTGCTGCTCTTTTGTTGTAACCCGGAGTGTAAATAATCCGATAGCTCATGGCTTTTCAGACTGGATCCGTTCCAGGTGTTTTTCTGCGCTCTCTTCGATCCCCTCGCCTGCTTCGATTTCCTGGTGACACTGGTACAGCGCCGCATCCAGTTCACAAACACGCAGACGGTTGTAAGATGCCAGATCCATCACCACATAACGGTCCAGCCCCCGGACGGAGATGATCGCCTCGGTATCTTCACCTAGAGCCTGATCGATTGCGGCTACCCCGCGGACCTTTAATTCGTTTGCAGCAATATTCTTCATCGTAGCCTCCAACGACTTTAATCAGTACTAAAACAGGTACGATTAAAAGTACTACAACCAGAACCTGTAAGCAAGATTCGAAAGTGGAACCCGAAAGGTTAAAATCAATCTCGCCAGAAGCCCTGCGAGTTTGAACCTTTCATATCAACAAGGATGAAAAGGATAAACAGGATAGATCTAAATCAGAGATCTGCTTTTATACTTGGCACTTGCCCTATCCCTTGCATCCCCTTCATCCCTGTAAATCAACGTGTTTAGCCTTTGACAAAAACCAAGTCCTTGCCCTGCCCCTCTCTGTGTTCTCCGTGTCCTCTGTGGTGAAAAGCCTTAAAGCATTTACCACCCGTTCGCCAAGCTCACTCGAGGACACAGAGTTCACAGAGAAAAGCTGGTCTTAAGGGTTTAAACAAAACCGGTATTCAGATTAAAACCAAAAGCAAACGTCATTTTCTATTCACAGGGATGAAGGGGATGAACAGGATAGATCAAAACCAAAAACCTGCATTGTGCTTGGCACCAGACCTATCCCTTGCATCCCCTTCATCCCTGTAAATCAAGGTGTTTAGCCTTTAACCTACCCCCCTCTGTGTTCTCCGTGTCCTCTGTGGTGAAAAGCTTTCAAACCTTTACCACCCGTTCGCCACGCTCACTCGAGTTCACAGAGTTCACAGAGAGAATCAGGCTTTAAAGGTTTAAACAAAACCGGTATTCAGATTAAAACCAAAAGCAAACGTCATTTTCTATTCACAGGGATGAAGGGGATGAACAGGATAGATCAAAACCAAAAACCTGCTTTTTGCCTGGCACCAGACCTATCCCTTGCATCCCCTTCATCCCTGTAAATCAAGGTGTTTAGCCTTTAACCTGCCCCTCTCTGTGTTCTCCGTGTCCTCTGTTGTGAAAAGCTTTCAAACATTTACCACCCGTTCGCCACGCTCCCTCGAGATCACAGAGCTCACGGAGAAAAGCTGGCCTTTCCGGTTTAAATCCAAAACAATGGTCAGCCCCGACTCAACTTTGCGCTCTTTGCGTCTTCGCGGTTAAGAAGATCCAGAGCAGCAACCCGGTGCGAGATAATTTCAGCGCCTCCAGTCGTTGAAAGACCAAAATTGCTACCCAGGAATCATGCTGTCCAAAATTCAATAAACCTCGTCATGATTCCCGATATTGACCGGAATGATGACCTGACCATTTATCTGCAGCTCAAGAGTCATTCGATAACTCAAATTGATCGAAACAGAATGCAACTCATTTAAAGGGCCCTTTAAGCGATGAAGCCTTAAAGACGGATGGTGCGGATTAAGCGCGAGAATCTGAAGCGTTTTAAGATACTGGCTCGCCAGATCGGGATGTTTGCGCAGAAATTGTGCTGCTCTTTTGTTGTAACCCGGAGTGTAAATAATCCGATAGCTCATGGCTTTTCAGACTGGATCCGTTCCAGGTGTCTTTCTGCGCTCTCTTCGATCCCCTCGCCTGCTTCGATTTCCTGGTGACACTGGTACAGCGCCGCATCCAGTTCACAAACACGCAGACGGTTGTAAGATGCCAGATCCATCACCACATAACGGTCCAGCCCCCGGACGGAGATGATCGCCTCGGTATCTTCACCTAGAGCCTGATCGATTGCGGCTACCCCGCGGACCTTTAATTCGTTTGCAGCAATATTCTTCATCGTAGCCTCCATCGGCTTTAACCAGTACTAAAACTGGTACGATTAAAAGTACTACAACCAGAACCTGTAAGCAAGATTCGAAAGTGGAACCCGAAAGGTTAAAATCAATCTCGCCAGAAGCCCTGCGAGTTTGAACCTTTCATATCAACAAGGATGAAAAGGATAAACAGGATAGATCTAAATCAGAGATCTGCTTTTATACTTGGCACTTGCCCTATCCCTTGCATCCCCTTCATCCCTGTAAATCAACGTGTTTAGCCTTTGACAAAAACCAAGTCCTTGCCCTGCCCCTCTCTGTGTTCTCCGTGTCCTCTGTGGTGAAAAGCGTTCAAACCTTTACCACCCGTTCGACAAGCTCACTCGAGATCACAGAGTTCACAGAGAAAAGCCAGTCTTAAGGGTTAAAACCAAAGAACAAGGATCAGCTCAGATTCAACTTTGCGCTCTCTGCGTCTTTGCGGTGATAAGATGCGCGGCAGTTTTCGTTTAACCATCTCACTTCAACGCGCCTGAACCAGGCGGATACGGTCAAGCCCGAGGGTGAGGATCTGGTCGAGGTTTTTAGCGCGGTGGGCGTCGGAACCGAAGCAGGTATAGGCGCCGGCGTTCAGCAATGCCAGGGCGTTGGTCTGGACAGCCGTTCCATAAATGCCGGCGAAGCTGCCGAGGTTTCCCTGAAAGCGGCAGCCCATGTCGAGCAGATCGTTTATCTCGGCGGGAAGGCCTCCTGACCCGGTAGTCTCTGCGCGGTAGCTCGCCCGGCGCTTAAACCAGCGCCTGCCCGGTTTCTTCGCCTCAGGGAAGAGGTAGGTGTAACGTTCCGGGTGGGCCAGCAGCGGGGTGAAGCCCTGCTGGCGGATTTGGAAGAGAGCGTCTTTTACCTGCTCAGGGTCGGCGTGGGGCGAGGTTTCGGTCAGCACGAAGGGTGTCTCGCCCAGGGTCAGAATCTCCGGCCATTGGGACGGGAAAAATTCATCTATAAAATATTCCATCCCCGTATGCAGCCGCAGCGGCAGCCCTTCAGCATGCAGCAGCTCCTGAAGGGCTGCGACGGCTTCACGCACCGCGGTGGCGCTATTGGCGTAGAGACCCTGCAGGCAATGGGGGGTACAGTAAATATCACGAAAACCGCTGTCGATGAACTGTCTGGCCATGGCCAGCGATTCCTCCTGCGACACCGAACCATCATCCAGGTTCGGCAGCAGATGGCTGTGCCAGTCTGACTTACCCAACTCGCTCCCTGCGTTTGCTGCCTCGCTCACTTTTTTCCCAGTAACCTTTTCAGCAGCCCTTTAGGCTTCTTGTCCTCATAGCCATGGTCATCGCTGCCGTAGGTATAGGTCGTACCGTAGCGTTTACCGTAGTAGCTGTAGTAGCTGTAGTAGTCCGCGCCCTTACCGCTCTTGTCATTCAGCACCAGGCCGGAGATGGGAGCCTCCACCGAACGTAAAATTTCAATATTGCGTTGCGCCGCCTTGATCTGCACCCCGCCAACCTCGACCACCACCACCAGCTGGTCCGCCAGACGCGAAAGCACCGGCGTATCGGTCACCGCCAGCACCGGCGGAGCATCCAGCACAATGGCGTCATAGGTCTCCTGCAGCTTCAGGACTAACCGGGTCATGGCCTCCGAGCCGAGCAGCTCCGACGGGTTGGGCGGCTTGGTGCCGGCGTTGATAAAATCGAGCTCAAAAAACCCGGTCTTATGCACGGCATCTGCTACGGCACAGTCACCGATCAAAATCTCCGTCAACCCTGGCGTCTTCGCAACATTGAACATGGTGTGCAGGGTCGGTTTCCGCAGGTCACAGCCGATCAGCAGCACCTTCTGGCCGGTCTGCGCCAGGGTCAGGGCCAGATTCGCCGAGACGGTGGTCTTCCCCTCGTTGGGGAAGGTGCTCGCGACCAGAATCACCCGGTGTTCTTTTTTGACCCCGGAGAAATGCAGACTGGTGCGCAAACTGCGAAAGGCTTCAGCCGCCGGAGAGCGGGGCTCCAGCTGGGAGATCAGGATCCGCTGGCCCTCCTCACTCTTGATCTTGTCATGCTTTTCACGCAGCTCGATATGCGGAATAGTGCTCAGAATCGGCAGGCCCAGAACGCGCTTGGCGCTCTCACTGTCATTGATACTGTCATCGAGATATTCCAGAAAGAAGGCCAGCCCGACCCCCAGCATCCCCGCGACGATAAAGCCGAGCAGCAGGTTCTTGCGCTTTTTCGGCTTGATCGGCCGCTCCGGGGTGATCGCCGGGTCGATGACATTAATATTGCTGATGGTCGCGGCCTTGGCGATGCGCGCCTCCTGGTGCTTCTGCAGCAGGAACACATAGATGTCGGCATTGACCGTCGCCAGGCGGGTCAAGCGCGCCAGCTCCTGCTCGGCGTGCGGCAGGGTCCGCAACTTGGCTTCCCCGGTGAGCATCTGCTTGTGCAGGGTGTCGATCTGTACATCCAGGGCCTGCTTCGCCGCCTCGAAGGTCTGCAGCAGCTTGCGCTGCAGCTCGGCCATCTCGCCCTGAATCTTCTGCACCTGCGGATGGGCCTGGGTCACATCGGTCAACAGACCGCGCCGTTCAACTTCGAGTTCGGCCAGGCGCTGCGTAAGCGACGCAACAACCGCGTTGGCTTGCAGCACCGAAGGGGCGTAGACCTCGCCTTTGGTGCGGGCATCTTTCAGCGCTCGAATAGCAAAGTCGATCTGACGCAGCTGCAGCTGCAGGGTGTTGCGTTCGGTTTCACTCTCCGACAGGCGCGTGACCAGCAACTCCGCTTCGCTATCAAGCTTGACCACCTGGTTGGCGCGTTTGAAATCTTCGAGCTTCTGCTCGGCCGAGCCTAAAAAGGTGCGCACCTCGCCGAGCTGCTGCTCGATAAAATCGACCGACTTGCTCGCCTCTTCGGATTTGGTGTTAATGGAGCGCTCCAGATAGATCTGGGCCAGACGATTCACCACATCCCGCGCCTGTTGCGGATCGGCGCTCTGGTATGACAGCTGGATAATGTTGGTCCCCTTGCCCACCTCGCTGGCGCGCACGATTTGACGCACGTTTTGCACGGTGCGATTAAAATCCGCCAGGCACAAGCGGAAATGATCCCCCTTGTGCCCGCTCAGCCCCTGCAGCAACAGGCTGAAGCCCTGGGCGCGCACCAGAGTGCCCGACTTCCCGGTGGCAACCTCATGCCCGTCAGAGTCTTCAACGCGAAAACTGTCGGTCCCGGTCAAAACTATCCGATAACTCGGCTCTTCAGCCTGTGAGCTGAACTCCAGAATCGAAAATGACAGCCCGGCCTTGTTGTTATCGACCTGCCAGTTGAGATGCAGCTGCTTGACCACCTGCTCGATATTGGTGCGCGCCTTGAGAATCTCGATTTCGGTCTCGATGGGGTTATCGCGGCTTAAGCCCAGATCCCCGAGCATCGCGCCGCCCTTAACCTTCTCGTCCCGCACATGCAGAGTCGCGCTGGTCTCATAGATCGGGGTCTGCATAAAGGTAAACACCGAAACCGCCGCCAGCACCAGCACAAAGACCAGCAGCACCACGCGCCGGCGGCGATAAATCACCTGCAGATAATCCTGCAGATGCACCTCTTCGAACTGCTCCTGCGGGGATGGCGGGTTTGGCTGTGACTGGTTAGCGTGCATGTTGATCCTTGTCATGGCTATAGATGCAGACTCTCAAAAAAGAGCGGTTATAAAATGGAACTTCAATAATGCCAAACACCTACTTGGATGCTGATTAAACAAAATCAGCACTTGGATCTAAACCCAAAGCAAACGTCATTTTCTATTCACAGGGATGAAGGGGATGAACAGGATAGATCAAAACCAAAAACCTGCTTTTTCCCTGGTACTAGACCTATCCCCCTACATGCCCTTTATCCTTGTAAATCAAGTCACTTGAACCTTTTCCTATTCACAAGGATGAAAGGGATGAACAGGATAGATCAAAACCAAAAACCTGCTTTTTCCCTGGTACTAGACCTATCCCCCTACATGCCCTTTATCCTTGTAAATCAAGTCACTTGAACCTTTCCCTATTCACAAGGATGAAAGGGATAGACAGGATACATCGAAGACAAAAAAACCAGTTTGTATGCTTTGCACTTGCCCTATCCCCTGCATCCCCGTTATCTCTGTAAATCGAGGCACTTAAACCTTTTCCTATTCCCAAGGATTAAAGGGATAAACAGGGCACATCGAAATCAGAGATCTGCTTTTGGGCTTTGCGCCAGACATATCCCCTGTATACTTAACCCGGTAAATTTAGTCAGCACTGACCAATTCAAAATAATTATTAAATCGACGATATTCCAGTTTACTACAACCGAAGTTTATCAATAATCCAACATCAATGCCTGTTGCCTTAAGATAATTCAATATTTGGGCAGCATGTTCAGGGGCTATAGACTTAACAGCCTTTAGCTCCAGGAGTACCCGTCCCTCAACGATAATGTCAGCAAAAAATTCACCAATATTTTTACCGCGAAATTTCACGGTTAGGGGCGCTTGAGACTCGGCGACTAAGCCTTTTTCTCGTAATGCAATCAGCAGTGCTTTTTCATAAACGGATTCCAGAAACCCAATACCGAGTTCATTACTGACTTCAAAACAGGCACTAAGAATCGTAGCTGTCACTGCTTCAAATTGCATGGCTTCCTTTTCTCTATTTATATGAAGCAAAAGAAAAACCAGGAAAGATCAAAAACCAAAAGCAGCTTTATGTTTGGCAATTGCCCTCTCCCTTGCATCCCATATATCCTTGAAATCAAGTCACTTGAACCTTTTCATATTCGCAGGAATGAAAGAAATCAACAGGATAGATCAAAACCAAAACCTGCTTTTTTGCCTGGCACCAGACCTATCCCTTGCATCCCCTTTATCCTTGTAAATCAAGTCACTTGAACCTTTTCCTATTCGCAGGAATGAAAGAAATCAACAGGATAGATCTAATTCCGATCTGCTTTTTTGCTTGGTACCAGACCTATCCCTTGCATCCCCTTTATCCCTGTTAAATAGGGCTCCAGTCCCGAACCAAATGTAAATCAGCATCCAACGGCTGAATGACTTCAGCTCTCAAAGACATTAATCCAATACAAACTCGGCACACCATCTATGCAATCAGGGGTGAAAGCCCCTATTATTTCCCCTCAAGATAACGAATCTGAACGAAGGGTTGTAAAATCGCGCTGACACCCTGCAAGGTCGGCAGCAGCTCCGCGATCGCCTGGTTCCAGTTGCCGATGCGACCGCGCGGGGCGTAAACGATGTCCCCCTCTTGCAGGGCAAAGGGCAGGGCCTCGCCGCGCATGACCTTTTCGAGATCGACGACAAGCAGCTCGCCCCGCGTAACCGACAGCGAACGGATAATCCGGATCTGATTCAGGTTGGTCCCGACCTCGTCCAGGCCGGCACTCGACAGGGCCTGGCCCAGGCTCAGGCGACCGTTGGGCATGGTGACCGGACCGGGCTTTTTCACCGCGCCGAAGACAAAGACGTTCAGGTTTTTATCGTCGGGAACATAGATCGAATCACCCGGGTGCAACCAGACGTTCTGCCGCGCGGCGCCATCCTGCACCAGGCTTAAGATGTCGACCGGTTGGGTCTTGTTCTGGCGGATCAGGCGCGCATTGCGCATATCCGCCGTATCCTGCAGGCCACCACCCAGGGCCAGCCCCTGCAGCAGGGTCAGCGGGCGATCCATATAAAAGGTTCCGGCCGTCTTGAACTGCCCGAGCAGATAAAGGGGATGGCTCTTGTATTCGGCGACCTCCACCACCACCCAGGGATCAACCAGGTAGGTGCTGAACTTCTGGCGCAGGCTCTGTTGAATCTGTTCCACGCTCAGGCCGGCCACCGGCACCGTACCCACAAGCGGCAGATGAATATTTCCGTTACCGTCAATCCGGCTGCCCGCAACCGACCCGGTGGTAGCGATGGGGCTCCCAAGCTCGGGCCGCGCCGAAATATTGATATAGAGCACATCGCCGGACCCGACCAGGTACTGGGGAGAGGGTACTTCCTCCACTGACTCCACCGGAGTCGTAACGCTGACCGCCTGGCGCTCAACCACCGCAGAAGCGGAAACCTTTTTAACCGACCCGGCCGGCAGATCGGTATAAGAGGCGCAGCCCCCAAGCAGAAAAAACACAATAAAAAACCAGATAGGCCTCTGGTGAGCGACTGATCTCATATAAGTTTATCTCCAGCAATCATCAGATGACACAACCCCGGCAGACTACAATAAAAACGTCCAACGATCAACACACAAACCCCCAGTATTTAAACGAATTTTCCACGTTTCACCCTGCCCTGCACTTCTCTGTGTTCTCCGTGTCCTCTGTGGTGAAAAGCTTTGAAGCATTTACCACCCGTTCGCCAAGCTCACTCGAGGACACAGAGTTCACAGAGAAAAGCTGGTCTTAAGGGTTTAAACAAAACCAGTATTCTGATTTAAACCAAAAGCAAAAGTCATTTTCTATTCACAAGGATGAAAGGGATAAACAGGATAGATCAAAACCAGTGATCCGCATTGTGCTTGGCACCAGACCTATCCCTTGCATCCCCTTCATCCCTGTAAATAAAGGTATTTAGCCATTGACCCGAGCCATAGGTTTAATCAGATATGATCAGAATTTATCCGCTCTTTCCGCGTCCAAGGGTTATGAACTCAGATACAAATCGTCAAGAGTAAAAGGCAGCCCCTTCCAGTTTCTATTCACAAGGATAAATGGGATAAACAGGATAGGTCAAAACCAGTGATCCGCATTGTGCTTGGCACCAGACCTATCCCTTGCATCCCCTTCATCCCTGTAAATCAAGGTGTTTAGCCATTGACCCGAGCCATAGGTTTAATCAGATGTGATCAGAATTTATCCGCTCTTTCCGCGTCCCAAAGGTTATGAACTCAGATACAAACCGTCAAGAGTAAAAGGCAGCCCCTTCCAGTTTCTATTCACAAGGATGAAAGGGATAAACAGGATAGATCAAAACCAGTGATCCGCATTGTGCTTGGCACCAGACCTATCCCTTGCATCCCCTTCATCCCTGTAAATCAAGGTGTTTAGCCCTTGGCAAAACCCAAGTCCTTGCCCTGCCCCTCTCTGTGTTCTCCGTGTCCTCTGTGGTGAAAAGGTTTCAAGCCTTTAACCCCTGATGAACCTCTTCGTTCTCCGTGTCCGCAGAAACATAAACCTTGGGGCCTTTTCCATTATGGGCCGAAGCGCCACCATTTTCAGGTTTGAATTCCGGGACGATTTCGCGGAGTTTGGCGAGGATACCAGGCAGGTCGAGGTCGCGCTGCAGCTGATAGAGTTCTTCCAGCTGTTTCTCCAGAATTAGGGGGTCGATCAGGGTGGCCTCGGCGACCATGATCTTTTCGTGGCTGGTAGGTTTGATCCCCTCGCCTTCAATCAGGAGCTCCTCGTAAAGCTTCTCACCGGGGCGTAGACCGGTGAATTTGATCTGAATATCTTCGTAGGGGATAAAGCCTGACAGGCGAATCAGCTCCTCGGCCAGGGTGACGATCTTCACCGGTGCGCCCATGTCGAGCAGAAAGATTTCACCGCCCTGCCCCATGCTGCCGGCCTGCAGCACCAGCTGGGTCGCCTCGGGGATGGTCATGAAGAAGCGCGTGATCTCGGGGTGGGTAACGGTGACCGGGCCGCCTGCGGCGATCTGGCGGGTGAAGGTCGGCACCACGCTGCCGGCGCTGCCGAGCACGTTACCGAAGCGCACCGTGACAAAGTGGGTCGAACTGCGCCGCGCCAGAGACTGCACATAGAGCTCGGCCGCACGTTTGGTGGCGCCCATCACGTTGGTCGGGTTGACCGCTTTGTCGGTGGAGATCATCACGAAGCTCTCCACCTTGGCGGCGTGGGCGGTGTCAGCAACCACCCGCGTACCGCGAACATTATTGTTGGCGGCCTCGGCGGGATTATGCTCCATCAACGGCACATGCTTGTAGGCGGCGGCATGAAAAACCACCTGCGGCTGGGCCTCGTCAAAGACCCTCTCCACCCGCGCCCGGTCGCGAACGTCACCGACGATGGCGGTCAGATGCAGCCCCGGATAGCTCTCCCCCATCTCGTTATGGATAGCAAACAGCGGCGACTCGGCGTGATCGAACAGCACCAGGCTGTGAGGATTGAAGCGCGCGACCTGACGACAGATCTCACTGCCGATGCTGCCGGCAGCCCCGGTGACCAGCACCCGCTTCCCTTCCAGAAAGGCCCTGATACGATTTACCTCCAGGTGGGCCACTTCACGCCCTAAAAGATCATCCAGCGAAACATCCCGCACTTGCTTGATCGTAACCCGCCCATCGATCAGGTCGCCCATCCCCGGCAGGGTCTTAAAGCGCAGGCCCAGATCCTTACAGTGCCCGACAATATCCTGAATCTGCATACCGGTCGCCGAAGGGATAGCGATGATCAACTCTTCTGCCCTGGTCCGTCGAACCAGCTCTTCCAGCTGATCATGGTTACCAAGCACCGAAAAACCGGCGAATCTGCGGCCCTTTTTTTCAGGATCATCATCAATAAACCCGACCACCTTGTGCGGCAGATCAGGGTTTTGGCGAATCTCCTTGGCAATGGCCTGCCCGGCAAAACCCGCCCCGATGATCAGGGTGCGCAGCGTCTGGTTGCGCCGCTGCGTCTGCATCGGCAGGTAATTTTCGCGAACCGCGCGGGTCAAAAAACGCGCGCCTGCCATCATAGAGAAACAAATGAACCCATCGAGAAACAGCACCGAACGCGGGATACCGTCGAGACGGTGGATGAAGACTACATAGAGGATGAAGGCTATGGAGGCGAAAAAGTTGGCCCGACCCAGATCGACCACATCGGCGATGGAGACATATCGCCACCAACCGCGAAAGGTCCCCTGCCACCAGAAGATAGCCAGCTTGATTGCGATCAAAAAGGGGAGAAACTGCAGGTAATGCGACCAGGGAACACGTGTGAACGCGAAATCAAAACGAAACAGGTAGGCCAAAAGAAGTGAAGCGGCGATGACCGCAATCTTAAAACCAACAATAATCCAAAAGCGATGTTCTTTAAAAAGCTGTTTCAAGACAAACCCCTCGGATAATTCGAAATTTATATCATCATTCAAAAATAAAGGAGATATATCTTACATCAGCCGTTTCGCTTCTGTCGCTAGAAAAACCACAGGATTGGCCAAGTTTTAGGGGTAAACGAAGAAAGGTCAGAGGTTAAAGGTCCGAGGTCCGAGGGGCCTGTAAAGCAGATTGTGTAAACGGCCCGTCGGTCAGAGTGTTGGCATCCGGTCTTCAAAGATGATCGTAAATTGATTCAGGGCCGATTTCCAGTTGTGAATCGGCATGGTCCACTTCTTCGAGATATTTTGTAGAGCTAGGTAGAGCAGTTTGAGCATCGAGGCATCACTAGGGAACGAACCCCGATTCTTCGTGACCTTGCGCAGTGACATGTTAACCGATTCGATAGCATTGGTCGTATAGATCGCCTTACGAATCTCTGGTGGGTAGGAAAACAGTGGGGTTATCCGCTCCCAGTTTTGACGCCAGGATTTCCCGATGTCCGGATGACTGGCGTTCCACCTGGCTTCGAACTGCTCAAGTTGGATTTCGGCCTGCTCCAAGGTCGGAGCCCGGTAAATTTCTTTCAGGTCGGCAGCAACGTCTTTGCGCTGCTTCCAAGACACGTAGTTCAAGCTGTTCCGTACCATGTGCACCAGGCAAAGCTGAACCTGTGTGTCAGGGAAGATGGTTTCAATGGCTTCAGGAAACCCCTTGAGTCCATCAACGCAAGCGATGAAGATGTCTTTGACTCCTCGGTTTTTAAGCTCTGTGACCACCTGGAGCCAGAACTTTGCCCCTTCGGTATCGGCGGTCCAAAGTCCAAGGACTTCTTTGAGGCCGTCGAGGTTGACCCCGATGGCCAGATAGACAGCTTTATTGATGACCCGCCCATCTTGGCGCACCTTGATGCGGATAGCATCGAGATAGACGATGGGATAGATCTCGTCAAGCGGTCGATTCTGCCACTGCTCGACGTCTTCTGTAACGGCCTTGGTAACCTGAGAGACCAGCGTTGGAGAGATCTCTACGCCGTAGATTTCCTCCAGGTGTGCCTGAATGTCACGAGTGGTCATTCCTCGAGCATAGAGGGCGATGATCTTGTCATCGAAGCCAGTGAAACGGCTCTGACCCTTGGGAAGAATCACCGGCTCGAAGCTGGAATCCCGGTCACGGGGAACGGCGATATCGAGATTGCCGAATTCACCCTTGATGCGCTTTGGGTAGCTGCCATTACGTGAATTGCTGGTCTTTTTGCCAGCAGGTGCGTTCTTTTCATAGCCAAGATGTTCAGTCATCTCGGCCGTCATAGCGCGTTCCAGTAGTTGCTTGGTCAATTGTTTCAGAAGCCCAGTTTCTCCGATGAGATCTTCAGGATTCTTGTAGTTCTTCATCAGGGCATCGAGCATATCGTCGGGTATGGTCATCAGTTCCTCCAGTGGTTACGGGTTGTAACCGACTGGGACCATTTACACAAAATATTTTACAGGCTCGGTCCGAGGCTTAACCTTTAACCTTTAACCTTTAACCTTTAACCTTTAACCTGATCCAAAAATCTTCTTTTTGTCTTGATTAATCCGCCGATCATCCTCGAGATATCTTCCGTCTCAGCGATCCAACACTTCCCTTTATCTGCCGCAATATAGGTAATATCCATGCCGATGTAGATCTGGGTCCTCAGTTCACCGCAAGAGCCCTTCGCGTACAGAAGGAACTTAACACAGTCCTTCGGTGATTCTCTCTCAAACCCCTCAGAGATATTGCTCGGGACAGATAGGCCGGAACGCGTAATTTGATCCCGAAATCCATAGTCCTTTAAACTACTCAACTCTTTATAAATATCCGCACTCAACCTCGCAGCACGTTTCCAAACATCCAAATCCTCAAAGCGCATGCCCCCCCCTCTCATAAGTGTTAGGGGCGAGGTTCGCGGTTAAAGGTTCGAGGTTAAAGGTTTATTAAACCTCGATCCTAGCTCCTCGTTCCTCAAACCTTTGTTCGCAAACCTCGAACCTCGTTCCTCGAACCACTACAAACCTCAAATTCAAAGACTCCAATACTTCAAACCAACCTGCTCAACCGCAGCGCGCGTCATAACTCCCTTAACATCCATCACCACCCCGCAACCATTGCCATTACAGCACAGACCAGCCAGGTCTTTCGCCGAAAGCGATTTAAAAGCATCATGAGACACAGCATAAACAACAGCATCCACGGCAGCCAGTCCGTCAAGCCCGGTCAACTCCAGACCATATTCATGCATAGCCGCAGCGGCATCGGCCATGGGATCATGAACCAACACCTCAATCCCGTAGTCTTTAAGTTCATTGATGATATCAACAACCTTGGAATTGCGGATATCAGGGCAATTCTCTTTAAAGGTCAGGCCCAAAACTAAAACCCGCGCGCGCTTAACCGTCTTGTCGGCCCTGATCATCTTTTTCACGGTTTGTTCGGCGACATGCTTGCCCATTCCATCATTGATGCGTCGACCGGCCAGAATAACCTGAGGATTGTAACCAATGGCCTCAGCTTTATAGGTGAGATAATAAGGGTCAACCCCGATGCAGTGCCCACCGACCAGACCCGGTGTAAAAGGCAAAAAGTTCCACTTGGTCCCCGCCGCCGCCAGCACGTCACGTGTGGAAATCCCCATCCTGCCAAAGATCAAAGCCAACTCGTTCATCAACGCGATATTCAAATCCCGCTGGGTATTCTCGATTACCTTGGCTGCCTCAGCCACCTTGATGCTCGGCGCCCGATGCACGCCGGCAGTTACGATCAGCTCGTACACCCCGGCAACGGTTTCAAGAGTTGCGGAATCCAGACCCGAAACAACCTTGATGATCTTATCGACCGTGTGCACCTTATCCCCCGGATTAATCCGCTCGGGAGAATACCCCACCGAAAAATCAACCCCGCATTTCAAACCCGACTCACGTTCCAGAATCGGCACCGCAATATCCTCTGTTACGCCGGGGTAGACCGTCGACTCATATACGACGATACTCCCTTTGGTCAGATGTTTGCCAATGGTGCGACTCGCCGCTTCGACCGGGGTTAAATCCGGCTTGCGATTGGCATCAATCGGGGTCGGGACGGTGACGATGAAAAAGGAGGCTTCAGCCAGACGTGAGGGATCGGTGGTGTAATCAATTTGGGTACTCGCCAGATCAGCAGCAGTCAGCTCCCCTGTCGCATCATAGCCACTCTCGAGTTGTTGAATCTTCCCCGCATGAATATCAAAACCAATGACATCCACCTTGCGACCAAAGGCTGCGGCTAGTGGAAGACCAACATATCCTAATCCCACTACGGCGATTTTAGCTTTACGACTGGTGATTTGCTCGATGGTGAACAAAATGTACCCTCCAAAATGAGTTAATGAATAATAGTGATCTATAATTTCAGCGCAAATCAGCGTCCAAAGGATTATGACTCCAAAGAAAAGCAGTCAACTGTTATTTTTATATTTGTCTGAATCAGATTTGATCAGACTTTATCCGCTTTTTCTGCGTCCAAAGGGTTGAACGCCTTCAACAAAGATCTCTCATTTCGCCGCTGCAGCCATAACTTTTTCAACAACCCGGCAAGTCAAATTCATCTCCGCCTCGCCCAGTGTCGGATGAACCAGAAACAAGAGACTGGTTTCTCCCAAAGCCTTGGCATAGGGTAACCGAAAAGCCGGACCATAACCGGCTTCTGTAAAGGCTTTTTCAAGATAGATCTCGGGGCAGCTACCGCTATAACAGGGGACCCCTTCAGCATTGATCGCACTCATAATTCGGTCTCGGTCCCAGCCTGGTCTAAGGCATTCAGGTCGAACAAATACATAATATTTATAATAAGCATGCTCGCAATTTTCTAACGGCTCAAGTACGCGCAAGGCTGGCATTCGCTTGAATGTTTCGGCCAGTGTTGCTGCATGACGCTGGCGGGTCGCTTTCCATTCCGGTAACCGCCGCAATTGAATACGCCCAATCGCCGCCTGCATCTCCGTCATCCGCATATTGGTACCAAAGGATTCATGCAACCAGCGAAACCCGGGTGGATGCTCACGCTTGTAAACCGCGTCAAAACTTTTGCCGTGATCCTTAAACGCCCAAGCCCTTTCCCACACACCTTGGTCATTGGTGGTCAACATCCCCCCTTCTCCGCCAGTCGTCATAATCTTGTCCTGGCAAAACGAGAAAGCCGCAACATCACCGAGAGAACCGACAGGGCATCCCTTGTAAACCGCACCATGTGCCTGGGCACAGTCTTCGATAACCTTCAGTTCGTGCTCACGCGCCAACGCCATGATCGGGTCCATATCGCAGGGGTTCCCACCCAGATGCACGGCAATAATCGCGCGAGTCTTGGGCGTCAGCACTTCCCGGATAGTTTCTGCTGTGATGTTTAAACTTTCAAGGTCGACATCCGAAAACACCGGGATTGCCCCACGCATGACTATCGCACTGGCTGAAGCGATAAATGTGTAGCTGGTGGTGATAACCTCATCACCGGATTGGATTCCTAGGGCGTCCAATGCCAGCTCAAGCGCTACGGTACCGTTGGCTAAAGCAATGGCATGCTTAACGCCACAGTAAGACGCGAATTCCTTTTCGAACTCGCGCCCTTCTGTACCGGTCCAGTAGTTGACTTTGTTGGAGAGTAGAATATTTTTAATGGTATCGGCTTCTTCGTTTGTGAAGGATGGCCATGGAGCGAAAGGAGTGTTGAGCATGGAAATACCAATTCTAAAAAAAGCAGGACAATTTAGGGAATAAATACTTCGGCTTCGCCATCAATAACTTTCTTTTTTTTCACTACACAAACCGTCGAAAGCTTCACTCGCCTTGTTCTGAGATCAATGTCAGTTACTGTCACGGTTGCGGTAACGGTTTCACCAATATAGACCGCTCGTTTAAAAATTAAATTCTGTGCAGCATAGACACAACCTGAACCAGGCAATTTGGTACCTAAAATCCCTGAAAAAAAAGACGCTGAAATCATGCCATGGGCAATACGTTTTTTATATCGGGATGCACTGGCATACTCCTCATTTACATGTGCGGGGTTTTTATCACCTGACACACCTGCAAAAATCGTAATATCTGCCTCGGTTATTGTCTGGGCATAAGAAGCAGACATTCCTATTTCAAGTTTTTCAATCTCAGCAATAGGGAAATAAGTTTCTTTGGACATTGCGGCTACCCCTTCAGCCCGTCTCTGGTTAAAGGCCTTGCAGGGTTGCCGACAACCGTAACACCAGCAGGTACATTTTTCGTCACGACAGCCCCCATCCCAATAATCGCCCCCTCACCTATAGTTAAAGGTTTTCCGGGGCGACCTTGTTTAATAACAGCACCTGTCCCGATATAAGCATAATCAGCAATTTCAATATTCCCATTGCACATGACCCCTGGCGCAAAGGTCACAAAATCTCCGATGACACAATCATGCGCTACGTAACTATAAATGTTCGCCTGGAAACCTACCCCGATTTTAATGTTTGAGGTTAGAGTTACAAAAGGGCTCAAGATCGAGCCTATACCCATCACAACGTCATCCATTATGACAACATTTGACGCACGGATATCCAGAATACCGATACCATCATTCTTCAGTTTTTCGAAAATGACTTGCCTAACCTGACTGTTTGCAATTGCGACAACAACCGACTTAATAATCGCTGGCATTGCACGAAAACCTTCATAGTTCATAACTTGATAAGAATTCATCTGGGTTAATTCCGAGCCGTCATCAATAAAGACCAACTCGGCATCATGCACCCCCTCCATAAGCGATTCACGTACCAAAGGCATTACTTCACGACCAAAACCACTTACACCATATACACCAATTAAAGTTTTTGACATTTACTCACCCCCTTTTGGAGAACCCATAAATTCGGTCATCGTGGCCTCACCCGCATGACTAATCCCATCGCGTTTAAAAACCTTGGCAAGGGTCATCCAGAGAATTTTCATATCAAGCCATAATGATTGATTGTCAACATACCAAACATCGAGCTTGAACTTTTCCTCCCAACTGATGGCGTTTCGACCATTGACCTGCGCCCAGCCGGTGATGCCGGGGCGCATTTCGTGGCGGCGGGCCTGCTCGGGAGTATAACGGTCGAGATATTCCATCAGAAGCGGGCGCGGGCCAACTAAACTCATTTCACCTTTAATGACATTGATCAGCCCCGGCAATTCATCCAAGCTAAAAGAGCGTAAAAACTGACCAAACTTTGTCAAACGCTTTAAATCCGGAAGTAACCTCCCAAGTCCGTCCCTATCACTAGTCATTGTGCGAAACTTGTAAATTTGAAAAGGTTGTCCATCCAATCCCGGGCGTACTTGCCTAAAAAATACCGGCGAACCTAACCGAATACGTACCAACATAATCAACATTACAATAATCGGAAGGAACGCAAAAAAAACAAACGTAGAAGAAATAAAATCAAAAATCCGTTTATACATTGGTCATCTCAGCCTTTGATGTAAGCTCCATAATCTTAATGATATTACGATTAACATTATGAACATCAAATTTCTTCTCTGCGAGAATACGGCTTCGAGCTCCCATACCCACCAATTGGTCACGATGTTCAAGGAACCAGAACATTCGCTCTGCCAATGCCTGGGAATTTGCGTGGGGCACTAGGTAACCATTCTCGCCAGGAGTAACAGTTTCCCTACAACCAGGCACATCAGTGGTCAATATTGGGCGTCCCATTGACATGGCTTCTAAAACCGTGCGTGGCATTCCCTCATGGTAAGACGGAAGGACAAACACATGACAATCTGAAATGAATGAACGCACATCCATAGTCGCACCAAAATACTCGATATCTCCACTTTCATTCCATTTCTTAATTTCATGATCTGGTATGCCATCAGGTGATGAATCTTGCGGTCCGACAATTCTAAAAACTGCTTCGGGATAGCGAGCCTTTACAATTTTAGCGGCCAACACATATTCACGAAAACCTTTATCACCAAGCAATCGACCAATCGTAAGAAACACTATACCGTCAGAAGGCAATGGCACTAATGCAAACTTATTTAGGTCAACGCCTGAGCCATTAACAAGAGCGCATCTACTTTTATTTACAATTTTTCGTGAAACAAAATAATCTCGATTATCCTGATTTTGAAAAATAACTTTCTTTGCTTTTAATAAAGATAAGCGATAAAGCCAAACTACTACCATTGTTAGGCATCGTCGGATAAAACCACCTGCCTGAAGTGCAAACCCCAAACCTGTTACTAGTGCATAGAATTTAATTCGTGGCATGCCCAATAATGCCATACCGCCCCAAACCACTGGCTTGATTGTGTAACACATGACCATATCAGGGCGCGATTCCCTAAACACCTTGCGAAGAGCAAGATATGTTCGAATATCGGTTACAGGATTCAAACCGTTGCGTTGGACAGGAAATGCCCTGAAACCCACACCCATCTCAGCGAGTTGTTCTATGACTACAACGCTAGCATTTCCAGCCATCGCCGTAACATCATGCCCATTGGCAACAAAAGACTTAAGCAATTCACCTCTAAAATTAATCAACGACTCAGGCAGAGCACCAATTACAATAATTTTACTCAAACAAACCTCCACAAGCGCATTATTTTTAACAAATCATGTTTAACGATTAGCAGTTTCTTTTAATAGCCTAGCCAAACGAGGGGCAGTGACCTGAAGACAGTAATGATCCTCAACGGTATGCCTTCCTTCCAACCCCAATGAATGACGCATCTGAGAATTTGAACAAATTTGACGAAACGCTGTCACCCACTCCATAGTGCTTTCGGCCAAATAACCATTAACTCCATGCCTAACAATTTCCCTATTCACACCCACGGGTGAGGCTATCACTGGGACACCACAAGCCATGTATTGAACGAGCTTATAACCACACTTCCCTCTCTCCCAGGGGGAATTAAGTAAGGGCATAACCCCAATATCAAAGTTTTGAATCTCGGTGGTTTCTGATTTTTCTGACCAAAGGCGACATGAAACGTCTAAATCCTTTTCTGCGAACTTTGCACCAATAACACGCAATTGAATTGGAAATTCCGATGATATAGTCTTCAATGCAGGTATTAGCAAATCAAGATACTTAACTGTCGATGGCGAGCCAATCCAACCAATAACAATTTGGTTGCTAATATCTTTCTCAAAAACTTCATAACGATTGAGATCAATTACAGTCGGCAATATTTCAACCCGTCTCACATTTGCTTGTCGTGCCCTTGCAGCAAGGTACTCGTTTCCACACACGACCAGGGTTGCCCTATTCATGACTTTATCAATTTTTTTAGAGAGTAATTTTTTATATAGGTTATTGCTCAAATCATATCCGTGAAAAATTGCATCGTCATAATCCACAACATAGCGAACCCCAAGAGAATTCAAAAACTGCTCAATGAAGGATGGCAAATTGGGAAATAGTTCCTTTTCAATCCATAATAAATCAAACTTACGTACAGTACTTAAATAAAATAATCGATGCAAATAATCTTTAAATATGCCCATCCAATTGGTAGGTTCTTTAGCATAAAGTCTTTTGAGGTATTCATCGGGAAACAACGGTTCAACAATCACATCAATCCCAAGAGTAGCTAAATATGGTAAATACTGAAGCGTACGTATTCGACTACTCGCACCCAAACGGCCGTACCGAGTGAGAAAAAGGATATTCATATGGACTAATCTTCCAAGATGACAGGTCTTGCAAACAATGCTATCAAAGGGATTATATACATCCACTGAAAAGAAAAAGACTCTATATAGGGATTCGTATTAGAGGCGATAAACGCACAGAAAAAACCAGAGAACATAAACTTGTCAGAAGATAACAACTCTCTCCGTTTAGTGATGATATATATTTTCTTAAAATACCATATAAACGGGAGAGAATAAACTAGCGCACCTACCCAACCAACCCTAAGAATGGTGGCTAGCCAAACTAACTCATATCTCCAAGGAAATGTATAACTTCTCACATAATCAACACCAATCCCATGCCCTACACCTAAACCTAAGGAGTCAACGATTCCAACAATGAGGGCATTAGCTTGTTCTGATCGAGCGGTTCCACCAGCGGTGTAGAGATCCTTTATGAAGTTCTGTAATAAATAGATAACATCTATTGCAGTGAAATGGCTAAGAAGAAAAGCTGACACAATCCCAGAAAATCCAAGAATAAACACCACTTTTATATTTAATGTAGTGTTCATCCTTCCAATCATATCAATTTTATCTCTATAAGGAAATAGAATCCCAATTAAAATACCGACTGGAATAGAAAGAATCAGTGCAGACCGGCCTGATGTGAGTGCTGAACATAACAATGCTCCTAACAATAAAAACTTCAAAAGTTTATTCCGGATAATTTCAGGTGAAGAAAAAAATCCCCCAACCAAAAAGATCAAAGAACCATATACAAACATTGTTGCTCCAGCATATCCATCTTTAAGATTGAGGTTACCAGATTCTTTAAAAAATGATATAGAGTTTGAACCATATGTAATGAATAGAAAAAAATATAAAGATATCGACACACAACAAAGGATTGTCAACACAACAAACCAATTTATCAATTTATCTATACCAATAACTTGAATTATTCCGGTAGATATGTATATCCAAAACAATGGAGACAAGACATAAATAATTAAAACTTGCTGTGATGCAATTGATGGCGCCCCATAAATGAATCCGACAATTACAAAAATAATTGTTACCGTTACACTAAAAAAATATAAATGTAGAATATTTTTCATTTCTCTATTAAATGTAACTATGAATATTGATAAAATAAAACAGAAAAACATTATTGCAGCTGTAAATAATTGCAAAGAATTTGGTATAACAACAGTCAAAAACAACAACATAAACGACAATATAGAAAATATTATCTTATTTTGCTGTTTGCCTTTGTATTTTGAATTCCAGACTATCAAAACTTTATACTCCGTTACTATATGATATAAAACATTAACTAGTAAAAACACAAATTAGTTAAGATAAATCATATAGTTATTTCACTATCAAAAAGTAAACATTTAAGTAAATATACATTAAAAATCACCGCATCGACTATAACTAAGGACAAAGTTCCTGTATCCAACTGCTTAAAATGGCAGCCTGATATTTTCTGCTGTACTTCGCAATTTTACGAGGCAAGATTGGCACGCTACGATTTTCTGAAATAATTTCCTCAAAAAAGGCCAAAGCGCGATCGTTGTCGTCACCCAGGAAAATTCTTCCACAGTTAGATGATTCAAGTATCTTACCGGCTTCATTCCAAACAACGCTGAAGCAAGCGATATCCAAACCGGTGGCCATATATTCAAATAATTTGCCAGTTGCACATCCTACCCTGTCACCTGTAATCAGAAGAAGTACATCGCATCGAACCATCAATTCCAAGGCGATATTCCGATCAATATGGGGAACCATGCGATGTGAACAACCCAGACTATTCAGAAGATCCATTTCATCAAAAGTCAAATTTCCAGCGAACATGACATGGATACAATTCAGTAATTGCGGAGCTGAGTTAAAAAATTTAATGAGGTGGTTGAACGCCTTTAGGCTGGACTGGTCACTGGCGCTAACTCTCCCAAAATGCCCAATAATAATCTTTCCCTTAGGAAAGTCTGCAATAATACCTTGAGCTTCGGAAGATATATTTTCATGGAACAAAGTGGTGAATTCAGCAGGGTCATAACCGTTAGGTAACAGCTCAATCCTTCGGTCAGGGTATCGTTGCCGAAAGTCCTCAACAAGCGCGGAACTTACGCTGGCAACCAAGCTAGCTCTACCAACAACCTTTTTTTCGACAACTGGTCGTAATCGGGAAGCAATAGCCCCCTTCCGCCCGAGTGATTCAAAAACAAACCCATCCCTAAAATCTTGTAAGAACGGTATTTTAACTTTAGCAGAAAGACAGCAAGAGCAAATCAGGGCATCGATAGGGGAGTAAGTGCCGATAATAAAGCATTTCTCACCCCTTGCCAAAAAATCCCTACAAAGGCCTTCAGCAACGACCAAAGCATTAACAATCCAGCTTGAACGCAGTGAAAGTGAAAAGGGAAGTGCGTTGAAAAACGCTGACAAAAAAGCGATTAATACAACAAGTGGCGACGAGTGTTTACCGACACAATCCCCATCTATTGTATGTACGGTTACATTAGTATCTTCAAGGTAAGTTCTAGACCGGTGATTCCCATTAATACGCCGAGTAAGGATATGAATATTATAAATATCCTTGTCTAAGTATTTTGTTAAAGATTTAAATCTTTGTGAAGCGATGTTTCCTGAAGAATGGTGTGCTGCAAAAATGAATAAATTAATTTTTTCCATTTGATAAATGGTTCCATTTGATGGCAATAAATATGTTTAACAATAATTTAATTAAAACGCGATAAAAATAGATTATGAATAATCAAGCAGTGTGTTTTTGGTTTCATAAAAAAACCATTTTTTTAGCTGATATTTATTATGTCATGTTATTAATAACAATCTTAAAACTTATGATAAAGCAACTAATGCTTGCAGTTAAATTTTCATATTACCTATTCACTTTATTCAGGCATAATTCTTCTCAAACGACAGTATTCCAACAATTGAGAAACAGTTAAACTGGCAAGATCCAGAGAGAAAAAATCTTTATTCAAACACATTATATCGTATTCCCAATTCCACCATGAGATGTCACTTAAAATTTTGCAAGTTTCATCAGAAAATCGGAAACTAAGTACTTTTGCTGGGACACCACCAACGATAGCCCAATTTGGAACATCCCCAACAACGACGGCACCTGCGGCTATTACAGCACCATCACCAATTTTTACACCAGGGAGAATTATTGCATTTGCCCCCACCCAGACATCGTTACCAATATTTATTGATTTTGTGACCATCCTACTATTATCAAAAAGACTGCCGAAAGGACCTCGATGGCACAAATAAGTACTTGGAGTGTGCAACGGATGGTTGTCACATCGAATGAGGACACCGGAAGCAATCGAACAAAAAGCACCAATGCTAACCACAGAATCTCCATGTGCGACAATCTTAGTAGGCCCATTAATCATAGTCGCCCGACCAATTGACACTGGCCCAATTAGATCAACACAGCTTAAAACTGCGCCCTGCCCCAATATAACCTGTGAGTCAATTGTATTTTTACCTAATATTTCACAATAGGGATATTTCTTATAGTACAATACCAATTTATAAAAACGTGAAATTGATCTTCGAAATTCTCTATATGACAGACTAAAGATACCTCTTATAATTCTATTGGTATTTACAAGGAAGGAATACATTTATTTCGACCTTCTCAGAATAACATCCGAATATATAGTCATCAATTGCTCTAAAACAGCATCTACACTAAACCGATTTAGACAATCGCCACGAATAAGCTCGCTATCAAACCTAGGATATTCTAACTTCATTCGTTTTAATCCATCAGCCAAAGCCACAACATTGTTTTTTTCTACAAAAATGCCATTCCCCTCGTGCAGGATGTTTTCTGGTCCCCCGCATTTTGTCGAGACAACTGGCTTTCCTTGCGAAAGAGCTTCAATAACCACAACACCAAAGGTCTCGATTTCACTACTAAGAACAAATGAATGGCAATTTGCCATTTCTTGCAACACTTGACCACGATCTAGTTTCCCCAAAAGAACAACCTGGTCAGCAATGCCGAGATCCAGCGCCAGAGCCTTTAGTGGCTCCAACTCTGAGCCAACCCCACCAATGCGTAAAGTGACACCAGTATCCTCAGTAAAGGCCATCGCAAACGCGCGAAGCAAAAGATCCTGACATTTTATCGGGACAAGGCTGGCGACATTCAAGAACGTAAAAGCCTTTGTTGATGGATCCGATTGAGGAGCAGACAATGCAAAACCGTCCGAAAGAATATTTGGTATAACGCGCGCATTTGAGAAACTAAAAGAACAAGAGGTTTCTAGGGTACGGAGTAAATTAGCGCTTACGGTTATCAGAGCATCAGCGCATGAAAATACGTTACACGCGATGACTAAATCAGTGGGTGAAAAGAGACCTCGTGCAAACCCTGAGAAGTGCTCCGTAATCACAAAAGGGATTTTATGCTTTTTCGCTATAGCCATAGCAACGAGACCACCAGGAAACACTGAATGTGCATGTATTAGATCTGGTCTACCATTACTCTTGCAATAATTGTCAAACCAACGCAAAGATTTATTTACAAGTGTGTTCCAATTACCTGAATGCCATCGAGACCAACAAATACACCAAGGTCTATAAGTTATGACGCCCTCATCGATAATTAGATGAGGTGCACGATAAAAGTTCTTCCAAAGTTCGGGCTTTTTCGGAAGTGCCCTTGGGACAAGAACCCCAGTGAGCACACCATTTTTTGACAAAGCGATCGCCTGCTCACGAAAAAAACCCCCACTGAGATCATTTGATACGTTCGGGTACCAAGAAGGTATAATTAAAATATGCACAAATATTAGCCCAACAAACCTTAAGATGGAGAGGAAGGTAGCGTAATGTTCCCAACTTTTACCTTAGAAATTTCGTGCCGAAAAGCTATATATGCCAATATTGCCGCAACGGAGTAGCTCGTGCTTGTTGCTATCGCTGCACCCACTATCCCCATTTGAGGGATCAAAACAATATTCAAGCCAATATTAACTATTAAAGTAATAGCGCTAAGATATATATTGTACTTAGGTTTACCACGGCCCGCGAGATCGTTGGCGTAGATCCGACCAACACTCATTGCGCAAATGCCAGGCAAAAGCCAGCGAATACCCTCAGCCGCTGCTGAAAACGCTGAACCAAACAGAAGATTCACCATAAAGGAAGCAAGAAACCCTAATACAACAGAGCCCAAGGCAGTTATAGCAAACGTTGACAGCCCTACAATCCTCGTAAGGCGTTGCATATCCTTTTCACCATCCATCCCAGAAATTTTGGAAAAAACAATCTGAGAACAAACAGAAGATACAAGCCATAATTTCTCCGCGATACTCACTGCAACGCTATAAAAACCAGTTGTAACTTTCCCCATGTAACTATTCAAAATAAACATATCTAAGCGATAATTAAAAAAGGCTATAACATTGCTCATATGGCTAACAATGCCATACAAGAGAATTTTCTTTGCCCAAAATAGAAAATTATTAAAAACGGGGAAACCAATAGCTACTTTACATTTACGCACCCTAACTAGTGCAATAAGAAGTGCAACTATTGAATTAACCCACAAAACAGTTGTCACTGTTAGGTGCTGCGTTAGAATCAAGATGAAATAGCCAAGAGGAAGCAATGGTGCTGTAAACGATGCAAAACGGCCCAAATAATGGAACTCTTGCGTGCCATTTAATAGCGCATCTGCTTGACAGTTAACTAAAATACTAGGAAAACTTAAGATGGCAGCAAGATACACAAGCTCAATATTTAATCCTTCGACCAACCATTCTCCGAGGTATCGAGAAACAACAAGCGTCAAAAGTAATTGGATCAAAGCAACGATACTATTTAGGACAGCTGCCGCACCAAAGATATAGCGCACACAATCTCTGTGTTTTGCGGCGAAATGAACTACACCGGAATTAAGACTCAGCCCGGAAAGAGCCTGGACTGAAGTAGGAATCAACAAAACCAATGTAAGCGTACCAAAGTCCTCAGGCCCTAACCCCCGGGCCAGCAAAGAGGCAGACAGCAAAGCAAAAACCAATCCCACAATACGACCTGCAGTCAAGGAAGCAAAAGATTTAAAAAAGCTTCCTAGCATTGAGTAATATTATCTATTATCTGGTCTTGAACAGATTTAGGCATATATGGATATAACGGCAAGGAAAGAACAGTCTTCGCTGAGTCTTCAGAAATTGGAAAATCACCGTTCATATATCCGAGGTAGTTATTGGCTTTTAGTAAGTGCATTGGTTTCATATAATATATCATTGAGGGAATGCCTGCCTGATGCAATTGACATTTCAAAGCTTCTCGTCTTTTGCTACGGATAGTATACTGTGCCCATACTGAGTCATAACCACCTGGGACAAACGGCGAGACGATTGAAAAACCACTTGCATCGCCCTTAGCTACTAACCTCTGCGTATATCTATTAGCAATTTGTTGTCGCATTTCAATTTCTGCTTCGTAAATTTTTAATTTTTCGATCAATATCGCTGCCTGAATAGTGTCCAATCGAGCATTAAGACCAATTCGTACATTGTCGTACTTATCTAATCCCTTACCGTGAATAAGTAAGGATCGGATTTTCTCAGCCATTTCGTCATCATCAGTAAACACAGCCCCACCGTCCCCATAACAACCTAGGGGCTTAGCCGGGAAAAAACTTGTCGCCCCGACATGGGCCAGACCTGGTGCCTTGCGACCTTTATAGGTTGCGCCGAACGCTTGGGCGGCATCCTCAATTACGAACAGACCATACTTCTCGGCAATCGCCATAATGGCGTCATAGTCGGCAGGCAAACCGTAAAGATCTACAGGTATGACGCCACGAGCATTCAACTTCCCTTCGCAAATAACGCGCAAAATTGCCGCATCAAGCTTGATCGGGTCAATATTGTAAGTATCTGGGTCGATATCAACAAAAACCGGTATTGCACCGGTGAGTGCGATCATTTCGCAGGTAGCGAAAAAGGTAAATGGGGTCGTGAAGATCGCATCACCAGGGCCAACACCATAAGCCATCAGGGGCAACAAAAGTGCATCTGTGCCACTTGAGCAGCCAATGACTTGCTTCACTCCAACAAACTCAGCAAGCATTTGCTCAAGTTGTCCAACCTCGGGCCCCATAATATACTGACCATGATCAAGTACACGTTTTATCGCGGCATCAATTTGGGGGCGGATTCGATCTTGTTGAGCCTTCAGATCAATAAATTCCATTCTTTTCAACCTACTCCCGTTTAAGTTCATCATAAACGACCTTGCCAAAAGCCAATTCCTCGGGAAGTGAAGCTTCCTCATCAAGATCAAGGCAGCGCAATACGCCCTGTTCAATCTCTTTGTAACGTAGTGCACTTTCCGGGCAGACCAGCACACCATCAGTGTCTGGATTTTTAAGCATATGACCGTGTCGGCTCATCCAGCCCTTCTGCCGCGCAGGGACCCCAACCATCAGTGCGTAGTCAGGTACATCTTTCGCCACAACCGCACCAGCACCTACAAATGCATAGCGACCGATGGTAATGCCGCACACAATGGTCGCATTTGCGCCAATTGAACAACCCCGCTTCAACAAAGTTTCTTCATAGAGTGAACGGCGCAAAACTTGAGAACGTGGGTTAGTCACATTGGTCAGCACGCAGGACGGACCGAGAAAAACATCATTCTCGATGGTTGTCCCTTCATAAATCGAGACATTATTCTGCACTTTTACGTTATCACCAACTACTACCCCTGGTGCAACACTGCAGTTCTGACCGAAGCTACATTTTTCACCGATCTTCGCACCTGAAAGAACATGGCTGAAATGCCAGATTTTGGTACCCCTGCCGACAACCGCACCTTCATCGACAAAGGAAGATTCATGAACAAAATAATCAGACACTTCACTCTCCTTGGGTTAGGGACAAATCAATTCAGGGCTTCAGCATAGGATGTGTATGTCCGCCATTTATTCGAGTCGGCTTGGCATTTCTCAGTTCATAGACCAGGTTAATAGAGGGCCTGGCGTCTTCCAATCCGAATCCCCGCCCAGCCAGAATCTCCTGATACACAAGGGTATGCAGGTCGGTGAAACCTTCCGAGAATTCGAACTCCTCCCCGTCAACGGTAATCGAACGATAGGTAGTTTTGCCAGCGGCAACTACCTCTTCCGGCAGATCCTTGCGGTCCACTGAGAGAAACCAGCGCACATTAGCTTTTTCGAGTTCAAGGAAACCTGCCGTCCTACCATCTTCTGCCAAATGTACTTTGTGATGTTTAACCTCACCGAAAATCCACATCAGCATATCAAAGAAATGCACCCCAATATTGCTGGCAATACCGCCAGACTTAGCATGCTCTCCCTTCCAAGACGTAAAGTACCACCGCCCACGGGAGGTTATGTAGGTCAAATCAACCTTATACTTTTCCTTATTTTTAGCCTTAGCTATCTTCTCTTTAAGAGCGATTATTGAGGGATGAGTGCGTAGCTGAAGGATATTAAAAATCTTCCCTCCCGTCTCTCTTTCGATCTCTTGAAGGGCATCGACATTCCAAGGATTGAGCACAATCGGTTTTTCACAGATGGCGTCAGCACCAGAACGGAGTGCAAAACGAATATGCGCGTCATGCAAATAGTTCGGCGAGCAAATACTGACGTAATCAATCGGCTTCCCCTCGCCCTGCCGTCTCAATTTGTCGACATGCCGATCAAACCGCTCAAATTCTGTAAAAAAGGCAATATCCTGAGAGAAACTATCGAGGATGCCAACTGAATCCGAAGGGTCAACTGCAGCAACCAGATTATTCCCAGTATCTTTAATAGCTTTCATATGTCGCGGCGCAATGTAACCACCGGCGCCAACTAACGCAAAGTTCTTGGGTGTCATTTCTACAACCTCTTTCATTATTCCCTTCATAATTACTATCATCAACCATTATTAAAGAAATCACAACTTACCATCAAATAATGGACCTGGTTTTCAAGAACGGTAGATTCTATTCGTAAGTGCACCACCCGTAACACGGGCTAAAAAGCAGGACATGATGGGGTTTCTGGTAATGTTGGAAGTGCGAGCAACCAATACACCAGAAAGGAATCCATCATGCCCTACACACATCTTACTCCAAGAGATCGGTATGTCATCAGCCATTTAAAGGTGGCGAAGTTCAGTTTGCGAGAGATTGCTCGTCGCCTGGGACGACACCACACGACCATCAGTCGTGAACTCAAGCGTAATGGTCCAACCTACCCAGGCGGAGTTTACTGGTACTACTTTATCGAGCGACAAGTTGAAATAAATCGGCATAGAGCGCGAAGTTACCGGCGTCAGAGTCATCCCCCACTGGTTCAGTACATCGATACCAAACTCAGGGAAGACTGGCCGCCAGAAGTCATCGCTCAACGCCTGCGTTCAGAGTTCCCTCATGACGAACGCATGCGGATCAGTCATGAAACCATTTACCGCTGGGTGTTTCTCGACGCCGAGCAGGGTGGCAACCTGCATCGCCATTTGCGAAGACGGCATAAGTGCCGCAGACGGCAGAAACGCTACGGTGCCGGTCGCAGATTCATCCCCGGCAGGGTCGGCATTGAAACGCGGCCTGAGGTTGTTGCCGAACGAGGTCGCTATGGTGACTGGGAAGCAGATCTGGTCCTTGGCCGACGAGGTTCAGGCGCTATTGCCACCCATATTGAACGCAAAAGCCGCTATCTCATGGCGTCTTTATTGCCGGACCGAAAAGCCGAGACCTTCAATGCATCAGCGATTCCGGCTTATCAGTCACTGCCGCAAGGGATTTGCCATACGCTGACCCTGGACAACGGTAAAGAGTTCTCACGATTCAAAGACCTGGAAGCCGGGACTGGCCTCAAGGTTTTCTTTGCCGACGCCTATTCCGCCTGGCAGCGTGGAGCGAATGAAAACATCAATGGCTTGCTGCGCTTCTACTTCCCAAAAGGGATGAACTTTAAGCGCGTATCAGAAAAAGCGTTGGCCAAAGTGATACAGAAGATCAACAACCGCCCGAGAAAGTGCCTTGGCTACCGGACACCCCAAGAAGTTCTTGATGAGGCTTCAGATGGTGCACTTGCAATATGAATCTACCGCTGAACTAAAAAAGGTAGGTGACATCTTAAAAAAGCGGCTATGGGCAAAGAGCATTCAACAAAGTATATTTTGGGTGGGACAACTGACTGAACTTCGCTTCCAGCCGATGTGTCTAATTCTTTAAGTTTCCTGTTATGATTACTTTGCTCTCGGTTTGAGGGAACAAGTAACCATAACAAAAAGGGAGAGGTGGCCCCGGTTGTTCAGACAGTTTGGCGGCGTAAATAAGGTGGAAAGCCTTCATGGTTATGCCGCCAGTTGAATAGAAGGGCCAGCGTAGCCGAGCCGGGGTTTTTGCCAATATGCTTCATCCGGAGTTTTGTCGTCCAGTTTCGAGTGAGGGCCGCTCGTTATACCGTTTGATCCAATGGCCAATGCCTTGCCGAACCTCGCTGCCGGTTGCGAAGGCATTGAGATAGATACATTCGTATTTGAGCGATCGCCAGAGTCGCTCGATCATGACGTTGTCCATCCAGCGCCCCTTGCCGTCCATTGAGATGCGAATGTCAGCATCCTTGAGTACGGTGGTAAACACATAACTGGTGAACTGACTCCTCTGATCCGTGTTGAAGATCTCGGGAGTCCCATAACGTTCAATAACTTCTTCTAGCGCTTCCACGCAGAAGTCGGCATCCAGAGTGTTCGAGAGTAGCCAGGATAAAACCTTGCGACTGGCCCAGTCCATGATTGCGACCAGGTAAAGAAAACCGCGCCGCATCGGGATATAGGTGATGTCACTGCACCAGACCTGATTCGGTTTGTTAATGGTCATGCCACGTAGCAGATACGGATAGACCTTGTGCTCCGGGTGCGGCTTCGACGTATTGGGCCTCTGGTAGATAGCGGACAAGCCCATATTGCGCATCAGACGACTGATCCGCTTACGACTGACGCATTACCCTTGCCGCCGAGGATGACGGGCCATCTGGCGTGCACCGTAGTAAGGCGTTTCCAAATACTGCTCGTCGATCAGACGCATGAAGAGCAGGTTCAGTACCGTCTCGCCCGTCTCCTTGTAGTAATACGATGAGCGGCAGATCGACAACAGTTCGCATTGCCGCGCAATGCTCAAGCCGTGTGCCTGATCGAGTTCGACCAGGCTTTTCCTTCGGATGTGGCTCAGCGACCGAAGGCTTTGGCTAAAAAATCGCGCTCGATTGTTAACTGTCCGATTTTGGCGTGCAGACCCTTGAGTTGAGCTTCATCGAGTTCCTTGGAACGATCTGCTTTACTGGAAAAACCTTCAGCCATGTTGTCGATGGCTTGTCGCTTCCAGTTGGTAATCATGTTGGGATGGAGGCTGTATTTTGCAGCCAGTTCAGCCAGTGTTTGTTCACCTTTGATCGCTTCAAGAGCGACCTTGGCTTTGAACTCTGCTGCATACCGCTTCCGCTTGGTTTTGCTCATGGGTGATTCTCCTTCGTCGGTGTCTGGCTTTCCACCTTAAGACACTGTCCGAATTTTGGGAACCATCTCTCACGTAAAAATGAACTAGGGCTCCGCTGGTCTACAAAATATTTCAAAAAGCTGTGAAACCATGTGTCCTGAAAAGTGTTGCCAAATCATTGGTTCGATTTTCAGGGTTGAGGAAAACAAACAGGCCCCACTTCAATTGAAGTGGGGCCAAATACATTGTTTCATAAATTAATAATTATATTCAATTTAACGAGTAGGTTTTATTTAATGATCGTGCATCGTAAGGTGCAGTCGACCCAACCGTACGAGCATGAACCCGAAGGTTGTATAGGCCAGCGCCAGACGCCAAACTGGTATCCCAGCTCAGAATGGGATTCTGCTGCCAGTTAATGGCCACGCGCCACGCTGGAGCAACACCATTTGCATCATAGGTCCAAAGTTGATATTCGATCTGTGGCCCACCGCCTGTAGCCACTGCAGTGAGAGTGACAACCGAACCCACCGTTTGTGATGTTGCAGGGCTGGCAGTAAAGGTTACTGCGGTGACTGGAGTAATGGTAGTAGCAGTAGTCAACGAGTAGGTCTTATTTAATGATCGTGCATCGTAAGGTGCAGTCGACCCAACCGTACGAGCATGAACCCGGAGGTTGTATAGGCCAGCGCCAGACGCCAAACTGGTATCCCAGCTCAGAATGGGATTCTGCTGCCAGTTAATAGCCACGCGCCACGCTGGAGCAACACCATTTGCATCATAGGTCCAAAGTTGATATTCGATCTGTGGCCCACCGCCTGTAGCCACTGCAGTGAGAGTGACAACCGAACCCACCGTTTGTGATGTTGCAGGGCTGGCAGTAAAGGTTACTGCGGTGACTGGAGTAATGGTAGTAGCAGTAGTCAACGAGTAGGTCTTATTTAATGATCGTGCATCGTAAGGTGCAGTCGACCCAACCGTACGAGCATGAACCCGGAGGTTGTATAGGCCAGCGCCAGACGCCAAACTGGTATCCCAGCTCAGAATGGGATTCTGCTGCCAGTTAATGGCCACGCGCCACGCTGGAGCAACACCATTTGCATCATAGGTCCAAAGTTGATATTCGATTTGTGCCCCCCCACCTGTGGGCACTGCAGTGAGAGTGACAACCGAACCCACCGTTTGTGATGTTGCAGGGCTGACAGTAAAGGTTACTGCGGTGACCGGTATTAAAACCACACAACTATTTCCACCAACAGCCCAAGCGCTATCAACCATCGGAGAATTCACAGCCTTAACCCGATAAGAATATGTCCCGCTAGTTCTCCCAACGATCGTAGCCGAGGTTGGAGTTGTCCTGTCAGAAACAATAGAGATATTCAACGGATCAGTTGCAAAGTTGTCTGTTGACTCTTCAAGGATATACGTTGCCCCCACTGTAGCCGAAGCTGCCCATGAAACAGTGTAATTACCAGTATTGCTGCTAGCAGGTACAACAGGCGCCCCAGGTGCAGCAACCACCGTATTAACCGTCAACGGTACTACCGCCGAAGTCGCAAGCTGCCCATTGCTGTAATACACAACAGCCGTCAGGTTTTTCAGCCCACCCGTAGTCGGTGCCCAGACATAATCATAAGTTGATCCTGGAGCCGTTGGCACCAGCACAGAGCCAATTGGGCTTGCACCATCCATAAACATCACCAGGTTGACAGTTGCACCCGTAACGACAGCCGGTGTGGCGCTGAGGATTACTGAGCTACCAAGGTCAATGGTTCCGGCTGAGGTGGTAAAGACCGGTGCGGTAATCCCGGTGATCAGTACCGACACGGCGGGTGAAGTTGAGGTTGCGCCGTTAGTATAATTGACGGTTGCGGTCAAGTTGTGGCTGCCGGCGCCTACGGGGGTGTAAGAGAAGGTGTAGGGGCTGGTGGTCGTGCCACCAACCAGCAGGCCGTTATCGTAGAAATCGACACTGCCGACGACGTAGCCGACTGGCGTGGTCGCTGTGGCGGTGACGGGGAAGGCTGTACCCAGAGGATAGCTGGCCCCGGTGACCGGTGCGGTCAGGGTGGTGGTCAGCAGGGTGACGGCACAACCGTTGGCGCCAGTTGTGGGTGCGCTGATGGAGTAGTTGGGCGCAGTCGCGCTGACACGATAGTAATAGGTAGCGCCATCGGCCTTACCGGCAATCGGACTGCTGAGCGCGGCGATGTTGCTGCCGACCACCGAGACGCCGGTGGTGAAGTCAACCGAGGTTGATTCTTCCAGGGTGTAGGTTGCGCCAGGCGTTGGCGAAGCAGCCCAGCTGACAGTGTAGCTGCCGTTATTGCTGGTGGCAGGTACGGTGATGCTGGCCGGAGCGGCCGCCGGCAAGGTTACGGTGATGCTGTTAGCCGCCGTTACTGCGGTACTGCTGCCGCCGCTGGGGTAAACCGCATAGACGCGGTAGAAGAAGGTGAAGGGGTTGTTGCCCTTACCCGAGATTACAGTGCTGAGACCCGCGACCGGGATATCGGTCGGCGCCGTTGCGAAGTTATCAGCCGATTCTTGCAGTACGTAGCTGACGCCAGCGGTCGCCGAAGCGGTCCAGGAGACCGTGTAGCTGCCGGTGGTGCTGGCTGTTGGTACGCTTATAGAGCCTGGAGCCGCAACTGTTGCGGGTACAACATTGAACGGCAGCATCATCTCGTTGTCTTCGTGCTCGACGATATGACAATGCCAGACATAACGACCCAGAATATCGAAGTGCGCCTTGACCCGGGTGATCTGACCCGCGTAGGCCACAACAGTATCCTTGAAGCCTAATTCGTTGGCCATGGGAGCATAGGTGTTAGTCCCGGGAGTCATGACGCCAGCGGGATCGATACCCAGATCCTGACGATCGAGGATTTCAAAGCGCACCAGGTGGACGTGAATCGGATGCGCGTCGGCGGTGGTGTTGTAAATTTCCCAGATTTCGGTGGACCCTAAGAGCGGGTTGGTCGTGATCGGATCAGCCCAGCGTTCGGGTACGGCGATCAGTCCACTCCCACCGGGGTTGGGGATGACAGTGCCAAGCAAGGCCTGACGCGGTCCGGCGACATCACCCGTGGTACCGCCAATTGGAACAACCTGAGCGGGACCCCAGGCCTGTCCGGCAGCAACGCAGGCGTCAAAAGCAGCCTGGCTGGTGCCCAGAGTCGGGTCGGTATAAAGGAAATGGTAAAACTCACCCGTTACACCATCAACGGCGATACAGGTGGTATCAGAAACCATCTCATTGAGGGAAAGTTGACGCGGGTTAAGCGCATTGTCAGCCGCGCCGAGAGGCGTATCGGCTGGCAGGCTGAGGGCCGTAACCGGGGTACTGGTATCGCCGCCAACCTTGTTCACGCTGGTATCAACAACAAATTCCATTACCTGCCCGGTGGTCGCGGGATCAGCGACGCCGGCGTTGGCAAAACCGGAGAACGGACCGTCATCGGCGGTATTAATGATACGGACATGGGTTCCGGCGTGGAGGGTTGAGAAGTCAACAATAACGTCGGCACGTTCGGCCGGCATCATCAACAGCGCCTGGGGGTCCCCAACGGTCGGAGTGACGGTTGGCAGAGCCGCGCCGGGAGTCAGCTGGGACATGAAACCGGTCTCAACCATGGTAACCTTGGGCAGGAAGCCCTGATCGCCACCGATCTGGAAGAAGGGAATTTCGGTGCCGACCACATCAAGAGGATCGGTCGAGCTGACAATCTTCATCGCCAGGTTGAGGGTCCGCGAGTTACAGCCGTTCAACAGGCGGAAGCGGTAACGCTCGGTAGCGACGTTCAGTTTTGGCCAGGTCACGCCGTTGGCGACGATGGTGTTAAAGAAGGCCTCGGGATTCCAGATTTTAGCAATATCGGCTGGTGATTTAGCCGGGTCACCCAGGTAGGGGCCATTATAACCATCGAAATCTACCCGGCTGGTCGGGTACCAGAGCTTGGTGCCGACGGCCGTCGGGTCGCCTTGCGCGACCGGAGTGCCTGCGGCGTTGACCCAGTCAAAAGAGCGATCCTGAAAGACCACCGGAATTTCGCGGATGGAGTTACGTTTGGCATCCCCGACAATATTGAGCGGCAGGGTTGCATCGGTCGCGACCGGAGCCGGCCCGGGGAGGATACCAGGCGCGCCCGTGTTGTCCTGAATCATGCTGTCGCCGTGGGTGCCGCCGCGAATCAGCCAGAAACCGGCCGGGCCGGCGTAGACGTTAAGGCGGGTCATGCCCATGGAGTGGTCGTGATACCAGAGGGTCGTAGCTTCCTGGTTGTTCTCATAAGCGAAGAAGGCGGAGCCGGCGACGCTGTTCGCGCCATCGTTGGTCCACTGATTGAATCGGGTACCGCCGGCGGCGTAGGTGCCGGGGATATTGTCGGCGTTGGCCAAGAACCAGGCTTCAGGGTAGCCGTCGCTTTCGGGATTAACATGCGCGCCGTGGACGTGGGTGATGATCGGCACCGGCCCCATATAGGGGAGCTGGTTGAGGGTCTCGCAATCGGTGCGGTTGGGGTTAGTCATGCCGCCCATGTCGAGACAATCAGCGTTGCCCGGGTTGGCCCAGTGCAGGGTCTGATCGACCGGCAGCAGATGCGGCAGGTAGTTACAGGCGGTAGCGTTGGGCGTGGTGCCATAAAAGCAGGTGACAGGATCCTTTACCAGCTCATTGATCCAGCGCACCTTGTTCATCACGTTTGAGGTGTTCTCGACCGTGAAGGCGGGATAGTTGAATGAGGAGTTCCCCGCCGGCGCAACGCCGACACCGCCACCCTGAGCGCTGGAGTCAGGCATGGGGTCAGTGGCGCTGCCGTAACTCCAGACCGTGGTCGGCGGATAGGTGTAGGTGCCCGCCGCGTAGCCGCCCGCCAGATTCCAGATCCCCCCGGGGAGGATCTGCTGCTTGAACTGGCGCACCGCGATATCATAATTCTCGGTGCCCGGCGTTCCAATGGGCGTCGTAACCTGCGGCATAACCGGAGGGATGACCAATGGGGTCACGTATTTGGGTACCGTAGTCGGATCGAGGGTTCCCCCCGGCACCGCTGCCGCCTGGGCAACGGAGAATCCTCCGCTCACGACAACCAGTATGGCTGTGATCAGCAGTGCCAAAATGCGTTGTTTTAAAATCTTCATAATTAACCTCCGGATAATCGGGGCTATACCCCCTGCTCCTGATAACTCTTATAAGATGGCGTCACAAAAAGTCCGCCCTGCGGCCATACGGCTTTTTTCCAGGATCTTGACAGACCTGATGTCTGCCTGCGTCCCTGAAAAACCGCCAGGCCTTGCCGAACGAAATTTTTGCTTAGCCATCCCACGTGTTTTTGCGAAAGTATTTTATTCCGAACAGATGAATGCTTAAGTTCGGTATATATCCACATGTCGATCAAAGCTGAAATCATCTCAGTTCTTCTTCCCCGCTGCAGGGTGAACCGCAACCAGTTCGAGATCATAAATCAGCACACCGCCTGCTTCCAGCGACTCAGTGCGGCCACCAGGAGCGACAAAGACTTCCCACTCAGCGCCTGGCTTCATTTTGACCAGCGCCGTCTGCAGGCCCGGCAACATCTTGCTGATCGGATAGGTGCGCGGGGTGCTGTTATCTGAGCGCGTGGTCGCGATGGTCGTACCATCGGTCCGCTTGGTGGTGAAGTGAATATCTACCGTATCACTGGCCTTGGGGCTGGCACCCGAACCGGCCTTGATAACCCGGTATTGCGTGCCGCCGGGGAGTTCTTTAACCCCCTCTTTTTTGAGATTAGCGGCCAGGTAGGCTTTGGTGGTTTGGTAGTTTCTGGTGCGCTGATCCGCGACCACCTTCTGCTTAAGCGCCACCAGCAACGCCGTCATCTCTTTGGGGGCGATCCGGGGCTCGTTGGACGCGATGGCGTCCTGAATGCCCTCCACCACCGCAGTGGCGTCAAGACCTACACCCTGGCTCTTGAAATCGCCGCCGATCTGATAGCCGAGGCTATAACTGATCTGCGCGGTTTCGTCCTTCAGGTCGACCTTGGTCGCCGCGAAGGCACAGGCGGTGCAAAACAAACTCAGCGCTATGGTGACAAACACATGTTTTTTCATAAATTCTAAATCCATATCTGGCAAGTGGAGCGTTCCACATCAGCACGCTAAAATCATCTCGAAGGGGCCGGCATGACACACATCATGCCGGCCCGATCCGTTTTACTTGTTAATCCTCAGGTACATCACTGTCCCGAGCGAAGCCGGTGCCGCAGCACTGTCGACCGTGATAATGCTGACCGGGAAGGTCGCGAAGGTGCTCCCGGCCTTGACGTTAACCGCGGTCGGAGTGCCACTGATCAGACCGGAGGGCGAGATACTCAACCCGGCGGGCAGACCGAAGGCCGACCAGTTATAGGGTGCCGTGCCGCCGACTGCGGTGAGCTGCAGGCTGTAGGCGAAATTGACGGCACCGGTGACGAGGGCAGTGGTCGTGTTGGTAAAGACAGGTGCGGCCAGAGTGAGGGTTGTCGAGGATACGGTCGAAGCCCCGTTGGCATCGGTCACCTTGAAGCTCATGGTGTAAGGACCGGCGCCGGCTGGGGTTGAGGACAACCAGGGTTGCAGTACGGAATACTTGATGGTGCGGTTGGCGAAGTAATCATATACGCCGTCGTTATCGATATCCCAGGCGTAAGTGAGGCCCGGGCTGCAAGTGTCAACGTCGGTGCCGGAACCATTCAGCACCAGGTTGCTGCCGAAGCCGAGGGTGTAAGGTCCACCGGAGCTTGCTGTCGGCGCATGGTTAATGACGTCAATCAGGTTGGTGGCCGAAGAGGTCAGGCCGATGGCGTCAGTCAGGGTGAGGGTGATGCTGTGCGTACCCATGGTCATGGCCGGCAGCGACAATGTTCCGACCGTACTCGGCGCCTGAGCTACTCCGTCCACCGCCCAGACAAAGCTGTATGGTGCGGTCCCGGCGCCGGTGATTGAGGCGACCAGGGAGATCGGATCACAGAGCCCGATGGGGGCGCCCGCATTGGCGGTGAAATTAACCGCTAAGCCACCGGTCACCGTGAGCGTGGTGGTGCTGGAGGTGGTTGTGAGGACCGCCTTGTTGACTGTGCTGGTTGGCGGATCAGGAACTTCGGCGGTGACAACAGCAAAGACCTCATAAGTACCCGCCTGAACTCCGGTCAGGCTCAGCGTATAAGGTGCGGTCGTCGCGGTGCCGAGCAGGTTGGTGCCATTGTAATAATCAACCTTGGTCACGCTTTGCGCCAGGGGCGCGGCGACCGTGACGCTGAGATTTATCGACGCCGGCGCGGTGTAGGTGTAAGGCGCGCCGGGTGAAACATTGAGGGTCACAGCGCCGGGAGAGTTCGAGTAGGTCGAACCGCTCTGGTTATAAGCCTCGATAACATAGATATCACTGGTACCGACCGGGCTGACATCTTTATAGGCGGTATGGTTGGCCGGAACAGAACCGATCTTCTGATAGACGCCGGTGCCGCCGTCGGAGCGCCAGATATTGAAGCCGATTTCGTTGGTGTCGTCGCCGAAGTAGGCATGGGTCACATAGTCGACGGGAGTCGGGTCAGTCCAGCTGAGGTCGACTTCTGGCGTGCCCGGAACCGTATCGTAAGGTGTGGTAAGTGAGAAGTTCGTGTTGCCGACCAGGTTGGTCTGAACCAGCAGAATAATCGGCCGCATCATGTCCATCTCTTCGTGGCTCAAGATGTGACAATGCCAGACGTATTCCCAGCCGAAATCGTGGAGCTGGTTCACAACGCCACCGGCATAAGGCGATGGTGCCACATAGGCCTGACCGGTCGCAGGATCAGTGTTGCTGAGGCCCATAGTAGACCCGATGGGGATCGCCGGGCTTAAGGGACGCATACTGTTGGGGATACCGAAGGGCAACGCCGGGGCCGTAGGCCGCACCGCGACGATGGTATCTTCGAGGGGGCTGATACGGACAGTATCCTTCCAGCCAATTTCGTTGGGCAGCGGATATTCAACCAGTCCGTCCCAGCCGATACGATTGATCACCTGAACATCGAAGATGTGGAAGTGGATCGGGTGCGTGTCGACCCCGTTGTGCGAGATATTCCAGATCTGGGTGCCATCAGCTGCGGCCCCGAGGCTGGTTATCATAACTCCCGGAGGCGAGTTTTGCACGATCTCGGTCGGGACGTCATTAAAACCATACAGGTTGAGGTTAGCATTGTTGGTAGTCGGCGGCTGGATTTCAATCGCCAGGTTACCGCTCATGCGACCATATTCGGGATCAAAAGAAGCGCCCATTTCATCGTGGAGACCCTTGGGTTGCAGGGGTATTTCCACCTTCTCGTTATTAAGGGTGATGAACTTGAGCGTACGGTCCAGAATGGAGGTACGAGCGCCGGCCCAGGGCCAGGTCGAGGTGAAGGTTTTACCCTTGTAAGCCCCTTGATAATCCGGCTGGGTGACAACGATCGGCTCCATGGAGCGCTCAAACAATGGCAATCCACCGGCGTTGAGCAAGGCAGCGTGAGCCGGATCATAGGGATCGATGGCGGTCGGATCTGCGGCGGTGGTATATTCCTTCTGCAGATCGGCCAGATTAAAGGGGTGAGTTGCCGGGTTCGTAACCGTGTTACCGACAACAATCTGCATGACGGTACGCGTATTGGGTCCATAACCGGCAAACGGGCCATGTCCGCCTTCCCAGGCGCCGGTCACCGTGTTGAACCAGCCACCGGCCCCGTAACCGCCTGAATCACGGTTATCAGGCGCGCCGGTGTAGTAGTCATAGACAAAGAACAGCGCCGGCCAGGCCGTGGGAGCGTCATTGTAGACGATCAGGGTTTGACCCGCATAGGCCGAGAAGTCGACGACGACGTCGGCACGTTCTGCCGGCATCAGCGCGAGAGAGGTCTTATAGACGTTGCCAACCCAGAACGCTGTCGGATCGACACGATAGGTGACAGGTTGCGGATCAATAACGACCGGTCTGGGCAGGAACCCGGCATCGTTACCAATCTGAATCCAGGGCGGGCCGAAGTTACTGCAGCGCCCGGTGGTACAGTCGCCGGGATCAGGCACGCCGCCTTCACGACCATCGGTCGGCCAATCTGCTGGCCACCCGGGTGTCGTGGTGGCAGGCACCAGCTTGACTTCGGTTTGCGGCGAATATTTTGCGCTGACCGTATAGTTGTTGGTCGCGTTGCTGACCATACCCGGAGGAGTGCGCGTGGAGCCGGGGGTGATATCGCTGAGCTGTGTGGGATCGGCCTTCATAATCATGAGGTTCGAGCCACGGTCATTGGCAGCATTCAGGATGCGGAAACGATAGGCCTTGGGCTCAACTTCAAGCCGCGGGAAAGCGGTACCGTTGACGATCCAGGTGTCAAAGAAGGCCTCCATACCCATGGACGGATGCGGGGTTGCCGGGATCTCTGGCGGCTGGCCGGGGGTCTGACAGTCGGCCAGAACCCAGGGATTGCTGCTGCTGCAGTCAGGATCATAGTAGGGGTTGGCAATCGGCGGATGAGTAATAACCGTCGGGGGGTAGAACCAGGGACCATAGAACCAGCGGCCGAAGGGATTCACGCCGCCCGGAGAAGTAGGATTCTGGGCCGGCATGTAGACGTGTGAATACCAGAGATCACCGGTCTGGGGCTCGCGGGTCTTGCCATCGGCGGACATGGGCCCGGTACCCCAGTTCCAGAGGGGATCGGTCAAACGCACCGTCGGGGTCATGACGTTGTTATCCAGAGGATTGGGCGTCAGGGTCGCATCGACAAAGGTACGGTCCTGGATAACCAGTGGAATCTGGTCGGTCGGGTTCTTGCCGGGGATGATCTCCCGATCGATGAGATCCTGCTCGTACCGGTCAGTAATCAAATAGCCTGCGGCCATACCGGCGAGGACGTTGAGCCGGGTAATACCAAAGGCGTGATCGTGGTAAAACAGCAGACGCGCTGACTGCTGGTTGGTGTAGTAAAAGGTCATGGACCCTGGACCCGGATCGGGCATGTCCGGCACCATGGAAACACTGACGCCGCGCGGATAGGGGGTCGGTGTGGTGCGATCGGAGACAGAGACCTCGTTAGCCGGGGTGATCCACTGGTGAGGGGTGCCGTCACTGATCCAGGGAGTGCGGCCACCGTGCAGGTGAACCGTAGCCCGGGTCTGGGGAAAATAGTCACAGGTGTTGTTTTCGTAGTCAGTGTTGTTACAGGGTGAGCCGTCACGGTTCAACGGACCCTCCCCTGCGCCCATGACTGACTGATCAACCGGAAGAAAGAGATCGCCTCCGGTCCCGGCCGGGAGCTTGTTGGTGAACTTGACCCGCACCGGCCGATTGCGTCGCGCCACGACAAGCGGGCCCATGAAATGCTGACCCGCAGGCGCGATGGTGTTACAGCTGTTGTCTGAAGGGGTCGCACCAGCGGTACAACCACCGGCAACCGCCGTCTGGTCGGTGCCGTTATTGGTCTGAACATAACCGCGTGTCGGCGTGCCGAGCGGCATGTCGGAGTGCATCACCTCATGCCACTCTTCAAGACTGATTTCGTAATAGTCGCTCCCTGGATAGGTCACCGTGTCAGGCACCGCGACCGGCAGACATTGCCCCAGCTCATTTTTACCGGCAAGGCTACAATCGAGGGTCGGCAACCTGTCAACAAATTTTGCCAGTGGCGGAGAATAAGCCCAGTTAGCCGTGGTGTTATAATCGGGTACGTTGGGGTTACCCGCGGCATCGAAGGGCGCGGTCGGAATGGCCTTGAAATCTATGCCGAGAATCCCCAGCGGGTTGACCTGCGTTTGCCCCTTGACCCGAATCGTCGGATCCGCCTGCATCAGCTTGTATTCATGAATCTGTTGACGCAGCGCCTTAAGCGATTCGGCGGCGGCACGGCGCTCAGCATCGGAGACTCTCTGCTCCATCTGCTTGCGTACCACCTCGGTTTTTGTCACTAACTCTGGCGTGACAGCGGTATACGCCGACGCGGAGCAAACCCCGGCGCCAAGCACCAAAAGGGTTAAAACTAAATTTCGCAGGAATGCTCGTCCGATGCTTGTCATTCGTCCCTCCTTCGTTTTCGTCCTCATATCTGGACCTTTCATTTAGCGGCTAGCGGGGATATTTACATTTGCTAATAGTTAATTCAGCACTCTTTAAGTGCATAAAATTACGAGATTCTTATAGATGACTATTACAGGTAACATGCCAATTTAGAGCCTGAGGCTAACTGGTGAATTTTACTGCAACATCTTGTTGCAACACCAAAATTCAAGCCTCAGAGGGGTGCGAAAATCAGGACAAATTAATGGATGGGGTGCAAAAATTAGTACAAAAGGGGGAGTCTGGCTCAGGGACTGGCTCCTTCAGGTGCCTGTCCCTTTTTCGACCGTTTCAACCAAGGGGGACAGGCACCTTCGGAGCCTGTCCCTATTTTCAGCTCGACTGATTTTTTTATTTGTCAGTGACAGATTTTGAGGGACAGGCTCCTTCAGGTGCCTGTCCCTGTTTTCACTTTAACTGGTTTTTTGACTTTGTTAGCTCGGGGCCGGTTATGGGTGTATCGACATAGACGGTCCAGGGTTGCGGCAATTCGATGGGTAATGGTGCGAGGAAGTTATTTGACTGCGAATCAGGGGGACAGGCACCTTCGGAGCCTGTCCCTGCGGAGCGTTGGTGATGCGATGACCTGGGCAAGGCTGCTGTCGATTCGAACATTTTGTGTGAATCAGGGGGACAGGCACCTTCGGAGCCTGTCCCTGCGATGCGTTGGTGATGCGATGACCAGGGCCAGTTTGCTGTCGATTCGACCATGTTGGCGCGGACAGGGTTGCCTTCGACGTAGCGGATAACCGTGAGTAATTGTTCGCTTTCGTTAATCGCAAAGCTCTTATAGCGCCCCTGCCACAGGTGGCCGCTGCTGCCATAATGGAGATGATAACGCCGCGCATGGGTGGTTTGAAACCAGTGCATACCGCGACTCAGTTCTGTGCCCACCTGCGGCCTGACAACCAGATGGTAATGATTCGGCATCAAACACCAGGCCAGCATTTCGACTGCGTAGCGACTGCTCATTTCGGCCAACATCTCAGTGAAGGCCTGATAATCGCGGTCTTTATGAAACACCCGCTGCTGACCGTTACCTCGATTGATCAGGTGGTAGATGCAGCCATCAACGAGTTGCCTTGCTACTCTTGGCATGGAGCCCCCTCCTCTACGAACGAGTGTAAGATTAGGGGGACAGGCACCTAACGGAGCCAGTCCCCAATGAAAATATTGTACTTCCGGACCTTCAGGGACTGGCTCCGTTAGGTGCCTGTCCCTTTTTCGACCGCGACCGTATCGACCGAAGGGGACAGGCACCTGCGGAGCCAGTCCCCAATGAAAATATCGTAAGACCGAAGGGGACTGGCTCCGTTAGGTGCCTGTCCCCTTAAGGAAGCTGTCCCCTCCGATAACGCCTAGCGAATCACCCAGGGGCTGCGCGGGATCAGGGCGGGTTCCGGACCGGGGCCGATTTGCAGGATATAACAGCCCTTGGAGGCGTAGCGTTGGCCTGAGCCGAAGCTGAGGCGTTCATAATCGAAGACGATCTTGTCCATCTGCATGCTCAGCACATCAATGAGATAATCGCGGTTAAGATTGTCGTAAAGCAGCCGTAACCCCTGGGTGACCGACTGAGCGAGCATGACGGCCGTCCGGGTCGCGACACGCTTGTCGGCAAAATTCTTATAGGTGGTATTGATCGGATTTGGCGCCAGCTTGCCGAGCCCCTCTTCGTCCCCGAAATAGGGTTTGAGTCGGTAGGGGAAGGTGATATAGACCTGGGGCCGCAAGCTGTCAGGGATTGTGGTGAGTTGAGCGCCCATGATGCTGGACGAGACAAAAATACTCGCATCAGCGGCCGCTTGAGCGGCGATATCCTGCAAGTGCGGCAGGATTTTGGCGTCGGCCCAGATGAAGAGGAATTGTGGCTTGATATTGGCGATCAACCGGGAAAGCCTGGTCTTGTCCTGCAGAAGTTCAGCCGTCACCTCGATACGCTCGACGGTCGCCTTGGCCGCGGATTGATTGACGGAGGAAAACCCCTTGGCCAGGGCACGTCCGGCGTCCGAGTTCTGCACCAATTGCAGGATTCTGCCCTGCGGCTTTTTTAGGAGCAATGGTTGCAGAAAACGTGCTGCGGCCTCGCCTTCCTGGAAGTAGCCCTTATTCAGGTAGAGGGTATACCAGGAGTCGCTGTCGACCACGGGCAACATGGTGATGGGAAACAGACAGGGTAAGCGTTGTGCCTCACAAAAATCGTGGATAGGTTGCCAGCTCTGGTTGGAAATCCCGCCGAGGACGGCAAACACCGGGTCGGCATTATAGTAGGCGGCAAGCTGTTTTGCCCAGGTTTCGGGTGGGCCTTTAAGCTCCCAGAGCGCCAGGGAGGTTTTTCGAAAGGAATACTTCATGTCGCCGGTCGGTTTGTAACCAAACTTCAGGAAGTCACGGTACATATCAAGCTGATGGTTCTGGGAGGCAACGAAGCGCCGCAGCTGAACCAGCATCGCTTCGCGATCTGCGGCGCTGACATCATCAGTCAAAATTGTCGCAAACTTTATGAGAGTCGGGCTGGCCCCCGGGGAATCGTGGGCCGAGAGCAGTTCCAGATAACGCACCAGAATGGCCATATCAGACGGGGTTAAAGGATAGCGCGGCATAATGCCGTTAAAAGTGGTCCCTGCAGGGTCATCCCCGTAGCGCAGCGCCTCCTTAAGGCTTTCACGCGTATAGGCGGGCCGTTTCTGAATGGTTTTGGCGTAAGTATAACGCCCGTTAATATCAGGACGATCCTGAATCGACGGCGGTCTGATATAGGGTTTATAGAGTTTGCGTCCGGTCGCCGCAGGCGTGACCACTCCGCCTTCGACTGAGCCGACTCCAGAGCGCAGGTGACAACTTTCGCAGGAGAACGCCGAGCTGTCGACACTCATCTCTCCATACAAAGCTTCCATTACCTGGCCCGAAGGGAGAATCCCCTCGCGATACATGCGCTCGCCGAGATGGAGAACCTCGTCATCCGTGAGGCCATGCAGCAGTGGATCGGGATTCTCCAGGTAAAATTCGAGTGACCGGTCTTCAGCGACCGGCGTCAAGAATTTGTTCGCGGGGTCGGCTGGTTCTATCGAGCTGGTCACGGCCACAGCCAGGTTCGCGCGTGCAAAAAGCAGCAACAGCAGGCAGAACCCCTGAGCCAGTCTTCGGGTCATCAATTGCAATCTCCTCGGGTTAAAAATTAAAATTTATAGGCCAGACCTAAAAGCCCGATGTGTGCCTTCATATCAAGGGTGACCTTGCTGCCATCAACCAGCCTGAGCTCGGGTTGTGCGCTGATAAAATAGCGGTAACCCAGATCGAGCCGCAGGCGGGAATTGATATCCATAGTCAGACCACAACCCCCCTGCCCGGCAAAGACGACGCTCTCGTCATTTATCACCGGCAGCCCGCTGACCCGCAGCTGATCAACACGCACCTGCGCGGCACCGAGTCCGACGCCGAGGTAAGGGAGCAGCCACGTCCGGTTGTGAAAGACCGTGAAGGTGTTGAAGAGCAGACTGCGGACCTGTATCTCGCCGCTGGCGGGAAATAAGCCGTCACTGAATTCGGCCCGGGTGAGGCTGTTGCTCGACTGGGTGTAGGCCAGCTCAACCCGCCCCTCCCCCAGCACACTGTAGGCGGGCAGGTCATAACCCAGGGTCAGGGTCACCAGCTTTCCCGGGTCACTTTTAAGATTAAACCGACCGAGGCTATCGGTTGCCGAGGCTTTCCCCAGAGTCGGAACGCCGTAATATGCCCCGAGATAAAGACCGCTGTGTGAACCTGCCAGAGGCTTGGCCTGGGCCGTTGTGCAGAGCAAAATCATGACAAACAGGGTGCTCGTCAGCTGCCGCATGTTCATGTTGCATACCTTTCTTGTTGTACTTTCACGCCAGGGAGACAATCGGCGGCCCGACCCGGCGACAGATGGAGTTTTTAAGCGTTTAACGCTGTGGGTACCAGATTAATAGCTGTTAAATCCGGTACTGAAATCGATGCCGGTCAGACTTTGAGTGTCCAGGCTGATCTGGACCGGGTCCGTGAGCAACGGATAGCTACCGCAGGCCTCGCCGGAGTCGCAATTTTGTCCGTCGTTGTCCAGGTCGCTGCTTGCGGTCACGTAGTATTTTCCAGTGCTCAGCCCGGTAAAACTGTAGTGATAAGTCCCGCTGACAGGATCAGCGCTGACACTGAGAGTCTTCAGCCGGTTACCGGTGGCGGGGTCGACCAGATAGACGGTTTGCCGTCCCGCGTCGGCCACCCCGCTGGCCCCGACCTGCAGCAGCAGGGAGACAGAGAAACTCCCCGGCGTATCGGTGGTAAATGTGACCGCGTCGCTGTACACCCCGTCACTCAACCCGGTCCTATCGACCGTCACTGTATAATCTCCAAGGCCGCTGCCGGGCGGCGCCTCGGTACCCAAAACCACGGAGCTGATCCAGGGCGCGGTAAAGCTGACGCCGGTGATGTTAAGCGTGCCCCCGCCGGCATTCGACAGAGTGAGAAGGAGTTTGCTGGCGTTGGCCCCAAAATTCAACAGGCTCGGACTGAGTGCTAGCGAGGGCGGCAAACTGCCGCCACCGGCAAGAGCCAGAGTGGCGAGCAGGGCTTTCTGGGCATCAATCAACCCGTAACCGAAGCTGTCGTTACGCACCGCAGCCCCGTCGGCGCCGAGGTCCTGGGTGAGGGCGCCGGCGGCCAGCAGCAGATCGAACTCCGCCGGCGTCAGGGTCGGATCAACGGCCAGCATCAGGGCGGCAACCCCGGCGACCTGGGGAGCGGCCATGGACGTTCCCATGTAGGGGACATAGGTATAGGTCAGGGGTGTGGTGCTGTCGTTGCCGCTGGTACTGATGATGCCGTCGGGGACACCGTCCCCATTGCGGTCGGTGGTCAGATTACCGCCCGGCGCGGCGACATCGATGAAGGCGCCATAATCTGAATAAGGTGCGAGGTTTTTGTCAATATCAACAGCACTGACCGCGACAACGTCGGCGTAGGCCGCGGGGTAGACCGGCAGATTTTTCGCCGCGTTCCCCGCCGCCGCGACCACAATAATCCCGGCATCATGCAGCTGAGTGTAGAGATCCTGTTCGGCCTGTGAGAACCCGCCGCCACCAAAGCTGAGGTTGAGGACATTGGCCGCGGTCACCGGGAAGCTGTTTGCATCGTTGCTCAGTCCGGCGGCATAACGCACCCCCTGGATGATGTCATAGCTGGTGCCGTAGTTCACGCCCAAGACCCGCACCGGCATAATTTTCGCGGCCCAGTCGACGCCGGCGACTCCGAGGGCGTTATTTCCGGCGGCGCCGAGAATACCGGCGACATGGGTGCCGTGAAATGAGCTTGTGCCCCCCGGCAGGCTATGATCGCCGGGATCTTCGGGGTTCGGATCGATGCCATCGCCGTCTGCGCCGCTCAGGGGGTCGGAGACGAAGTCGTAACCGGCGCAGTTGTCCGTAGCCGTACACAACCGCCCGATAAGATCGGGGTGCGCGGACAGGACCCCGGTATCGAGGACCGCGACCACCACAGACGGACTGCCGGTGGACAGATCCCAGGCCTGCGGCAGATTGATCAGCCCGGCCTGCCACTGCACAGCATAGGAAGGATCATTGGGGACCAGCAGCGGACGACGGATATAGTTGAGATCTGCACTGGCCACATCGGCCCGGCGCCGCAGGCTCTTGACCTGGTCAAGGGTGGCGCGCTTCGCCTGCTGCAAGGCGGTGCCGGTCCCCTTACTCAGGGTGCCTGTCCCCGTCGCACTCTGGGCGCGAACTGCATTTGCGCTGCCGCTCAGGCGGTAGAGTTGCGACTCGCCGGGACGGCCCGCAAGGGGCTCGAGTCCCAGGCTTGAAAGCTGGCTGGTCACCGCCTGAGGCGTTATTCCCGGAGCGGGCTTTTTCAGCCGGACGATGACCTGGTTGGGCACGAATTCGTCCTCGATATGCAGGGAACGTGACAGAGTGGTGAAAGGGGCCTGTCCGATGCTGAGGGTATAGTTCGAGCCGGCATTGAAAGCGTAGACCTGCAGATAGTAATCACCGCTGGTCAGGACCTTGATCACCTCCTGCCGCGTCAGCCCCTCTGAGGTCTGGGCATCCAGCAGAGTGGTGGGATTCACCAGGAACAGGTCAAAATCGGGATTAGCGAGATTGGCGCTGTTGCCATCATGATCGGAGATCGTCAGGGTAACCGTTTGTCCGGCGGTCAGGGTGACCCGGTACCAATCCTGGAGATCGGCGACGGCGGAGAAACGGTCGCCGCTTACGCCGGTCGGAACGGCGGTCGCATACCCACCCAGAGTGACCGGGTTGGAGAGGGTTTGAGCATTCGCCGGGTCATCATTACTGACCGCTCTGGACTTGGGGTCGTTAGTGTCTACATCGACAGCACTCGTCGCAGCGGGCGTGATGGTTCCGCTCAGGCTGTAGGTTTCAGATGCAGGTGCCCCGCCCCCGGGTTGCGAGACCAGAGCACGCGTCGGGGTGCTGTCTCCGCAGGAGGCCAGAAACAACAGGGCAATAAACCCGAGCCCGACGAAGACCATTTTAAAGCTGACAGACATAGACACCTCTAAGTTTGTGTGAACTGTGCAAGCCGGCGACCTGCGGGTTCAGGTTCCTATGGGCCCTGTAAGTCCCCTGTCACAGAACTTTTTGCCTTCTCCCTGAAGGAGAAGGTGCCCGCAAGCCGAATGAGGGGAGCCTTCTGCTACCCTCCCCCTCCTCTGACCCTCTCCCTGGGGGAGAGGGAATTGAGCAGAATCTTTACTTTTACTTGCCGAAATCTAGCCCGGCCCTGCGGAACTCCTCAAGAAAAATCTTGCCGGTCAGCATGCCATTGAGGCGGATCCAGTTATTATGACCAGGCAGTCGGATAAAATTAAGCGGCTGATGGTCCATTTTATCGGCGACAAACGCATTAAACGCCGTGGTAACCTGATCGATTTCGGCCCGGCTTCCGGTCAACAGGGTCCAACCCGGCTTGCCATGAAATTTCTGCAGGTAACGGTTCAGGACTTCGGGCGTATCATGTTCGGGATCGATGGTGACGGAAACCAGCACCACCTGATCACTTTTATCCCCCAGTTGGCGCTGCAGATCGATATAGCCCATGGACAAGAGAGGACAGATGGTGGTGCAGGTCGCGTAGATAAAATTAACGATGACCGGCTTGTCGCTTTCAAGCAGACGAGGCAGAGAGACCATCTTGCCGGTCTGATCCTTCAGCATCAAATCGGGAATCTGGTAAGTTTCGACGCTGCGCGTGTAGCCTTTTTTATCCATCATCGCCTTATGCTTGGCATGATCTGCAGCCGACATGCCGGACATACCCGACATCCCCGACATCCCGGACATGCCCGACATTGAAGTGTGCTCCGCGCAACCGAAAAGGCTAAAAATCAAGCAGACCGAAAGGATAAACAAACATGAATTTCGCAAATACATAAGAAAGCTCCCTGTCAAGGTTAAGGCGTTAGAATAAGAAGAAGTAATTTTGACCGCGGGGGAAAAAGGTTCTGCTCTGCCAACTGACAGCCTGGTCTTCATCAGGGATGATCGAGGCCATTCAACTGCTGCCTTTTCTGGCGTCACCATAGCCGTGTTTTTTTAAGCGCTTGTTCAAGGTCTGACGACCAATGCCGAGCATCTTACTTGCAAGACCCTGATTACCCCGGGCGAGCTTCATCGCTTCATCGACCATATAATCCTCGACTTCACCGATGGTGGGAAAATGGCCGAACAGGGTCTTGAGAGGATCTTCATCAGCGATCACCGGTTTTTCATGCCCTGTAGAGGATCGCTGATGATCACCAATCACCGCGCTGAACGATTTCATCGACAGGACTCCGCCGGTATGACGAATGACGGCATCACTGACCAGGGCTTCAAGCTCACGAATATTCCCCGGAAAGTGGTAGACACTCAGAACAGCGGCGAGTTCAGGCGGGACGGTCGGTTTCTTTTTACCCAGATTTTTTGCAGCAGCATTCAAAAAATGTTCCAGCAACAGCGGAATATCTTCCTGTCGTTCCCGCAACGGCGGGACATTAACCTGGTGAGCGAACAGACGATAGTAAAGGTCGTTGCGAAAGCGGCCCTCAGCAATAAGCTGCTGAAGATTGCGGTTTGTCGCCATGATGAGCCGCGCATCACTCTTTTGTACCAGATCCGAGCCGACCGGATAATATTCCTGCTCTTGCAACAGGCGCAGAAGTTTAATCTGCGAAGCCTCGTTCATGTCCCCGATTTCATCGAGAAACAGGGTCCCGCGCCCAGCTTTGGCGATCAAGCCGTCGCGAGTGACTTCGGCGCCGGTGAAGGCGCCTTTTTTATGCCCGAACAGGGTGTCCGTAAACATATTATCATCAAGGCCGGCGATGTTGACTGCGACAAACTCCCCTTTACACCCACTGATTTTATGAATAGCTTGTGCGACAAGCTCCTTGCCCACACCGGTCTCCCCGACAATTAATATCGGTTCTCGGGTCGGTGCAACAACCTCGATATACTGGAAGAGCGCGCGCATCTTCTTGTCGCCGGTGATAATTCTGGTGAAGACTTCCGGATAGTCCAGGCGGTCGGAGAGCATGTATTGCTTGAGCGATGAGAGCTCTTTGGCCATGCTGCGCATTTCAAAGGCTTTCCGCAAAGAAGAGACCAGCCGGCTCGCCTCTACTGGCTTGACCAGATAGTCAAAGGCGCCAAGTTTCATCGCCTCGACCACCGTGTCTATCTCGTCATTTGCCGTGACAAGAATTACGGGTATATCAGGATATTCCTGAACAATTTTAGGGAGGAGTTCGATGCCTGAAACCTTGGGCATGCGCAGGTCGAGCAAAATAACCGCAATCGGCTCCTGGGCAAGGAATTCAAGGGTTTTTGAACTGTCAGACAGGGTGACGATGCCATAAAACCCATGCGCCTGAAGACTTAATTTTGTTGACTGGAGATTTTGTTCCTCATCATCGACCAACAGAATTTTTCTGATCTCGGAAAACGGTGGTACCACGCTCAACCTCCCCCGGATATTGGAATCACTACAAGGACCATGTAACCGACATTCTTTCGCAGCTTGCTGGTTTTTGGAAACCTCAGCTGCGGTGCGCTTTAAGCCGTCTAACTTAGGTCGGGTAACAGAAATCATGCCTTGCTGCCCCGCCAACCCCCTACGCAATTTTACGAAATCCCATCAATTACAGGGTACTAGGAAGTTTAACAGTAAACGTTGTCCCGCTGTCAAATGAACTGAAAAATTCCAGCTGCCCGCCATGATCCTTGATGATCGATTGACTGATTGAAAGCCCAAGCCCCGTCCCTCCTGAATCAAGCTTCGTTGAAAAAAATGGTTCCAGGATTTTTCCCTTCAATTCATCAGAAAGTCCGCAACCCTGATCATGGACTCTGATCAGAATCTGCCCGGAGTCGGGATCAAGGCTGGTCGATATGGCAACCGAACAGCTTCTGTCAGGCAGTGCCTGACACGAGTTCATCAACAGATTGATGACGACCTGGCCCAATTGTTGGGAACTGCCTTTGACCAGGGGGAGATGCCGGGCGAGATCAAGTTGAAAATTGTCCGTATACTTGGCCAACTCGTAATGCAGCATGCTGACAGCGGAGAGCACCACATCATTTATTTCAATGTCCGTTAAGACAAGAGCCCGGTCTTCCCGCACAAAACGTTTCAAATCATTAACAATCGCCTTGATTTTTTGAGAGCCGTCAGTCAGGCCTTTGAACAGAAGCGGGACCTGAGTTTCCAGTTCATTGAAAGGGAATCCTCCCAGATAAAAATCGCCGGTCTCGCGATAATATTGCTGCAGGATGTACTGAGCATCATTCCAGACTTTACCCAGCAGCTGCGCATTCGCCAAAACATAATTATTCGGATTATTTATCTCATGCGCTATCCCTGAGACCAGCAGCCCGAGAGATGTCATTTTGTTGGTCTGGATTAATTTAGCCTGTAATTCGCGGGTTTCAGCTTCGAGCCGCACCCGCTCACTGATATCGCGCAAGGTGACGTAGATGACAAATTCTCCACGCAGAATTATTTTTTTCGCGCGCAGGGAGATCGTCATCTCGCTACCATCGCATTTGTGGTGTCTCAGGGTTTCAACTTCAATCTCACCAGAGAGATCAACCTCAGCAATGGCCCGGGTAAATTGCTGAAAGGGTTCCTCGTCACAAAACAGCTGAATACCTGAGGTCAATATTTCCTGTTTGCTGAAGCCATAGAGTTTTTCCGTAGTCGCATTCAGATCGAGGACTTCACCCGTCCCCGTTTTAAAAAAGAGGATGGCATCTTCGGTTTGGTCAAATATTTCACGAAAAATGTTGTTGCTGGCCAGCAGGGCCTCCTCGGTCGCTTTTCGTTGGGTGATATCATGAAATAAGAGCAGGTATTCAACCGGGCCGTCCCGCTTGACCTGACTGACCGACAGGTCAAGTACCAGGGGGACGCCATCCTGTCGTTTGGATTTGAGATCATAAAACTCAAGGGGCTGATCGATTTTTTCATCAGCTATCCTCATCAGCTCTGAAGTCAGCTCGAATTCATTTGAATCCAACAGCTCCGCCGCTGATTTCCCGATGACCACCTGGGCCGGAATCCCAAAAATTTTCTCTGCGGAGCTGTTGAAAGATTCAATTATGCCCCTCAGGTTAACCTTAATAATGGCATCCGCCACCTGATCATAGATGAGGTTGGTTCGGGCGCTTTCAGAGAGCGCATGACGTCTGAGAGGACGCACCACCAGAATGTATAACAGCGGTGAAATCAGCACCAGAGTGACGAACCCGTCCAACAATTGATACTGAACGTCCGTTAAATGAAACTGGAAATGCGTAAAGGCGATCTCTTGCAGGAGATCGGCGAGAAAAATCATAAAGAGCAAAAGAACGACAAGGGTTCCGGGCGCGCTGACAAAATCGGCCAGGGGTTCAAATCTGAGGTGAACCTCGAGGCGGTAGAGGAGCCACCAGAAGAGCGGCGCACTGAAAAGGACGGTTAAGGCGCCATCATAGACGCCGGCGAGTTCGGTGGTGGTGTCTATGCCAAACCAGGGCAGGCACAGCATGAGGCTGAATTCAATCAGGAACAGAACGGCAAGCACCAGAAAATAAAGCGGGATCACATTCTTGAAAAAATAGAAACCGGGCTTAACTTTGCCACGAACAGCAGGCCTGAACACAAAGAACCACAGAGGCAGGGCGATGACGCAAAGCAGCAGGGTTGCGTCGATCAAGGCATCCTGGACTACAGGGATGCGGGCAAACACATTGCGATAATACTGCATGACCAAAACTTCAGCGGCAAAAACGGCCATCAGCAGCAGACAAAAAACGCCTGCCATCGTAGAAAACTGAGTCGGTTCAGCCTCAGGCTTGGTCATTGAAAAGTAATCCCCTACAGCAAAGTAAAAAACTCACACCTTGGAATTATACCCTTTCGGGTTGTTGCATTGCCAGTTCCAGCCGTCGCGACACATTTCGTTTAAGCCTTTTTCGGCGAACCATCCCAGTTCGCGGTGGGCAAATGAGGGATCGGCGTAGCAACTGGCGATATCCCCCGGCCTCCGCGCAACAATCTGATAAGGGACCTCGCGGCCGGAAGCTCTGGAAAAGGCCTTGATCATATCCAGAACCGAGTACCCCTGCCCGGTGCCGAGGTTGACGGACACACAGCCAGGTTTCTGCGCCAGGCGCTGCAACGCGCGCAGATGTCCCCGGGCTAAATCAACAACATGAATATAGTCCCGCACGCCGGTTCCGTCAGCGGTTGGATAATCGCCGCCAAAGACCGAGAGAGAGTCACGTTGACCGACTGCAACCTGTGCAATGAAGGGGAACAGATTATTGGGTTTCCCCTGAGGGTCTTCCCCGATCAAGCCGGAGGCATGCGCACCAACCGGATTGAAATAGCGCAGGATTGCGATGCGCCAGGCAGGGTCAGAGACCTGCAGATCACGCAGCATCTCTTCAATAAAGAGCTTGGTCCTGCCGTAAGGATTTGTCGCTCCGGTTGGAGCATCTTCACGAATCGGCAGGGAGCGGGGATCCCCGTAAACAGTCGCCGACGAACTGAAGACCAGGGTTTTGACGCCAGCGGCAGCCATGGCTTCACACAGGGTTGCGCTGCCAGCGATATTGTTCTGGTAGTAAGACAGCGGTTTTTCGACCGACTCCCCCACCGCTTTAATCCCGGCAAAATGGATAACCGACGCGATTTCATGGGACTGAAACACAGCATCCAGGGCAGACCGGTCACAAACATCCGCGCGAATCAGCTCTACTGATTTTCCGGTGATCCGCTCGACACGTCTCAGCGCTTCGGGGGAGCTGTTACTGAGATTGTCATAGACGACGACCTCGTAACCCCCTTGCAACAGTTCAACAATGGTATGGCTGCCGATATAACCGGCGCCGCCTGTAACCAGAATTTTCATTCAGGGCCCCTGCAGTTATTAAATAGTTTTTTGAGAGAGGGTTTCCAGAAATTTCCGGTCGAGGATCTCAATTCGCTTGCCCTCGACCAGGATCAACTCTTCATCGGCCAGCTTGCGCAGGCTGCGAGAGAGGGTTTCGCTGACAGTTCCAAGGTTTGATGCGAGCTGGCTTTTGTTGACGGGGAGCTGACAGCTGCCGTCCGCTTGAGGTTTAAGGGTGAGCAGGTAACCGGCCAGGCGCGCCGGAACATCCTTGAAGGTCAACTCCTCGATCTGGTGTGCGAACTGACGCAAAAACTGCGACAGCCCGGCAATCATATTGATGGCGATGCCGGAGCGCCGATGCAGAAGATCAAGAAACTCCCGCCCGGGCAAAAACACCAGTTCAGCAGGACAGAGGGTTTCGGCGAATGCCGGATAAAGCCCGTCACCAAATATGGCCGCTTCGGCGAAGGTGTCGCCGCTGTGGACAATATGCAGAATCCGTTCTTTGCCGTCTGCAGAAAGTTTGTAGATCTTGATGCGCCCGGCGCTGATAACATAAAATCCGCTGGCGGCCTCCCCCTCCGAAAAGAGCAGGCAGCCGCGCTCTTCGGTCTGGAGCCGCGCGAGGGTGCACAGCGCATCAAGATCCGCCTCAGGCAACCCGGCGAACATGCGACAAAACTTGAGACCGGCCCTGATTTTATCCCTGTCATTCGTGGCCATCAGCTCTTTTCCTGTATCTGTTTGAGTCGGTCGATGACGTTCCGGCTCTGATCCCGCCGCTTTTCCATGTCATTAAAGATGAGCATGGCGAGTTCACTCACGGAGTCGACGGCGCCCTCAATAGCATCGCTGTTCTGGCGCTGCTGCAGAGTCGCATCAACCATCCCCTCGGTCATGTGACGCACATCCTCGATAGCACGGACAATACTGCGTGCCCCCTGCGCCTGTTCACGCGAGGCGCTCGAGACCTGTTCGGTCATGTTTCCAAGCTCTTCGATGGAGCGGGTAACGAACTCCGCCGAAGTTGACACTTCACGGGTCGCCTGCCGGATCCGCAGCGCCATTTCCATGGCCTGACCAGCAGTATCGAGGATCTGGCCCAGCGCCATATCGGCTCCTCGCCCCTTGTCAAAACCATTGTCGACCAGTTTCTGGGTGTTGCCGATCTGAGTTACAACCTGGATCATGCCATTCTGCATATCACGGATCAAACCGGCGATGGCGGCCGAGGAGCGGCCCGACTGTTGGGAAAGTTCACGGATCTCTTCGGCTACGACCGCGAAGGAACGCCCCTGCTCTCCAGCCTGCGCCGCAATAATCGCGGCATTCAACGCCAGCAGGTTAGTCTTTTGCGCGATATCTGAAATAACCGAGGTGATACTGCTCACCTCGGAACCCAGCCCGGAGAGCTTGCTCATGGCTGTCGCCGCCTCTTCGACCCCGGCGCGGATTCCGGTCAGGCCTTTGAGGGTCTCCTGTACCGACAGGGCACCATGCTCGGCGCGTTCACTCGCCTGTTGCGACATCTTGTGCGACTGCACGCTGTGCTCTTCGACGCTGCGAATCGCGGCGGCTATCTCACTCATGGCAGAGATCGACTTCTCCATAAATTCTGAGAGCTGCAGGATATTCCCGCCAACCTGCTCAATTGAAACCGAGATCTCCCCGGAAGCAGACTGGGTGGCATTGACGGCATCACGAATGACGTCGGCGGAGCTGGCGATATCCCCAACCAGCTTTCGCGTGGAGCTGGAGGAGGCCTTCAGTGAAGCGAGCAGTTTCTGATAACGTTCGCGGTAGTCATTAAGCGCCTTGAAGGTCAGTTCAAGTTCATCTGTCAGATTAACCACCGCGCCGACCAGCTCCATGCGGACAATGGCCGCCGACAGTTGCCCGGTCAGCAACTTCAGCGTATCGGAGTCTGTCTCCTCCAGGGGGCGGGTACTGTTTTTATTGTCGAGGCAAATCAGGGCAGTAACATTGCCGTTGACCACCACCGGGCTGATCAAAAAGCTCTTGGAGCGCAACTGCGGGATTTCATCACAGGGGGGCTTAAGGCGGAAGTCCTCAGGCATGAGCTGTACGTCATCGATAAAGAACTGGCGTTTCTCGATAACTGCCTTGTAGAGGACACCGGCTCTTTCATCCAGCGGCAAGGTGACCCCCTGAACAAAAACGTCCCGACCCCCGCGGCTGTCGACAAAGCGCAACAGCTTCTCGGGGGCGTCCACCATAAGCAGATTGACCCTTTCGAATTCGAGCACATCGTGCAGGGCGTTACAGCTCAGGCCATAGAGCTCGTCTTCATCCATCGAACTCTGGAAGCGCGCTGAAATTCCATGAAAATTACGGATTCGATCGTTCAGTTCGCGATAACGCCGGGCAAAATCCTCTTTTTGCCCGGCGACCGTACGGTGCATCTCGTCAAGACGATCGGCGCGCTGATGAATCTGCTGGGCAGAGCGGCCGATAAAATAGCCGAAGAAGCTCAAAACAATCGAAGTCCCTGCCCCCATGTAGATGTAGTGGAAAAGGTTTTCCCGGGTCGCAACAATATCGAGCAGCATGCCGCCAAAAAAACTACCCTCCGCCCTGCCGAAAAAAACCGCTCGCAGCAGCATCCATCCGAGGGGCGCGGCGACTCCGAGCATAAACCCGGCGAAGGCATACAGGTAGCAGCGATCGAGTCCGTCGCTGCCATGAGATGGAGCGACTTGAGGGGAGGAACTAATTTCATTCATGCAGACCTGCCTGTGATTATATGAACCATTAACGAGCACGACTTGCCAATATCTTTGATGCTATGCCGGGCACCCGCCCCATCGCCCGCCCTATTTTTTTTCGGTCGCGATAACCAGCTTAATGAACCCTGCATTTTTGGCGCTCTCCATCAACTGGACGACCTTACCATGTTTGACATCTTTATCCGCCATCAGCAAAAACGTAATTTCAGCGGCCTTGTCGCCATACGCCTGCAAGCGTTGCGTGAGACCTGCGAGATCGACCGGCTCTTTTTCAAAGAAAATCGTCCCGTCCGCCCGCAGGTAGACCCGGACCTCATGGGCTTCTTTTTTTAACACTTGAGATGAGGATTTTGGCAGATTGACGGTCAGACCAGGTGTTTCAATGAAGGTGGTGGAGATCATGAAGAAAATCAGCAACAAAAAGACGACATCGACCATGGGAGTCAGATCGACGCGGGGAGATTCAACCTGACGACGACGAAAGCCCATCAGCGGGTCTCACCGATCAGGTCGACAATCTGCATGCTGTACTCTTCCATTTCAAGAATCGCACGATCAACCCGACTGGACAGGTATTTGTGCAGCAGGATGGTCGGCACTGCCAGGGACAGGCCGGCGGCCGTCGTCAACAACGCCTCTGAAATTCCACCACCGAGGGTGGCCGGAGTCCCGACCCCTTGGGTGGCCATGACGTTGAAGGCGCGGATCATACCGAGGACAGTGCCGAGCAGACCGAGGAGCGGGGCGATAGTTGCGATGGTGCCGAGCAGACCAAGATAGCGTTCAAGGGACGCCGTTTCGCGATGCCCGACCTCTTCAACAAGGGTCTTGATATGCGCCCGACTGGTGCCGCGGTGTTTCAGGGCCACCTGCAGGATACGTCCCATGGGGGTGTCCTGCTGATGGCAGAGGTTGAGAGCCTGCTCATAGTGTTCGGCAATGATTAAACGTTCTACTTCACGAAACAACGGAGCAGTCGACCGTTTCAATGAATGGTAGGTCCAGATCCGATCGAAAAAAATCGCCAGGGCGATAATCGAACAGACCAGAATCGGATACATGAGGGCCCCGCCCATTTTGAATAGTTCAAACATTCAGGTTGTTTCCCTTTTGAAATATGATGCGCTCGCCATTCAATCTGATACTTTTTGCGAAAGCATTAAATATGGTGAATCAGAGGACAATATCACAAGGATATCAAGTCGCAAAGGGTTAAGCGCGAACAACCGGGGATGGACATCCACAACCTGATTACAAATAAACATGCCTGGCCATCGCCTCTGCTCCCAGGTCCAGTAAACCGACGCTGCACCGCTCGGCTCTACCCCGGTGCTCAAGAGCACTCCCGGGATTAAACAGCAACAGGCTGCCGCGCCTTTCGAGGAAGGGCTGATGACTGTGCCCGAAGATAAGGACATCCAGAGTCTGTCCACTAAATTCATTGAGGACCCGGGTGGGAACTTCATCCGGGGCACCCCAACCATGGATCAGTCCGATCCGGAAGCCTGCGAACCGCAGAACTCTCTTGACTGGCAAGCCCGGTCTTGCCGGGTCCATATTCCCGCGAACGGCATAAAACGGGATATCGTCAAAACAACTCTCCAGTTCGGGTAAAATTATATCCCCGGCATGCAGGATGGCATCGACTTCGGCAAAGAGGCCATTTTTTAACCCGAATGAAAATTCAAGCGCATCACCAAGGGTGGTTAAATGGGTATCTGATAGAATTCCTAACCGGCAGATATCATTCATGTCTGTATCCCTTTTGAGGGAAAATCTCCCTCACTTCAAACGCATAATGGCCATTTTCAGCCATTATGTGCATATTTTATCTTGAATATCAGCTTGCAGCCTTATTCCCCTGAAGGACTAAAGGGCACCTTGACGCCCGCTACCAGCCTGATACAGTTGGCGGAATGTCGATTTTTTAAAATTGGCACTGTGATTGCGTCTATAATCGTTCAAATAATGCACCACGGATACGTAAAGACTTGACTTAATTTTAGCGAAACTATAATTTTTTAGCCCGACTAAGGTAGGGCAGGACTTGAGAGAGATCCTGCCCTTGTCTCATCACGAGACCGGTTCAATCGACATTCCTGCTGGACAAACAGTGCCAGACACCATTTCACAGGAGGTAAAAGCAGATGGCAAAATTGAGTGATGCGCTCGAATATCATAGAATGGGCCGAAAAGGGAAGATTGAGGTTATCACCACGAAACCCTGCGCAACCAGCCGGGACCTGTCTCTTGCCTACAGCCCCGGCGTCGCCGAGCCCTGTCTTGAAATTGAAAAAAATCCGGCTGATGCCTACGAATATACCGCCAAAGGCAATCTGGTCGCGGTGGTGAGCAACGGCACCGCCGTACTCGGTCTGGGCAATATCGGCGCCCTGGCGGGCAAGCCGGTTATGGAAGGGAAAGGGGTTTTATTCAAGAGCTTCGCCGATGTCGATGTTTTCGATATTGAGCTCGACACCCAGGACAGTGACGAGATTATTCGCACCGTCAAACTGCTTGAGCCGACTTTCGGCGGGATCAACCTTGAGGATATTAAAGGACCTGAGTGTTTCTACATCGAAGAAGAGCTGAAGAAGATCATGAATATCCCGGTCTTCCACGACGACCAGCACGGGACTGCGATCATCTCCGCCGCCGGCATGATCAACGCCTGTGAAATCTCCGGCAAAGATATCACCAAGGCCAAGATGGTCGTCAATGGTGCCGGCGCCGCAGGTATCGCCTGCGCCAACCTGGCGATCACCATGGGGATCGACAAAAACAACGTCATTCTCTGTGACACCAAGGGCGTTATTTACAAGGGTCGCACCGAGGGGATGAACGCTTACAAGGAACGCCTCGCGGCTGAGACTGACGAACGCACCCTGGAAGAAGCGATGGTCGGCGCCGACATCTTCTTCGGCGTTTCGGCCAAAGGTGCTCTGACCGCCGAAATGGTCAAATCTATGGCAAAAGATCCGATCATCTTCGCCATGGCCAACCCCGACCCAGAGATTACCCCGCCTGAAGCCAAGGCGGTGCGAGATGACGTTATTATCGGTACCGGGCGCTCCGATTATAATAATCAGGTTAATAATGTGCTCTGCTTTCCCTTCCTCTTCCGCGGCGCCCTCGACGTTCATGCCAGCGCCATCAACGATGAGATGAAACTGGCGGCGGTCAAGGCCCTGGCTGATCTGGCCAAGGAAGAAGTCCCTGATTCTGTGCGTAAAGCCTACGGCGGCGCCGAGATGAAATTCGGTCGTGAATATATCATCCCCAAGCCCTTCGATCCACGCGTTCTGTTGCATGTCGCACCGGCGGTCGCTCAGGCAGCCATGGACAGCGGTGTCGCGCGCAAGCCGATTGTGGATATGGAGAAATATGTCGAACACCTCGAAGCCATGCAGGGACGCTCCAAAGAGATCATGCGTTCCCTGATCAACAAGGCCAAGTCCAACCCGAAACGAGTGGTCTTTCCCGAGGGTGATGACGAAAAAATTCTACGCGCCGCGCAAACCCTGATTGAGGAAGGGATCGCCAAACCAATTCTGATCGGCGATGAAGAAGAGATTCTGGCCAAATGCCAGGAGATGGGGATCGAAATGAACCCTGCCATCGTCATCGTAAACCCGAAGACCTATGCCAATCGGGCCGCCTACATCGATGAGATGTTCGCCATGCGCCAGCGTAAAGGGATCACCCGCGCTGAGGGCAAACGCATGATCAAGAACAACCGCAACTACTTCGGCGCCATGATGGTTCACCTGGGCGACGCCGATGCGCTGCTCTCGGGGATCGACCACCACTACCCCGAAACCATCCGCCCTGCCCTTGAGGTCATCGGCAGACAGGATGGTCTGTCCAAGGTCCACGGGGCCTACATGATGGTCTCGAAGAAACATATCTCTTTCTTTGCTGATACTACGGTGACCATTGAACCCTCTGCTGAAGAGTTGGCTGAAACGGCAATACTGACTGCCGAGGTCGCCCGCGGCTTTGATATCGAGCCGCGTGTCGCGATGCTCTCTTTCTCGAACTTCGGTTCCACCAATCATCCGCTGGTCAGCAAGGTGCAAAAGGCCACGGCCCTGGTCAAGAAACAGGAGCCGGGGCTGCAGGTTGAAGGTGAACTGCAGGCCAATGTGGCACTCGATCCAGACCTTGTCGAAAAGCAGTACCCCTTCTCAAATATCAAGGGGAACGCCAACGTCTTTATTTTCCCGGATCTGCAGTCGGGCAACATCAGCTACAAACTCCTGAACAAACTTGGCGATACGGAAGCGGTCGGCCCGATCCTGATGGGCATGAAAAAACCGATCCATGTCCTGCAACGGGGCGACGATGTGGCTGACATTATCAACATGGCGGCTGTCGCCGTGGTTGATGCCCAGAAGCTCGAAAGTAAATAAAAGCCCAGCTCAAATCATAATCAGAAGAGGGTGCTGTTCACGCAGCACCCTCTTCTGGTTATTCCTGCTTTTCTTTAACGCCGCTTTTTTGCTAGGATCAGCTTCCTGAAACAGAAGGGAGTAGCCTGGACGCCCATTAATCGCCACGCCTCGCATCTCTCGCCATACACCTCTCGCTTTTCTGGAGTTTTTATGAAATACCGTTCAACCCGCGGCAAAGTCAATGGCATCCCTTTTTCAGAAGCTGTCATGATGGGCCTCGCCGACGACGGCGGTTTGTTGCTCCCGGAATCGATTCCGCTGCTGTCCGCCACTGAACTTCAGCAGATGGCCGACCTCAGCTATCCCCAGCTTGCGCTCAGGGTGCTTTCGCATTACATCGATGATATTCCGCAAGCCGAGCTGAAAGAACTGATCGACCGCTCCTATGCCACATTTCTTCACCCCGAGGTGACCCCGGTGATGCACAAGGACGGGCTGTTTATTCTCGAACTCTTTCATGGCCCGACCCTGGCGTTCAAGGATATCGCCCTGCAACTGCTGGGCAACCTGTTTGAGTATATGCTGGCGAAGACCGGGTCGCATATGAACATTATCGGTGCGACCAGCGGTGACACCGGCAGCGCTGCGATCTACGGCGTGCGCGGCAAAAAGGGTGTCAATATCTTCATTCTGCACCCCAAGGGAAAAGTCTCTCCGATTCAGGAGATGCAGATGACTACGGTCACCGACCCCAACGTTTTCAACATCGCCGTCGAAGGCACATTTGATGATGCCCAGGCGATCGTCAAGGAGATCTTTGGCGACCTCGACTACAAACAGAAGCATGCGCTGGGCGCCGTCAATTCGATCAACTGGGCACGTGTCCTGGCCCAGGTCGTCTATTATTTTTATGCCTTCTTTCAGGTTCAGAAAACCACCGGCTGTTCAGAAGTCGAATTTTCGGTGCCGACCGGGAATTTTGGCGACATCTTCGCCGGATATGTCGCGAAACAGATGGGTCTGCCGATCAAAAAGCTGATTCTGGCCACCAACGGCAACAATATCCTCAGCCGCTTCGTTAACAGCGGGGACTATTCTGCCGCCAAGGTTAATCACAGCCTCTCCCCCTCTATGGATATTCAGGTTGCAAGCAACTTTGAACGCTACCTCTTCTATCTCTATGAGGGGAACTCAGCACGGATCTGCGCTGCCATGGAAACGTTTAAAAAAGAGGGCGTCCTGCCGGTTTCGGCGGAGGAGCTCAGCCAGGCTCAGCAGATATTTTCAGCCGCTTCGATTACCGATGCCGAGACCTTGGCGACCATTGGCGAGTTCGCATTCTCGACCGGTTATATTCTTGATCCGCATACCGCGGTCGGAGTTCAGGCTGGCAAACGCGTGGGTTCAGGGGATTGCCCCTTGATTTGCCTGGCAACCGCCCACCCCGCCAAATTTGGTGAGGCGGTGTATGCGGCTTGTGGCGAAGACCCGGAACTCCCCTCCGCTTTTCAAGGGATTGACCAGCTGGAGAAGCGTCTGGAAACCTTGCCAGCCGATATCACTGTCATCAAGGACTATGTCACCAGATACGCGCTCAGCTAGGAGTCTGTCGGACTACCCATGAGCAGGCCACAAATCCAGCTGTTTGTCCCAACTCTAATCCCATAAAAAAGCTCATCTTGACTTTCAGATGAGCTTTTTTATGGTTTAATCTTCAGCAGACATCTTTTCCCAGCCAAGAGAAAGGTATTCTCCATGTTTCAAAATATCAATCAAGAGACCCTGATGACCCTCGTTCAGGAATATGCTTTACCTCTGTTCTGGGCCCTGCTCATTCTGTTCGTTGGACGGTTGGTCGCCAGAGGGTTTACCAGCATGATTCGGCGAGCCATGGCACGGGCCAAGATTGACGAAACTCTCATCAGTTTCACCACTCATGTCACTTATATCGCCATGCTGGCCTTTGTCTTTATTGCGGCGCTCGGCAAGCTTGGAGTTGAGACGACCTCCTTTGCCGCCGTGCTCGCTGCCGCAGGTCTCGCCATAGGCCTGTCATTGCAGGGGTCGCTTTCCAACTTCGCTTCGGGGGTGATCCTGATTCTGTTTCGTCCTTTCAAGGCCGGCGACTTTGTCGAGGCGGGTGGCGTTGCTGGCGCTATCGAAGAGATTCAGATTTTCAGCACCAAGATTCGTTCTCCGGATAATAAACAGATCATTGTCCCGAATGGACAGATCACCAGTAGCACCATCGTCAATTATTCGGCCAAGGAAACCCGCCGCATCGATCTGGTGATCGGCGTCAGCTATAAAGATGATCTCAAGAAAGTCCGTACGGTCTTGCAGGAGATTCTAGCCAACGAGCAACGGGTCCTGGTCGATCCAGCACCTGTCATCGGCCTGCTTGAGCTCGGCGACAGCAGCGTCAACTTCGCCGTTCGCCCCTGGGTTTCGACCGGGGATTACTGGCCGGTACGTTTTGACCTGCTCGAAACGATCAAACTGCGCTTTGATGCAGAGGGGATCTCCATCCCGTTTCCGCAACGCGACCTGCATATTGTTTCGGGAAAAGTCGCTTAACCTTCCGCTTCGGGTCTCCCTTTTAGCATGGGCACAAAAAAGCCCGATCACTCAGGTGATCGGGCTCGGTCAATTCTCTCACTGAGGGAGAGGGGGGATAGTTGCAGCCGGCTTCCCCCTCATCCGGCCTGCGGCCACCTTCTCCCCTGGGGAGAAGGGAGGAAATTGTGTGACAGGAGCCTTTCGCCCCCTAAAGGAAGCTATACGCTTTGGAGCATGGCTGATTTATTCCGCGGTATGGATAATCACATCAATGCGTCGATTGATTGCGCGGCCAGCGGGAGTGTCGTTTTTGACCAATGGGCGCTCCGAGCCGTAACCGATCGCCATGACCTTCTCGGGTTTAATCGCTTCATTGGCGACAAAATACTTCCGTACCGCATTGGCGCGCTCCTGTGACAGTTTTTCATTAGCCGCCGCCGAACCGCTGCTATCGGTATGCCCTTCTATCACCACATCCGGCTCTCCAAAGGTGTGGATTGCCGAACGAACAGTGCTCAATAAGTCATAATTATCAGGGGTAATAAACGCCCGACCTACGGGGAAGCGGATAGCCTTAAGCCGGATGACCAAATCGTGCCCCTGCCGGTAAACTTCGGCCTGATCTTTCGAGAACAGCTTCTGAACTTCAACAAACAACATCTGAAACCGATGTTCGGCCTCCAGGGTGGCCTGAGTTTCACGCTCCTTGGCCTCCAGCAGTTCACGGGCTTTTTGAGCCTCTTTGGACTCCCCTTCGAGGAGCGCGATTTTGTCTTTGAGCCCAAGAATCTCCTGCTGCCGGTCTGCGATATCGGCCTCAAGCGACGTGCGGTCGTCTTTGAGCTTTTTCTGCAGGAACAGATTATCCTTTTGCAGGGCAGCTATTGTGGCGTGAATATTCTCAAGCTGGACCTTCCACTCCATATCACGCATATCGGTCGCATGGAGCTGCGTGGTCGTATCATGCAAAACAGTTTCGAACCAGAGCACGGACTCTTCGTCGCTTAAGGTTTTGAGGCGAGCAATCTGCGCCAGAATCTGGTCAAGCCTCCGGGCCTGGAACAAGGCAGCATTGGCCTTGAGCTGAATCTGGGTCGTTTCATAACGATGAGCGGTAATAAACTGATCGGCCTCAGCCAGCTTTTTTTGAGCCAGCGCGTACATTGACGGCGCCAAAGAGCTCGCTCGCTCAGCTTCCGATTTTTTTAATTGAGTGATTACAGCGTTAAGTGCGTGCAGTTTTATGGCGCGTAACTCAAGATCTGAGTAGCCGTCAACAAGGTCGGATTCCGCCTTTTTAGCAGCAGCAATCTCCCCGTTTTCGATCCCGCGGGTAACCTCGAGGAAGGCTTCTTCAAGTTTCTGGAATTCTTTAGCGAACTCTGTCGCATTGACTTTAATCGCGGCATTACGTGCGTCGACGGCCTGGCCGATGACCGCTTTTGTTACGCGCGAGTAGTCTTCGGCCTTTCCCAGATAGGTCTTGGCATAGGCTATATTTCCCAGAACTTTTTGCGACCCTTCGCCGAGGGATATCCCCTTCCGGGCACGCTCGAGAGCAAGACCGGCCTGCGCAAACCAGTGGGGAGACAACATATCCAGCTGGTTTTGACGAGCAGCTAAAATGGCCTCGTTCAGGGCGGTAAACTGGGGAACAAGTTCATCCGTCGGCGCAACCTTCTCCGGGGTGACCTGAGGTGTGCTGCATCCGGAGAGGACAAAGAACAACATCAGCAGTCCAATCCATAGCGCCGTTTTTACCTGTCGATACATATTCGCTCCTTCAATATTTGCGGCCTTATCAAACAGCAAAATACTTCGCCTGGGGATGATGCACGACCAGAGCTGACGTGGTCATCTCTGGGACCATCTCATAATTTTCGGTCAAACTGACCCCGATCCTTTCGGGCTTCAGCAAATCAAACGTAGGCTGCTGCAGTTCAAGATCAGGACAGGCCGGATATCCGAAGCCGTAACGACTGCCGCGATACTTCTGCACCACAAAGCCGCCGACGTCCTGGGGTTCAGCCGTCGCTATCCCCATTTCGAGACGCATCTGCATATGCCAGTATTCAGCCAGGGCATCCGTCAATTCGACACCAAAGCCGTGCCACAGCAGGTACTCTTTATAGCTGTCTGAATCATAGAGAGCCCTGGTCTTCACCGCCATCTCGGGCCCAAGGGTAACGACGAAAAGGCCAGCGATATCCCCACCCTCTTTTTGAGTTCGGAAAAAGTCGCTGATACAGAGGTTGGGTGCAAAGCCCTGACGGGGGAACCCGAAACGATAATCTTTTCCCTCATCTTCCAGGATCAGTTCATTCTCTTCACTGCGGCACCGATAGTATCCCCAGGAAACCTGTGGATTTAAAAACCCTTCGGCGAGCGCCTCAGCCTTGATCCGGGCATAGGCGGGAAGCACCTCGTCTGCGATCAATTTAGCATAATCCTCAGCCGAGAGTTTTCCGCGCCGGTAACCCCAGCGACCGCGAAACAAGGCCTGCTCATTCACCAACGAGAACAGGGGTTCAAGCTCCTCTATTCGTTTTGTGCTTGAACCGAGAAACGGAGTGGAAGGGACATCAATATTCCGTTCGACCTCTATCCTGGGTCCGGGACGAGCCCCGGCAGCGGTCTCTCTTATTTCAAATTTTGTTGACGCCAGGGTTCCTGCTTCGAACTCACGAACGGCTTTAAGTCCGGCGAAAGCATCGGCACAATACACCACTGGCGCCTTATAACGCGGGACACAGTCCGTGGCGACGAATCGGGGGGTTAAGGCTGCACCACCGAGGAGAATCGGCTGGGTCAGACCGGCATCCTGATATTGGCCGAGATCTTCTTTCATCAACAACGCTGACTTCACCAACAGGCCTGAGAGTCCTATGACATCCGGCTTGAGTTCGCGGGCCTTGGCGATGATCTCTTCGGCCGGCACCTTGATTCCCAGATTGTAAACTTTGTAGCCGTTGTTGGTGAGGATGATGTCGACCAGATTTTTGCCGATATCGTGCACATCACCGGCAACCGTGGCGATCAGGATGCTGGTCTGCTCTTCCCCCTCAATCTTCTCCATGAAGGGTTCGAGCAGTGCGACCGAGCGCTTCATCGCTTCGGCCGATTGCAGCACAAAGGGGAGCAGCAATTCACCACGGCCGAAGAGCTCACCCACCTCACGCATCGCCGGGACCAGCAGGGTATTGATGATATCGAGCGGTCGCCAGCGGCCGCGAAGTTCTGTCAGCAGGTCCTCGAGCCCGTCCTTGTCCCCTTTGAGAATTTTCCGCCGCAGCACCTCTTCGAGCCGCACGCTTGTTTTATCCTCGTTTTCATCCTCTTCGACGGCTTGTTCAAAATGATCAATAAAAGCCATCACCGGATCGGCTCCGCGGTTATACAGCAGATCGAAGCAGACCTCGCGGTCCTCCTGACTGATAGAGGCGAGGGGAACGATTTTGGCCGCATCGACGATGGCCGTATCAAGCCCGGCCTCGACCGCTTCATGCAGAAAGACTGAATTGAGAATCTTACGGGCTGCCGGTCGCAGGCCGAAGGAGATGTTACTGACGCCAAGGGTAAAGCTGACTCCGGGGAGTTCCTGTTTAACCTGACGGATCGCGTTCAGGGTCTCGATTGCCGCCGTTCGCATGCTGACATCGCCAGAACCAACGGTAAAGGTCAGCAGATCGAAGATCAGGTCCTGTGGGCGTAAGCCGTAGACGTTCACGGCGAGATCATGAATCTGTCTGGCGGCAGCAACCTTCTTTTCACAGGTCAGAGCCATCCCCTCTTCGGTGATGGTTAACGCCACGACCGCAGCGCCGTATTTCTTCGCAACTCTGCAGATGCGGTCGAGATTCTTGCCGCCGTCTTCGAGATTGATGGAATTGATAATCGCGCGACCGGGATAGAGCGGTAACGCCTCCTCGATGGTATCGGGGCTGGTCGAGTCGATCACCAGTGGCGCCTTGCAGGAACCGGCGCAGAGACTGATCATCTTGAGCATGTCGCTCTTCTCATCACGTCCGGCATAAGCAACGCAAATATCCAGCAACTGAGCCCCGCGCGCCTCCTGATCAAGGGCCACCTTGAGACAGGCGTCCCAGTCTTCGGCCAACAGCGCTTCACGAAAAGCCTTGGAGCCATTGGGATTACAGCGTTCGCCGATCAAGAGGGGTGGAATCTCCTGAGAGAGCTCGACGGCCTGATAGAGACTGGCAACTGATTTCTTCATCGGCTCACCTCCCGCTTGCCCGGCACCGCACCGACAAGTTTCTCACAGAGTGCCTTGATATGCGCCGGGCTGGTACCGCAACAGCCCCCGACGATACTCACCCCGAGCTTTGTCACAAAATTATACATCTGACCAGCGAAGTCGACGGGAGACAAGGGATAGGCCGTTTCGCCGTTGACGACTTCAGGAAGACCCTGATTGGGGATCACGGAAATCCGTTTCGGCCAATGGTGTGAAAGTGAGCGCACGTGACTCGCCATATCCTGCGGTCCGGTCGCACAGTTAAGCCCGAGGGAGAACAGATCAAAGGGCTCGAGGGTCGCGATGACGGCAGCGATGTCTGATCCGACCAGCATCGTCCCCTGCTGCTCGATAGTCACCGAGACGAGCACCGGCAGTTCGAGTTTTGCGGAGGCAAGCACCTCGAAGACGCTGATCATGGCGGTCTTGGTCTGCAGCAGATCCTGGCAGGTTTCGATCATCAGACAGTCAACCCCGGCCTCAAGCAAGGCTTCCACCTGCTCACGCGTAGAACGCGCAAGATCCGCGACGGAGATATGGCCCAGACTCGGTAATTTTGTCCCTGGTCCGACGGAGCCGGCAACATACTTACCGGTCTTTCCGGCAATCGCGGTACGGGCAAGTTCAACCGCCCGGCGATTGATCTCCTTGACGCGATCCTGCAGCCCGTATTCTGCAAGGACCACGCTGGAGGCGCCGAAGGTGTCGGTTTCAAGCACCATCGCCCCGGCATCGAGCATACTCTGATGCAACCGAATAATAAATTCCGGTCCATGGAGATTGAGAACCTCGTTACAGCCATCACAACCGGCCCAGGCTTCATCGGGTATCGTCATCTGTTGCAGATTGGTTCCGCAGGCACCATCAAAAATCAGTACCGGGTGATCGCTGAATCCCATATTATTTAACCCTGTTGATAAAATTGATATCTATGGAACAGGATGGTCAGAACTTAAACCAGCATTAAACCAAAACCTGTCGCACGCAAATAGAAGAGCCGGTAATTATACGCAGATAATCGGCATGAAAAAAAGGCTTTGCATGATAAATTAAGGGCCTCTTTTTCATTTCAGTTCACGAATGATTTTAATATACTCTCATCTACTGTTCTTTCTCCCCAGGTGGAGATCTTTTTTTTGGCACACAGAGTTCATCCGACAGCGGGATTAGTGCTATAAATCAATACACATGGGGGCGATGTCTACATGAAAATTCGTAGCCTTGATCAGAGAACAAAATGACCTGTCTGCCTCCTGCTGCAAGGAACCGATAATGACGGAACGTCTGGGCGATTTACTTGTTGCTGAAAACATGCTCTCCCATGAACAGCTTGAAGAAGCCATTGAGGCTCAATCACTTTATGGCGGCCGCCTGGGAACGAGCCTGATCGAGCTTGGCTTTCTCAGCGAAATTGAGATTGCCAGAACCCTGAGCCGCAAACTGCAGCTGCCCTACATAGAACCTGACCTGTTAATGAAAATCCCTGCTGAAGTCATCGCCCTGGTGCCTCAAAGACTCGCCAGTAAACATCAGGTGATTCCCTGCCGTCTGGAAAAAAAACGGCTTTTCCTTGCGATGTCCGACCCAACCAACCTGACAATTATTGATGCCCTTGCCTTCCGTCTGGGGTTTATCATCGTACCGGTTGTGGTCCCTGAGATCCGGCTGATGCTGGCCCTGCAAAAATATTATCGCCACGATCTCTCTTTGCGTTTTCAAGCCCTCAGCCACAAGCTGGCGGCACCGAAACCGGGGGTTGGTGTCCCCAAAAAACAAAGTCTACCCAACTCGAAGCGCGTCTTGCACCACTCTCCCACAGAGGAAGACATTCTGGAACTTTCAGACGCTGATATTCTTGGAGATGAGACCAATATCCCTGATGCCTGGCCACTGCTCGGTGAGAATGAATCCCTCGACAGGCTTTCCGATCTTGAATATCAGGAATTGGTCAGCCTGCCCGAAAACTTGTCCGTTGTTCCGTCCGGGAAAGTGGCTGACGGCGCAGATCAGACACAATCGGCCGCGGAATTTGAGAAATTACGCGCTGTTGGACAGCACCCTTTCATGCTGTGCTGCAAGCGCTTAAATACAGCAGAAGACCGCGAAGATATTGCCAACGCCCTCATGGACTATATCGAGCCCCTCCAGGGTGGTGCTGGCCTGTTGATGGTCAAGGATGGAATGGCAATCGGCTGGAAAGGCGCCTTTGAGGGCAAGGAACTTGTCAATTTCGACCAGTTGCAGATCCCTCTCAATCAACCTTCAATCCTCAAAACCGTGGCCGATACACAATCACCCTACACCGGCCCGCTGCCGAAAGAGCTCAACAACGTGCTACTCTCAAGCCGCTTCAGCCCGAATTTGCCCACCTCAGTCCTCCTGCTGCCTTTATATTTGCGCGGACGACTTGTAACCCTGCTCTACCTGCAAGGTGCCGATGAAGCCATGCAGGCGAAGCTTCCGGAGTACCAGAAGCTCATCACCAAGGCCGCTATGGCGTTTGAGATGCTGATCCTCAAAAACAAAATCCGTATGGGGTGAAATCCAATGACGGTTTATGAATCCGGTCATATCCAACCCTCCAGGGTCGAAAAATTCAATTTTGCACTGACGGCAACCCCTGACCAGATTTTCCAGCTTATTCTTGAAGAAGACCCTGAAGTTCTCAAGGTTTTGCTGCGGAACCCCAACCTGAAAGAGGAGCATCTTCTCACGCTGCTCAAGCGTCGGGACCTGGCTGAAGACCTGATCAACCATATTTATCAGCGTCGCAAAACCAACATCTCTCACCCCCTCATTCTGGCGCTGGTGAAAAACCCAGGCACCCCGGGAGCGCTGGTAAGGAGTCTCCTGCCAAACCTGCGCCTGTTCGAACTCGTCGATCTCTGTTACATCCCCGGCGTAACCCCGGACCAACGTTTTGCCGCAGAACGCACCATTCTTCAGCGCCTACCAACCACGCCTGTCGGAAATAAAATCACCCTCGCGAGACGCGCGACGTCCACCATCGTTGGAGAACTTCTCAAGGAAGGGGACGCTCGCACCGTCGAAGCCTGCCTAAATAGCCCCCGCCTGAAAGAAGCCGCAGTATTCCAGCTGTTAACTGGTCCGCAAGCAACCGCAACGACCATATCAATGGTGGCTCGCCACAGCCGCTGGCAACAACGGCCGAACCTGCGGATGGCGATACTCAAAAATCGCCAGACACCGACTGTCTGGTTCACGCTCTGGTTACCGACACTTACGACACCCTTATTAAATCAGCTGCTTTCCAGTCAGCGATTATCGGTTCAACAGAAGGCGCAGCTTCGCGCTGAATTAAACAAGCGCGGAGGGAGACGTTAATTTTGCGCAAGCATCAAATTTAATACTGACCAAACTCCGCGGGTTTTATGGCGCAAAACATAACGACCGAATTTGCATCGCAATCCCGCCTCTCGAACCCTGAAATCACCAGGCCAATCCCTGTATTTATCGAGTTTAATCTTTGGCAGAATTGATTTTTAAACGTGAAAATGAAATGATGCGCTCCCTTGCTTGAACTAGCCGAAATTCAGGAGATACCTGGTGAAATTATATGTCAGAACACAGCTTGAACAGATTATTGAAAAGCTTAAAGAACAGCAGGTTATCCCTCAAGAGCTAACCCCACACTTCACTGTTGAGCGGACCAAAGACAAGAGTCATGGCGATTTTGCCAGTAACCTGGCGCTGACCCTTGCAAAACCGGCCGCGGCAAATCCGCGTCTCCTCGCCGAGAAAATTGTCGCCTTATTACCTGATGACGGCGCCATCAGGAAGGTGGAAATTGCCGGGCCCGGCTTCATTAATTTCTTTCTCGATGAAAGTTGGCTTTCGCGCCAGGTCTCCCTGGCCCTTGCCGATCCGCGCCTGGGTGTGACTACAACCGAGGCCCCAAAAGTTGTCGTGATCGACTACTCTTCGCCAAACCTCGCCAAAGAGATGCACGTGGGTCATCTGCGTTCAACGATCATCGGTGATGCGGTGGCCCGCACCCTCGAATTTCTTGGTCATAAGGTTATTCGCCAGAACCATGTTGGGGATTGGGGAACGCAGTTCGGCATGCTGCTCGCGTTGATGGAGCTGTTTCGCCAGCAAGGTCGTGAAATCAGCATGGAGCTCTCTGACCTGGAAGGTTTCTATCGCCAGGCTAAACAAGAGTTTGATGCCTCGGTTGAATTTGCCGAGCGGTCTCGTCAGCTGGTCGTTGAACTTCAATCGGGCGACAAAAACTGTCTCATGCTCTGGCAGGAATTCTTAAATATTTCACTCAGCCACTGCCAGAAGATCTACGACCGACTTGGTGTCGGCCTGACTCCTGCGGCCATTCATGGTGAAAGTGCCTACAACGCCGATCTTCCGCTTGTCATCAGGGACCTGGATAAAGCAGGATTATTAACCGAAAATCAGGGCGCAAAGTGCGTTTTTCTGGAAGAATATAAGGGACAGGACGGCAACCCCATGCCGATGATTGTCCAGAAGAAGGATGGCGGATACCTTTACGCAACGACCGACCTAGCTGCCTTGCGCTATCGTCAGAATCAGCTGCATGCGGACCGCATTCTCTATTTTGTCGATGTTCGTCAATCTCACCATTTTCAGCACCTTTTCTCCGTCGCGCGCAAGGCGGGCTTTCTCGCCGAAACGACGCAGGTTGAGCATATGGGCTTTGGCACGGTCATGGGCGATGATGGCAAGCCTTTCAAGACCCGCAGTGGCAGCGTCGCCAAGCTGGCAGACCTGATCGACGAAGCGGAAAAGCGGGCCCGCATTCTGGTGTCTGAAAAGAACTCCGAAATGTCGCCCGACGAACTCGACGAAATCGGCCGGGTGGTCGGCATTGCTTCGATCAAATACGCCGATCTGTCTAAAAACCGCACCAGCGATTATCTGTTCAGCTTTGACAATATGATCAGTTTCGAAGGAGATACGGGGCCTTATATGCTCTACGCCTACACCCGCGTCGCCAGCATTTTCCGTAAGGCCAAACTTGTTGAAGGCACAGTATCCGGGGAGATTCTTCTCGGCGAGGAGATCGAGCGTGAACTCGCCAACCAGCAGATTCAGTTCGCAGAAATATTAAACCGGGTCGCCGAGCGCGGCACCCCTCACCTGCTTTGCGCTTACCTGTATGAATTGGCTTCGACTTTTTCAAGCTTTTACAAACAGTGTCCTGTTCTCACCGCTGAACCAGAGGCCTCGCGAAACAGTCGCCTGCAACTGTGCCTGCTGACTGCGAAAATTCTCAAGCAGGGGCTTTCTCTCCTCGGAATCGGCACTCTGGAGCGCATGTAACCCCGATCGGGTTACAGATCCGCCCCTGAATGGAAACATATGAGCTCCAAATTTAATTGCCACTGCTGCGGCAATTGTTGTCTAATGTTGGTCGATGCCTACAATGGCTGCGTCAGTAATGCAGACATGAAACGCTGGCAAAAACAGGGTCGGGATGACCTGCTCGCCTGGATCGAAACCCTCGACCTTGGCCCGGGCAACCAGTTGCACACCGCCTGGATCCACCCCGAAACCGGCGACGACGTTGAGCGCTGCCCCTGGCTGCTCTACAGAATTAACGCCAGCGGCTACCTCTGCGGTATCGAAGCGACCAAGCCGGATCATTGCCGCGCCTACCCCGAACATCAGCGCCACGCGTCAACCACCGGTTGTCAGGGGTATTGTGCGGAGTATGTCACATCCGCCCCACAGGAAAGGCTCCATGATGAGTCATAAATCCAAAGTCAAAGATATTTATGTCGCAGATATTTCATTCGAAGTGGTCGAAGAAGATCTGCAGAAGCTCTTCTCCGTCTGCGGCACGGTCAAAGCGATTAACATGTTGAAAGATGACCGCACCGGGCATTTTAATGGTCGGGCGTTTATCCGGATGGCGAGCGATGCCGAAGCCAAAGAGGCGATCAATATGCTGGACGGAACGCGACTGATCAATCGCTGCATCAGCGTAAGCGCCGCACGCGATAAGCCGATTATTGAACCGATTGAGGAGACCGCAGTCAAAAAATCACGCCGCCCCAGGCCGGGGAAAGGGCGCCGTAAATAAACCCGCAACGACCTGTAAAAAAGATGAAAAAGGCAGCGAGATATTAAACTCTTGCTGCCTTTTTTTTAAAAAAATTACTTCCTCCCTGAGGAGTTCAGGATGGAGCGAGGAACGATCCGTTAAGGGACCGTGGAGAGAGTTGCTTCTGGCGGAGTGGGTACAGCAGGACGCAATCGATCGAGCTATTTCAGGTCAAAGTTTTTAGCTGAGTTCGTATTTTTCCAACTTGTAGCGCAATGTACCCCGGGGCACATTGAGAATACGGGCGGTTTTGGCGACATTTCCGCCGGTAATCGAAAACGCCCTGGTGATCAACTCTTTTTCAACCTGACAAACCACATCATCCAGCACTATCCCTTCCGGCGGGATTTCAAAACGGAAAGGGACCTCGCTTTGGGGAGCCTCTCCCCAGATTTCCCGTGGAAGATGGGCGGGTTTGATCTCATCAACATTGTGCATGATACAGATCCGCTCAACGACATTGCGCAGTTCGCGCACATTCCCCGGCCAGTGATAACGCAGCATCAGATCCAGGGCATCAGGTGAGAAAGAGCGTATCGCCTTGTTAAACTCACGACTGAAGCGCTGCAAGAAGTTCTCGAGCAGGCAGGGGATGTCTTCACGCCGTTCGCGCAGAGGTGGAATGTGAATGGGAAACACATTTAAACGATAATAAAGATCCTCGCGAAATTGCTTCGCTTCGATGGCATCTTTGAGTTCGGCGTTGGTCGCTGCGATGATTCGCACGTTGATGTCTATATTCTGATTTCCACCCAATCGTCTGATCTTGCGATCTTCGAGAACGCGCAGGAGCTTCACCTGCAGCCCCATATCCATTTCGCCGATTTCATCCAGAAAGATCGACCCATTATTTGATTCTTCAAAAAGCCCAAGTTTGCGGGTTTTCGCGTCGGTAAATGCACCCCTTTCATGTCCAAAAAGCTCACTTTCCAGAAGATTAAAAGGCAGGGAACCACAGTTAATCTCGATAAAGGGTTTATCGACCCGAGGCGAGAGCCTATGAATGGCCTGGGCAACAAGTTCTTTACCTGTCCCGCTCTCGCCGGTGATGAGAACTGTCGCTGTTTCATGCTTGGCGACCTCCCGGATTTGATGAAAGATCTGCAACAGCGCCGGACTATTTCCGACCATGTTGATATCTTTCTCTTCACGGGCCAGGCGCTTGACCATACGCCGCAACGATTGTGTTTCAAGTGCCAGCTTCACAATCAAATGAATCGCATCGGCCTTAAACGGTTTTTTTATGTAGTCATAAGCGCCAATTTTTAACGCGGCGACGGCGCTTTCTACGGTGCCATAACCGGTAATAATGATAACAAGCACTCCGGGGTCGGCTTCCTTGATCGCTCGCAAAACGTCAAGACCACTTTTATTGCCCAGATTAAGGTCGAGCAGGACCAGACCGACCTCCTCTTCACTGACAATACGCACGGCCTCATCGGGAGAATCGGTTGACTGAGGCCGATAGCCGTCATCCGCCAGTATCCGTTCAAGGTTCTCCCGGATAAACGCCTCATCATCAACAATCAGAATTTTTTCCATACCCCGGACTCCTGTAAATAATCACAGCAGAATCGCTTCATTATGAAACATCGTATTAAAAATATAGTGTTGATGAGTTCAGGAAGGCAAGATAATTGGTTAATTTTGGCCACTTTAAGCGGGCTGAGCTTAGCGGCCATTCGGATCTACATATAAAGCCCGAAACAAAGTGGCCGTTTTTAGCCGGCAATACCCTTAGGGTTTAATGGCAGGGTCAGGCAGATGCGCGTGCCCTGACCGAGGGTACTTTCAGCGCTCATTGTCCCTGCATGTTCCGAGATAATATTATGACTGATCGAAAGGCCAAGTCCTGTCCCCTCGCGTCCTTTACTGGTATAGAATGGCTCAAAAATCAGGCCGAGTTTTTCAGGTTCTATTCCGTAGCCGTTGTCAATAATTACAATTTGAACTCCCTGGCGCACGCATCTGGCGGCAATCTTTAATTGGCCACCGTCTGGCATGGCATCAATGGCATTACTGAACAGGTTAAGAAACACCTGCTTTAAACGGTCTACATCAATCGACAGGAAGGGCAGCCCGCTATCGTAATGAGTGGCAATTTCAATTCCCTGTCTTTCACATTGTTTCCGGACGAGAAAAATTGAATCATCGATGACCTGCGTTAAGTCAGCTGAAACCAGGCGGGGGGTTGAGGGTGCCGAGAAGTGCAGCAGTTCACCAACCAGGCCCTCAAGTCTTTCAATTTCCCCCAGGGCTTTGCGGATCAGGAGTTGGTCCTGTTCCTGCCCTAAAAGGCGGTCATGCAGATCATCCAGCAACAAGCTCACACCCGTTAAAGGGTTACGGATTTCGTGCGCAATTCCTGCCGACATGCGGCCCAGCGACGCCAATCGATCCATACGTGACATCTGCTCTCGCATATTGACCCGCTCTGTAAGGTCTTCAACGGTCAACAGCCATCCAGCCTGACGCCTGAAACTGAGAGGGAACAGAGACAAGCGATAGGTCAGGTGCCGGTCATTCCGCTCAAGAGATATATATTCTCCCCAGGCCTGCTGTTCCATAGATGAAAAAGCCTTCTCTAGCCCTGCGTGAAACTCGGGCCAGTCCTTGAGAATTTCTGGCCAGGGAGCCGCCGCCTGAGGTTGTATTATCCCCAAAATTCTGGTAGCAGGCCCGTTAAGGGTCATCACCTGCCTATTCTGATCAAAGGTCAGAATTCCGGTTTCGATATTTTCGACCACCGTGTGCTTGAAGTTTCTTTCACGAATAATCTCCTGCCGCGAGCGGCGTAACGCCTGCAGGGTCTTTAAGAGTCGCAACTGTCGCAAACTTAAATCGTTTGCCATCCGGTTAAATGAATCGGCCAGCACACCAACCTCATCCTGTGATTCGACTTCAACCCGAATCTCAAGATTTCCGCGCGCCATCTGACGTGTTCCCTCGGTCAACAACAGCAGAGGGCCAACGATACTGCTGGAAAAACGATAGGCGATCGCAATAACGAACAGGACCGTCATGGAGATGACAAACCAGGATTCATTCAGATAGTTAGTGATCTCTTTTTTTATCAGACCGGCGGTGGCCAGGGCGGGTTTATGAAAGTTTTTTACCTCGGCGCCGATGGTAATGCCGCCAAAGATTTTATAGCGCTTATAATCCCCTTGATTGTAAAAAATAGGAGCGTAGGCCATGATTTTACGCGACCCCCCGATATTGGTAATATCGACCACTCCCCGCTTTCCCTGACGCACAGCCTCGCTGACTTCAGGGTAATTCTGATGAATAAAACCCGCCTTGAACAGATTAAAAGGGATACGTCCGGCTTTCAGAGTTTCAGCGTTTGTCTCTGCGCTATAGGCCGGCACCAGGGTTCCCTTATGATCATAGCCCCGAATGTCCCAATATTTGGGATGGGTAATCATCCAGCCTTCATCATCAAACATGAAGGCATAATTACCACTGGCGTAGGAGGGGAAAACCGTATAGCGCTCTTCTGTCGGCGAAATGTGCTGGGTAAACTCCATCAAGTGACGATGATCGAGGGAGAGGACGACGATCCCCTGCAGAGTGTTGTCTTTGTAAATTGGGGTTGCAAAGCGAATAACCCCCTGATACGGCGTCCCCTGCACCGCCTCCAGCGGGGTTTCAGCGCCTTGAAGTTGCTCATCGCGGCTCACGTACCAGCCGGCTAAATGAGAGACGTATATTTCACCGGCGCGCAGTTTTTGCGTCTTATTAAAATAGTCTTCACTTTTATAGGTGGTGTTGGCCGGATCAGAGACATTGCGCAATTGCAACGAAGGGCGACCAGCGACTACGCGTATCTTCTCCTGCCCTTTCGCATCGATATATGCGAGTTCATGATAAATGAGAATCTTTTCCTTGACCTCAATCGGCGTGTCGTTTGTGCCGCGACGGTACCAGACGTTACGTTCATGCCCCCATGCGAATTCAAGGTAAGAGTCCTGACTGGGTTCGAGCAGGGCGAGATCCCGAAGATCCCCTTCAACCTGGGCCAGAAAACCACTGACTTCGCGAGCGACCATCTCAGCACGCAGCTCGAGGGACTGGGCAGCCTGGGCATCCAGGGCCTCAGTCGTTCGTTGACGCAATAAATTTTCAACCAGGCGCAGACTCTGTTGGGAATTAACCAGCAACAGAATCAGGGGGATCAGTGACAACAACAGAAAAGCCCCGAGGACTTTTTTATGCAGATTGATCTTGAACATCCGTCTCCTTCAAACGAAAAAACCGCCCCCGACAGTTAACAGGTGCGGCCTTTATTTGAGGTGCTAAAGATACCCGCCTTATTTACTGCGTGCCACGACATAGTCTGCGAGGTCAAAAAGTGCGTCGCGCACCTCACTCTGCGGGAAAATTTCAAGATGTGATTTTGCAAGCTGTATTCTTTCAACAGCCCGCATGCGGGTATATTCAATGCCATTATGCGCTTCGATCAATTCACAAACGCGCTCGAGGTCGCGATCTGACAGGTCGTCGAGTTCAATGACCCGCTTGATTTCAGCCCGTTCGGCCTCATCAACAAGCGCATAGGTCCTGATCAGCGGCAGCGTCATCTTCCCTTCTTCAAGGTCATGTCCACGCGTCTTGCCAAACTCTTTTTGATCGGCAACGTAGTCGAGAGCATCGTCCATCAACTGAAAAGCTATCCCAATTTCAAAGCCGAACTCACGCAAGGCATCTTCCCGTTCGGGAGACGCCTCCGCAAGCACAGCGCCTACCTGACAGGCGGCGGCAATAAGGATAGCCGTTTTATCGCGGATAACCTCGAGATATCGCTTTTCATTGACCTCAAGGTCAGCCGTATTCAATAACTGCTGCACCTCGCCTTCGGCCATCTGAGTCGTAGTGTCGGAGAGCAGTTGCAGGATTTTCAAACTCTTGCAGCCAACCATAACCGAAAAAGACTTGGCAAAGAGGAAATCCCCAACCAGAACTGAGGCCTCGTTCCCCCAAACAGCATTGGCCGAGCGGTTGCCGCGCCGCAGCTCGGCGCCATCGACGACATCATCATGCAATAATGTCGCGCTGTGAATGAACTCGATTACACCTGCGAGCTCAATATGATAGTCCCCTGTGTAATCACACAACTTTGCTGCCAGCAGCAACAACATCGGACGGATTCTCTTGCCACCACTGGAAAGCAGGTACTCTCCCACCTGACCAATCAATGGTACATCAGACGCCAGATTCTTACGGAATCGTGCCTCAACGGCCAGCATGTCTCCCTGTATCAGGGCCGAAACTCGCTCCATTTAGGTTATATATCCATCTCTTTTAGGTGTGGGAAAAGTTTCTGCCGCATTCTAAAAACCGTATGCCCCGATGTCAAAGACTTTTTCATGACAGTTGAGAGGCATTTTCATCAATATCACATGGTAGATAGATTAGAATACGTGCTCCCCCAAGGGGAGATTCAAGGGCTTCGATACTACCGCCATGTTCTTCGATCAACTTACGACAGATCGCCAGACCCAGGCCGGTCCCCTTCCCTTTCTCTTTGGTTGAGAAAAAGGGATCAAAAATGGTCCCACGTTGTTCCTCTGGGATGCCCGGGCCATCATCATCGACACTGATCTCTGCCCCGGCTTTTGTCCTTTTCAACTCGACATGAATCTTTCCCGATTCATCAAGCGCCTGAACCGCGTTTAATAGCAGATTAACCAGGACCTGTCGCAACCGATCTGGGTCGCCGATCAGTCCGGGCACCAGAGGGTCAAGCTGCATACTGAAGAGAATTCTGCGAAACAGTTTTTGTGGCTGGAGTGACGCCCAGGTCCCTTCAATCAATTCTGTTAAATTGATCGGTTCCCATTGCCGGGCTCCGGTACGAGAGAGGCTGAGAAGACCGCCGGTAATTCTTTTACAGCGCAGACATTCATCCACAATTGCCCTGACATCGTCACGACGTTTGTCCGCAGGGTCCAGATCTTCAAGCAGGAGTTGTGCATAGCCAAGAATAATCCCGACGGGATTGTCAATTTCATGAGAGACGCCTGCCGCAACCTGCCCTACCGCAGCCAAACGTTCCGCCCTGGCCAGGCGATCATAGATTCTATGAAGTTCTTCGTTGGCATGGGTCAACTGCTCATTGCGATGGGTCAACTCTTCACGGCTTGCCCCAAGACTGCTGGCCATATCATTGAAAGCTCCGGCTAAAGCGGTGAGCTCATCGGAACCACGCAAAGGCAGGCGTATTTCAAGTTCTCCACGAGCGATAGCCCGGGCACCCTCTGTCAGTTGCTGGATGGGACGGGTCAAACGCCTGGCAACCAAAGCCGCGAGCAACAATGAGACAAGGGCCGCACCGAGCGCAATTCTCAAAAACGCCTGATGGATTTCTTGTAATCGCTGATCAACGGTCCTGAAAGAGTAATAAAAACGTACATTAAGTAATCGGGATCCGGCCGGGCTGAAAGCTGGCACTACCACATCGAGCACTCGGCGCCCCTGCTGATCGGCGAGTATCCTGTAGCTCAGGTCACTACTATCGCTCTCAAAGATCGAATCTGTCGGCAGGTCCTGCTTTGAAAATCCAGGGAAAATAGCAGAGCTGAAGAGTTCACGACCGGTGACTGAATGGAGTGAAAAACGTATTAAATCATGACTGAACCCGAGTCGCTGAACCATTTCCCCTTGCTGCAATGGCGATAGCTGGGTGAAATCTCCCCGAAAATGCTTGAGAATCTCGGGGGTTGAAAACCTGGCCGCAGCCAGATGTTGAGCCTGTAGATGTTGTTGCCAGAGGACAGCCTGTCGCTTCTCCAAAAGACCAAAGGTTACCAGCAACAAGGTCAGCAGCACTGCCCCCGTGTATAAGAATAATTTTTTCGCAAGGCTCATATGTGGTGAGGGTACCTTATTTGTTCCTCTGTTTCACACATCTTTTATTATTCCCGGATTTGCCGCATGCATAGATAAGAGTATTTTTTATTTGACAGTTTCGTTGATGCCTCCTAGAATCATCACCCTTCAAGTAATCATTACCTGTCTCTTAAATTGACATTGCCCCACTTTAACTTAGACTCTCTCAAATATAAATTATCCCTGATTCGGGGAGACAATAACAGGAGGCCATATGGAGAAACCGGAATACAACACAGACATTGTCAGGAGTTTTATACACTGGAGCGTTCTCTGGGGGCTGGTTGCAGTCCTGGTTGGTGTCACGGTTTCGTTTCAAATGACCAATCCTGAACTGAACTTCCCTCCCTATTTCACCTTCGGTCGTCTACGCCCGATTCATACCAATGCCGGTATTTACGGCTGGGGGGTCGGCACCATCTTCGCCATGTTCATTTATATCACCCAACGACTGTGCAAGGTCAGGATCTGGAGCGACAAACTGGCCAGGTTCCAGCTGTGGTTTTTTAATATCACCATCCTCGCCTCGGCGGTCACTCTACTCCTTGGCTACACGACGTCCAAGGAATATCACGAGATGGAGTGGCCGATCGACCTGATGGTCATCGTCCTCTGGGTGGTCTTTGCCATTAACATTATTATGACGATTATCAAGCGTCAGGAAGAGCAGATGTATATCTCGCTCTGGTACATAATGGCGTCAATCATCGGCGTGGCGATCCTTTATACGGTTGATGCCGCCGAAGTCCCGGTTTCACTGTTTAAATCCTACTCGGCCTATGCCGGGACCAATGATGCCAATGTACACTGGTGGTTCGGGCACAATGCGGTGGCAATGGCCTTGACCGCCCCGCCGCTGGCGATGTTCTACTATTTCCTGCCAAAAACAACCGGGGTGCCGATCTACAGCCATAAGCTTTCGATCGTCGCCTTCTGGTCACTGATCTTCATGTACCTCTGGACCGGAGCCCACCATCTACTCTGGACCCCGGTGCCCGACTGGATCCAGACGTTGGCGATGGCCTTTTCGGTGATGTTGATCGCCCCCTCCTGGGGCTCGGTCATCAACGGCTACATGTCGATGAAAGGACAGTGGCACCAGATGCGCGAGAACTACATTGTCAAATTTCTGATCCTCGGCATTACCTTTTACGGACTGCAAACCCTGCAGGGACCAATGCAGGCGATCCGTTCCTTCTCGGCGTTTATCCATTACACCGACTGGGTGCCTGCCCATATCCACATGGGCACCATGGGTTGGGTCTCGATGATCAGTTTCGCCTCCATTTACTATATGGTTCCGCGTATCTACGGCAAAGAGATCTATAGTATCCCTCTGGCAAACCTGCACTTCTGGTTGGTTTTGATCGGACAGTTGGTCTGGACAATCTCACTCTGGGTCGCCGGGGTGATGCAGGCCGGGATGTGGAACGCCATGAATCCAGATGGCAGCCTGACCTACACCTTTATGGATACCATGGTGCAAATGTACCCCTTTTGGTGGGCACGAACCTTTGGCGGGCTCATCTTCCTCAGTGGGCTCCTGGTCTTTATCTACAACCTGTTTAAATCTTTCCAGAGCGGTGAGAAGACCGTCTCCGTTGCCACCACCGCAGCAGGGAGGGCCTAAGTCATGTGGGAGAAGAGACCTATCCTGTTTTTGATTCTGGCGACTGTCGTCATCATGATCGGCACCACCGTAACAATGATCGTCCCATTCCTGTCGGTTAATACCGAAGCTGACCGAATTGCCAGTGTCAAACCCTACACCCCGCTGCAGCAGGAAGGGCGCGACATCTACATTCGCGAAGGCTGCAACAATTGTCATACTCAAACCGTTCGCCCGCTGGTCAGTGAGGTGCTGCGTTATGGTGAATATTCCAAATCGGGCGAGTTCGTGTACGACCGCCCCTTCCTGTGGGGCTCAAAACGCACGGGTCCGGATTTAGCACGTCTGGGTGGAAAATATCCCGACTCCTGGCATTACAAGCACCTGGAATCACCGCGCGCAATGATCACCGGCTCAAACATGCCGGATTATGGCTGGCTGAAGGCGAACCCTCTCGATCCTCAGATGATCGAACGCAAGATGAAGGTTCTTCACTTCCCTTACTCGGCCGCACAGCTTTCCGACTTGGCTGATAAAAATGAGATGGATGCCCTTGTCGCCTATCTGCAGAAACTGGGGAGCGATATCCCCTGGCGCAAGGCCGCTCAAGCGACCATTGTCGGTGAATTGAAAAATCCCTATGCCGGCGCCTCACACGAGCAGATAGAACCCTGGGAAAAAATGTTCGAGAACACCTGTGCTCCCTGTCATGGCGAGCATCGCGAAGGCGGAATCGGGCCATCTCTGATTCACACAAAAAAAACCGAAGCGGAATTATTCAATATTATTTATAACGGTATCGAAACTGGCGGGATGCCCTCTTTCGGCAGCATGGGTTCAGACAAAGTCTGGCAGATGGTCAACTTCGTCAAACACTACGAGGATGATTGATTATGGACCTGGCCTCAATTCTGTACCTTGGCGTGACCTCTCTGTTCATCGTTATCTTTGTGGTGATCGTTGTGCGGACCTACAGCCGCAAAAATCGGGACAAGAACGAAACCGCCAAGTATCACATGCTGGATGACGATTGATCGGGGCAACCCACAGCGCTTTTCTTTGACAAGGATGGTACTTATGAACAGTATCGATCAACATACGGACGAACACGCAGACGGCATCGTTGAGGACCGCAAACAAGCCCCGCCGATCTACTTTAATATCCTTTTTTACGGCTTGATCGTCTGGGGGGTCATCTTCATGGCTTATTTCCTGCTGAGTGGTTGGAGTTCTCACCAGGAATTTGCTCAAAAGATGAAAATTCATCAGAATCAAAGTTCCAGCAAGTGAGTTCACCTAAAGGGGGGAGCATTCCTCCCCCCTTTAATTTACAGGCTAAAACAGGGAATAATCGCCTTCTCGGCCCGTATCGACGCAGCTTTCAGTGGCTTATAAGTCTGCTGATTCTTCTGCTCCCCTGGGCGCATGTCGACTCGGTTAGCCTGTTGCGGGTCGACTTCACAACCTTAAGCCTGCACCTGTTCGGTGCGACCTTAAGAATCGAAGAACTCTACCTGCTGCTTTTATTCAGCCTCGCGCTGGCTCTCTTCTTCTTATTAACCACCCTGATTTTTGGCCGCGTCTGGTGCGGATGGGCCTGCCCGCAAACCACTTTGAGTGACCTTGCTGAATGGGCCGCGCGGAAATTGAAACTGAAGGTCAGTGGCTTTCGTCTGGCTGGCGCTGTCTGGCGCAAAGCTCTGCTCCACATTTTTTTCCTAATGGTGGGGTTGTTAGTCGCCAGCAATCTGCTCTGGTATTTCATTGAGCCAGAGCGATTTTTCAGACAGCTATTCCACGGCCAGCTGCACCCGGTGGCCCTCGGTACCCTGATAGTTATCACGGCAACCGTCTATTTCGACCTGGCCTTTCTGCGTCGCATTATCTGTCGCGATTTCTGCCCCTACGGTCGCTTTCAAACCGTGCTGGTTGACACCAGCACCCTCGTGCTGCATCTCCCTGCGACGGAAGCCCCACGCTGTATCAAATGTGGCGCCTGTGTGCGGGCTTGTCCGATGGAGATCGATATCCGTCGCGGGTACCAGATTGAATGCATCAACTGCGGACGCTGTCTGGATGCCTGTCGCCGGGTGATGAACAAGCGCAAAGAACCTGGTCTGATCGGCTATTATTTCGGTATCAATGGTGAAGGCCCGCGTGCCATTTTCAACCCGCGGACTCTCTTGTTAGCCTCCGGGTTCATGGCACTGTCCATCTTACTCGTTTGCGCAATAAAGCTTCGCCCTGAAGCAACCCTCAAGGTCGCGCTATCTCACCAGGTCGCTAGTCGTCGCCTTAAGGATGGGGACCAGGTCAGCTTCTTTAACGCCTGGATCAATAATCGGACCACCACTAAAGCCGAATATCATTTGTCGGCCGAAGATCAAGGTAACGGTCAAAAATTAGTCTTGAAAGGGCCGACCCATGGCATCATCGTGGATGGTGGACAGAATCAAAAGGTCGATTTTGTATTGCTCACCCCTTTCACCGGAGAGGAGAGTCGGGTTAGCTTTAGACTCATCGCCAAAGATGGAAGCAAATTGGCGGAAACTGACGCCTTAATCACCCCCAGACAAAGCAGGTAACATGGTCACCTTAAAGCGAATAAGTCCTTACGTTCTGTTGATTTTCCTTCTGCTCGGCTCCTTTTTACTCTTCTCGGCCTGGTCGGCACGACAGGCGGCGACCAGAGGCAGCCAGATTTCCGATATCAACTATTACAGTAAGGGGCTTAAATATAACAACACCCGTATCGAAGAACGCGCCGCAGCAAGCCGTGGCTGGAAACTTACGACTGAAATAAACAATAATAACCTGAGGTTCAGCCTCTCCGACAAGGACGGTCATTCGATAAGCCATGCCAGCGGAGAATTAACCCTGTTCCTCAGCCAAGAGGACCGAGTGGTGCACCTGCAAACTACCGAACCGGAACCAGGCCTCTACCTGCTCAAGCTTCCCGATGAAATCAAGGGCAATCTACAGGCACGGATAGTGTTTGAACAACAGGGCGTACGTATCAGTCGTCAATTACTGGTAAACATCTGAGATGCCGGCCACTGAACGTCAATACTGCGTCCACTGTGGCCTGCCGATTTCACCGTTGGATCTGGTGACAGAAACCAGCGCAGATCAGACGTTTTTGTTTTGCTGCCAGGGTTGCCGTGGCGCATGGCTTATAATTCGCGGCGCCGGGCTGGACAGTTTCTACTCGCGCAAAGAGCTTAAGCACGACCCTTTAAAAAAGATAAACGTTACTCCTTTTGATCCTGTATACCTGCAAAACTTTGTTACCGAGAGCTCCACCGGAGCCGAAATCAGTCTGATTATCGATGGTATTCACTGCGCCAGCTGCATCTGGCTGATTGAAAGATACATGCGGCAGCTGCCTGGCGTTTTAATGGCCAGGGTCAACTTCGCAACGCATCGGCTGCTGCTGCGTTTTGATTCCGGGGTAACTGACGTCTCGCACCTCTGCTGGAAATTATCTCAAATAGGCTACCAGCCGCGCCCCTACTCCAAGGATGAGCTCCGCACCTCAATGGAGAGCGAACGTCGCAGCCTGCTGCTCCGATTTGGCACCGCCGTCTTTCTCTCGATGCAATTGATGGGCTTCTCCATCGCCCTCTACGCAGGCTACTTCAAGGGAATCGACCCACAAACTCGCCTCCTGTTGCAAACTCTGGCAGCTCTGGTTACAACACCGGTCGTATTCTATTCCGGCTACCCTTTTCTGCGTGGCGCCTGGTTTTCTCTGCGTAACCATTCGCCGAATATGGATCTGCTGGTCGCTATCGGCTCACTTACGGCTTATTTTTATAGCCTGTTTGCGTTGACAACCGGGCGTGAGGTCTATTTTGATTCGGCCGCGATGATCGTCACCCTGATCCTGGCCGGACGACTTTTCGAGAGCGGCGCCAGACATCAGGCCTCGGCCGGTCTGGATCGTCTTCTGCACCTCTCCCCCCCCATCGCCAATCGCCTGATTGATGGGCAAAGCCTGCCGATCGAAAGTCGCTTGCTCGAACCGGGTGATCTGATTCAAGTTTCACCGGGAGACCGTTTTCCCATCGACGGTTTGATTATTTCCGGGAGTTCTGAAGTTGACGAAGCGGCCGTCAGCGGTGAATCCATACCGGTATTCAAACAGGCGGGAGAACAGGTAAGGGCCGGAACCCAAAACCTGAACGGAATGTTGACGATAAAAGTCGTGACCAAGGCAGCCGATTCATTTATTGCACGGATCGGGCGCATGGTCGAAGAGGCACAAACACGCAATGCCCCGATTCAAAAGCTGGCTGATCGTATTTCCGGGATCTTCATTCCGCTGGTGCTGACCATCGCAATCCTGACCTATTTTTATTGGGGAGCCGATCACAACGCCCTGCTTCACGCCATTACGGTTCTGGTTGTCGCCTGTCCCTGCGCGCTGGGGCTGGCAACCCCGACGGCAGTTATGGTCGCCACGGGGCGAGCGGCTGAAGAAGGAGTCCTGTTTCGTGGTGGGGACGTACTGGAAGCGGCGGCCGGACTCAACCTCCTCGCTTTCGATAAAACCGGAACGCTGACAGCAGGTCACCCGCAGGTTGTTGGTGTCAAAGCGGTCAATAATCAGGATGAATTATTGCGTTATGCCGCACAACTGGTCTCGGCAAGTCGCCACCCGTTAGCCCGGGGAATCCTTAATGAAGCTCAACGCCAGCAAGTCGACAGCATATCGCTACAGAACGTTCAGCAAATTCCGGGAAAGGGTCTAATTGCAGATGGCGGAAAACTGCTGGGAGGAAGCGCTGATTTCCTGAGATCTCATGGCATTTCAATCCCGGATACGCAGGGAGATCTCACCATAAGTGAAGTTCATTTTGCCCTGAACGGTTGTTACCTCGGGGTGCTGTCCCTGCGGGACATTGAGCGAAGCGAAGCAGGTGAGGCCTTGACCTTATTGCGCAGCCGTGGTTATACCAGTCTGCTCCTTTCTGGAGATCGACCAGGCTGCGTCAAAGAACTCGCGGACAAACTCCTCATAGACCAATGGTCGGCACCTTTGACTCCTGAATTAAAAACCAGGGAGATTGAGCGCCTGAAAAAAATGGGAAACAAAGTTCTGATGACAGGCGACGGGATCAACGATGCGCCGGCCCTAGCAGCAGCCACGGTCAGCTGTTCAATCGTCGGCAGCAGCGATATCGCCATGGAGCAGGCCGGGCTGCTGCTGACACGCCCGGACCTGATGCTGCTGCCCTGGGCACTAAAGACTGCACAAAAAACCATGTCAATCATTCGCCAGAATTTGTTCTGGGCCTTCAGCTATAACCTGGTGGCCATCCCCCTGGCTGCGAGTGGCAGATTATTACCCGTCTATGGTGCTGCCGCCATGGCTTGCAGTTCGATCGGAGTCCTCCTCAATTCGCTGCGCTTAAAAAGGATCCTGCCGCCATGATGAAGACTATTCTGCTGTTGATGTTCCTATCCTTCTGTATTGGCACCGGGGTGTGGCTCTTCTTTATCTACGCCGTTAAAAAGGGGGAATTTGATGACATCGAAGCCGCCAAATACCGCATGCTTGACGATGATGATGATGATTGACCAATGCCAGGGGTATGAAATGCCTGATCCTGGCGATGATTTATTCCAAAATTTCACAGATTTTCAGGACTTGGCCAGGAAGGTCTGTCATGAACTTTGATCCGCTGTATACCCTTGCCTTTATGACAGCCCTGTTTGGCTCTGGTCACTGTATTGGCATGTGCGGGGGGCTGGTTAGCGCTCTCGGATTATCAACAGATGGCCGCCCCGCCGGCATGGTATTCCACCTGTTTTACAATCTGGGACGAACAATCACTTACACCTCAATCGGCCTTGCCGTTGGCTGGGTTGGATCAGCCCTGGTCTACAAACAGGCTCTTCATGGAATTACCCGTTATCTGCTCCTTGGCAGCGACCTGCTGGTGATTCTTGCAGGGCTTGGCACCGCGGGGCTCTTCTCCTGGCTCAACCTGTCACACTTCGAGTTTGCCGGTCCCATTCACAGTATGACCAAAGCGGCACGTAAATTACGCAAGCTGCCGGCAGCAGTCTCAGCTTTGCCCCTCGGCATTCTCTTTGGTTTTTTACCCTGCGGTTTTCTCTATGCAATGATCCTGACCGCGGCCCAGAGCGCTGATATGTTCAAAGCAGCAGGCATCATGCTGGCCTTCGGCTTGGGAACCATGCCGGCCCTGTTTTTTATCGGGAGTGCCGTTCACCTGATGGGACAATCAAAAAGAATTTGGATGTTCAGGGTAGCAGGAGCCCTGGTCGCTCTGATGGGATCATATAATTTTTATCGTCATATCCACATGTTCATGCTGGCTGGCAGTATGCACGCAGGATAAAATTATTTTGCAATCGCATGGGGAGTTACTTTAACCGGGACAAAAACATGTTTTTTCTTGTCATATTTGTACCCTCCCGCGTCCCACATTTCTTCAATCAGATCCCAGTCATAATGAATCTGATTTGAGGCATCGACCATATCATTGACATCGAGTATCTCAAGATCATCAATAACTGAATTCCCATTGGTGTCAGCCCAATGCAGGGGAGCAATCTTCAAACTACCTTTGGAAGGGATCGCATAAGAAAAACCCTGCCCTTCGGGATTGGCAACCACGACACCACTCAAACGAATTTCGCTGTTAAATGCAATTTTTAAAGGGGGTTGAAGGATATATACAACCTTAATAACTTGGGCAGGACTGCGAATCATCCAACGGACATTGCCGTTCAAATTATCGACACTTGCCGGCGGCGGATCGGCTTCAACCAGATTCCATCCCGGAGGAAATTCTTCTCTTATAATCAACCCTTTGAGTTTTTTCTTTGATGAAATTTCAAGATGGATGGGAACTCGGGCACCAGGCGCGGTATAATTCGGGATATGCCGATGACCACTCAGCAGATTCGGCGGAACAGATATTCTGTGGTTCAGAACGACGGCAACGATTAAGATCCCAACCAAAAGAATCGCACCAGCAACGTAGCGATTAAGATGACTTTTCTTAGGAAGTACTATCTCTTCTTGGGTGAATTCGAGGGGTTCGCTGTTTTCGGTTTTCAAGATCGCCTCGAGATCAACCTCGAGCGCCTCCGCAAGCTTAAGCGCGTTATCCCGACGCATCGTAGGGTAACGATTATTTTCCCAGCGCGAAACAGTATCAGTTGTAACGCCCACCACCTTGGCAACATAAAACTGGGTCAGTTTTCCATCTTCGCGGATCCGGCGGATCGCTTCACCATCTATCGAAACCGAGGGCGAGGAAAAAGTCTTCATTTAAACCCTCCAGAAGCAAACCATCTATTCATCGCAATCCGGGGAGTCTAGCAGAAACAGGATACCTTGACAAACGGTAGTTAATATTGTACTCAACAGTCAAAAACCAATTAGACATTAAGCACTATAAGTGTCTGTATTTACTTGTTTGGATATCGACATCAGGCGACATTCATCCCGATGTCTGATGACTTTCATTTTTACTTGTGGCAGTCTGGCCCCTGAGCGGTTTCGAAGCCCGTTTTACCTAACTGTTAAATTAAAGGGAGATTGAAATGAAAAAATTACTGATTTTGATTGTTGCTCTTGCCATGGTGTCTGCAGCCGCAATGGTTGTCGTCGCCGAAGACAAAGGTCCCGCTGAAATTAAAATCCCTGCCTCCATGGGCGAAATTACTTTCCACCATGCAGAGCACCAAAAACGTGTTGCAGACTGCACCACCTGCCACCACAAAGGGGCGGGGACTGCTTGTCGTAGTTGCCACGGAGTTAAGCCTGAAGCACCGAAGGCAAAAGATGCGTTCCACAAAAAATGTAAAGGTTGCCATAAAGAACAAAATGGCCCAACCAAATGCAAAGCTTGCCACTCAGGCCCAAAGAGCTGAGATAACTCCACACGGCTTCGACGCAACTAAAAAGGCGGTCTGATTCAGGCCGCCCCAGACAACTGACAAACCCCGCATTTTCAAATGCGGGGTTTGTTTTATTTTGATCTTTTCCTGCTCCTTGTCCTGTCGCACGCCATCTTCTTTATATCCTTACCAGCCACAGGCGGTGGGCCCTTTTCCAGGGGACATCGCAATCCTCGCGTACGTACATTGACGATGACCCGGCAAGAAGTCTGACCCATCAATAATATTTGAGCTCTTTTTTAGTTGACCGTAAGTCTTTTATTGAATTAGATTCACCGGGGTTGGAATATATCAAATCGCATAAAAAGATAATTAAACAAAGGGAAACACAGGCACACACCAAAAAAATAAATCTCCGATAAGGGCAAAACCAGAGAGATCTGGTGACGCAAAGCCACGGGCCCAGTAACTAATCAGGGTAGCCGAGTTGCCGAAGAGAGTGATATTCAAGCTTCAACCACTCACACTACGCAAGCTCTGAACGCTCATCTCCGGTAACGAGATGAGCGTTTTTTCGTTTGGACTGACACATGGGAAACTAGTGCAGTTATATAAACTCAATCTTGCCGGACACGGGCTGTCCCGCTAGGAAAACAGAAGAAATTAAAATATGATGAAACAAAAATACATCCCCTTAATTGTAGCCGGTCTGCTATTTATTCTGGCAAATACGGCATGCGCCCAGAACATCGCCCTCGCCTGGGACCCTAGTCCAGGGTCTGATGTCGTTGGTTATAAACTGTATTACCAGGCCAACGCACCGACCTTGCCACTAACCGGGAACGAGGCCACACAGGGAAGTTCACCTATTAATGTGGAGAACAGTACCAATTTTTCAATCAGCGTGCCAGACAACCAGATCTACTACTTTGCCGTCACGGCATACGATGCCGCGGGGTACGAAAGCACCTATTCCAACATTGTTGCCAGTGGATGGATACCACCATTAATTGCTCCGATAAATGGTAGCGCGGCAGAACAATCTCAGACAGAAACCTTCAACTGGGAAACTGCTCCGGCAGCCTACAATGTCACATATACGCTCTACTATGGGACTGATCCCCAGTTATCATTACTTCCCCCTTCCATAAGAACAGGGGCGAAAAGCATCCCACTTCAGCCGATATTGTTCTGTTCTCTGGTACTACTGATCGGTATCATACTTTTCAACACCGATTGGCGTAGAACAGCTATTGCTACTGGAGTTATGACCTTGGCACTAGGATTTACGCTGACAGGGTGTGGTGGCGGTGGCTCTGCGGGCGGTCAGTCAATTTCAGGGACCAACAGTACAAATACGGTTGTTGTCGATGTGGGAACCAGCAATTATCATGTTGCCCTCGACCTGAAACCTGCAACAACCTACTACTGGAAAGTGGTTGCCAATGACCAGACGAACCCAGGCCTGAAATACACGAGTCTGACCTACAGCTTTACTACGGTGTTAAATTAAAAAGGTCTTTAACGATCAAACCGCCGGAGATATTGAGTTTCACCATAAGAGACAGGGTCAGGGCCAGGATTGCGATTCATAAGCCGGAATTGCGGCTCAATATTTTTTTTCCTTCTGTTGTCCTGAGTGTTAAATTTATCGACAGTAAAACTCTGGTCTTTTCGTCATCAAAAATAGGAATTTGCAATTTACCTCGGACAAAAAAGACGACCTATATACCTGTAAACACAGTAAAATATTTATTATACAAAGGTTAACACTTTTTATAGCTAAACACAGGCATTTTAGGATCGAGGCTTGCATTTCAATTATGACTTGTTTGATAATATTTACAGGGTTACCCTCTTGGAAATTTTTTAGAAAATGAGAGAGGAGTTCAATAAATACTATGAGTCACGACACATCGAAAGTCAGAAAATACCCGCGCCATAAGGTCGTTCAACGAGCACTTGTTCTTATCAACCAGGGCCTCGATAGCCTTCCTTTTCACATCGTTGACGTCAGCAAAGGCGGCTTGGCTTATCGTTATCTGGGGCCTCGTTTAAAGCAATCCAAGGCTTATAAAGTCAACCTCTACCACGAAACGGAATTGATTGTTGAGGGCCTCCCGGTCAAGCCAATTTCAGATCAGAGCTTAACCAAAAGCACAGTACCACTGAGAAGGGGAAGTTTCCGTTTTGAGACTCTTGATTCTGAGCAGAATGCTCTGATTGAACGCTTTATTAACACCTGCTCAGAACAGGCCTTGCCCACAACCTAAGCACCTGTGCTTCCAGTCACGCCAGCAACGGGGATGGATCAGGCCCTGCCAAAAGAGAAATCAGTTTCTCGCTAAAAGCTACACAGAATAGTTGTGCAAACCATGTTTTTTTAAAAGGTCATATAGGGTTGGACGACTGACAGACAATTGCTCTGCGGCTTTTTGAATGTTTCCTTGAGCCTGTTCTAATGCATAGCTCAGCAGGTCATATTCAATCCTCGAACGAGCATCCTTCAGGGTCAGGCCTTTGAGATTTAGCTGACCCGTAGCAGGGCATATTTCAGCTTCTACGACATCTTCATCTCCTGGTTCCGGTTGAGGCACGAATCCCAGATCCCAGGGTTCAATGATCGAGGTTTCCGCCATCACCACCGCGCGTTTTATTTTATTCTCCAACTCACGCACATTTCCCGGCCAGTGATAATCTTGCAGCCACGAGAGTGCCGCCTGGCTGAACCCACGGGTTTTCTTGCCAAATTCCTGACCGAAGCGACTCAAAAAAACATTGGCCAGCAACCGGATATCCTCACCGCGTTCGCGCAGGGGAGGCAATTCAAGACTGATAACACCGATGCGATAATAGAGGTCTTCACGAAACTGCCCCTGTTGAATCGACTCCATAATATCGATATTTGTTGCGGCTATAATCCGGGCATCAACGCTGATATCTTCGCGTCCACCAACCCGCTGAATCCTCTTTTCCTGTAAAAAGCGCAACAACTTCACCTGAAGCAAAGCTGGCATCTCGCCAATCTCGTCCAAAAACAATGTCCCGGAATCAGCATATTCCACCTTACCCTGGACCATAGCCTGGGCACCGGTGAACGAGCCCTTTTCATGGCCGAACAATTCCGACTCAAGGAGACTTTCAGGAATTGCCCCACAGTTGATGGCGATAAAGTTCCCTGTCTTGCGCAGGCCGCCCTGATGAATTGCCTGGGCGACCATCTCCTTTCCGGTCCCGCTTTCACCCAGGATCAGGACCGGGACGTCGATTGAGGCAACTTTTTTGATCGTAGCGAAAACCTTCTGCATCTGGGGGCAGTTCCCGAAAATCCCCGAGTGCCCCTTACCGCTGTTCCGCACCCGCAACTGCAGGGCACGGTTCTCTTCTTCAAGCTCAGCAAGCTGAAAAGCGCGCACCAGGATGATCTTGAGCTCAGCGAGGTCGATGGGCTTATGATAAAAATCGTAAGCCCCAAGGTTGATCGCCTCCAGAGCGTTAGCGTGGTCTTCGTTCCCAGAAAGGATAATCACTTTGCAACTGGGTTGCTTTTGTAAAATAGCCTGCAAACAGCGCAACCCTTCGGTAGCGTTATCGACCTCCGGGGGTAATCCCAGGTCCAGGGTAACAACCTGCGGGCTGTGCTCATCAAACAGTTTAAGGGCTTCGTCGACCGACTCCGCCAGAAGGATTCGATAATCCTTGCCCAACCCCCATTTAAGTTGCTTGCGAATTTCCGAACTGTCATCAACAATCAGTAAATTTTTCACATCCCACTCCTGAGTGTCACATCCACATTTTGTCGCCGGTCATCTCCACGCAGATCTGGCGCCAGAGGCAAGTGTAGCGTAAAACTGCTCCCTTCATCGGGTTGACTCAATACTTCTATCCGCCCACCATGCGCTTCCACAATCTGGCGACATTGATATAAACCGATACCTAAGCCATTCTTCTTGGTTGTTGCAAAAGGTTTGAACAGCCGATTTTTAATAAAATCAGCGTTCATCCCGCACCCTTTGTCCGTGACCCTCACAAACCCCCAGGAATTCTCTCTTCCATATTCGATTTTAACCTCGGCCAGATTCGCAGAAGCCTCGCGGGCATTGACGAGAAGATTTAAAATCACTTTATAAATTTCTTCGTCATCCGCATCAATCAAGGTCGGCGTGCCGTCAATTTGAACTTTACAACCACTTGTGACAACGGCATCAGTAATGATTTTTTGCACATCCACCGGGGTAGTAATCAGTTGAGGCTTTTCCTTAATATTTTTAAGGCGGGAGATCAAAGTCTTCATGTTTTGAACGGTCTGATCAACCGTCTCGAGCATGTCTTGTTGGAATTCAGGGTCATCAATATAGTTACGCGCGTTATCCAGCATCAACGATAGTCCTGATACCTGGTTTTTTAGATCATGCAGGACAAACGTTGACACCTTACCAATAGCTGCCAGTTCACGCACCGTCGTTAACTGCTCAGCCAAACTGATCCCCTGCAAGGTCGCAATAGATTGCCGTGCTAGCATGCGCATCAAATCATAATCTTCGTAGCTCAGTTGTTCGTTCTGATTAATCTGTCCGGCCAGCACGATAAATCCCGACAACTTATTATCAAAACGCAGTGGAATGATAAACGATGCCCCGGCAGCGCTCATTGTTTCGAGAAGCGGGCTCTCAAGCCCACTATTAACTTCTGTCAGATTAACAATCCAGTCTCTTCCCTCAAGTTCAGCCAGCATCGGATCTGATACTAAATAGCTACGCCAGTCCCGCTGAAACTCATAGTAGGCTACGCTTGAAAAAAAGTTCTCTTCCGGGTGCCGCAGATAAATGGAACCACCCTTAGTGCCAAAGGTTTCACAGAAAAAAACCAGAATTGCCTGTTGCAACCCGGACAGTGAGCCTGCGGTAGAAACCCTATTAGTAAAAGCCAGCCACTGGTCCCGATAATCATATTTACTCTGGAAAAAATTTTTATGCAGCACAACCCTGACCCGACGACGCACGCTTTCTGAAAGAGACAGGAGTGAAACCACCACAGTACAAATCATCGCAACGGCCAGCATCAGGCTGCGATGTGCGCGAAGTTCCATATATTCCATGCCTTCGCCAAGCATCCCTAGCCCAAGGAGATAGACACCAAGCGCCAACAATATCATTGAACGATATGCTGCGTTTCGCGATATACAAATTACCTCACCACGACTGCGATAGACTCGTGAGTAGAACAACAGACAGATTGTTAACAACAGAGCAAAGGCCCGCGCGTCCTGCAGCCTCATGTCCAACGAGCGATACAACAGGGTCTGGCTGAAATAGACGACCAGGGTACCTAACAAAACACAGATGGCAATAATTTCGAATTTGACGCGCCAGCGCTCATGCTGGTTTAAAGCCGAGAGGGTACGTTCCAACTGCACCATCGGTAGAATCAACAGGCAGGATAAGATGAGGTAAAACCAGAAACCGGTACTGGTCAAAAATAGAAGCTTCTCCTCACCAAAATCGGGAGAAAAGAAAAGCCCTGCGGGATTCAGCCAGAAGCTCCAGAATGCAAATAAAAGAGCGAGCGGTAACAGCCAGCGAGAAGCCCGAGATAAATTTTTCAACCCTGACGGACGACAGAAATTACCCGAATAAAAAAATGCGGCCAGAGGGAGACAACCTTCAAGCCGAACAACAAAGATCTTTAAACCCAGGTTCTCAGGGTGAAGAAGAATATTCGATTCCAATGCCTGGAGTGTAGCGTACAGAGCGAGCAGTACCAGCGGGGGGAGAAGTTCAGCGATACGAAATTTCAGGGCCAGAAAAAGACCAAATAAGAAGGTCGCTATTAGGGAAATGACCGTGAGAGAAGAAATAAGCATCACAGATCAAATTGGCAAAAATGTGTTTATAATTGGTACAAAATCACGCATAAACTCTTCACCCGTCGCCAGAGCCTTTGCTTCATCCTGATGAATCATCAGAGACAAACGGATAAATGCTGAATCCCGCCGGTTCCTCAGGATAGAATTTTTGATCATCACAAACTTCAGCGCATATTCATTGGTCAGCACCTCATCGCCCTCCTGAAACCAGTACAAAAACAACTGTTTCTGTTGATCTTTCTGATAGACCGCGCTGACATAAGGGACTTTATGCCCGTTAATCAGAACAGAACGGACCTCATCATGCAGACGATTCCAGCCACTGCCCGGCAGACACTGCTTGGGCGAATGGATCGGTCCACTATCGGGCCCCCCGTCATGGAACCCGAGATAAAAGCCGAGTTGCTCACCACGTGAGTTTTGGTAGTTGCGGGACAGATAGTCAGACGGCCTTAAGACCTCAAGTACCTGCCCAGAAAAGTGCGATTCCCCGGTCATGACCCAGTTTGCGACTCGCAGCGGGAAAAGATTAAACGGTTTCCCCGTCGGCACCGCCACTTCAGTGCGAGTCTGCACATAGACAAAAGCCAGGCCAAGAATCACAAACAGCAGATAAAAACGCCAGGCTTTGATGGCATTCATGACCAGACCTTTCTTATCAAGCCACTGGCGGCAAACAATAACACCATCGCCAGAACAAACACGGCCATCCCGGCAAATTCGTGAAAAAAGCCCTCGGCTGCGGCAGCACCAAAATGCTGGGCGAGCAACCCCGTCACTATGACCCGAATCATATTGGTCGAAATCGCAATGGGAATAGTCAGGAGAACCAGAAGGATCCGGCGTGAAATTTTAGGTTGTGAAACTATAGCTAGAGCCACTCCCAGAGCCAGCAGCGACATCAAAGATCTCAACCCGCTGCAGGCGTCAGCCACTTCAAGAACGGTCTGCGGGAACATGATAATGTTCCCTTCGCGCACCACCACAACCCCCATTAATTTTAAGGCAATGACCGAAAATTTGGCGACAAATAACTTCAGGGGAAACGCCATGGCGTCGTAAACAATATAGGGGAGCGGAATCATGAAGAAGAGAAAGCCGAGCGGCAGGGTCAATTGTTTTAACCACTGCCAGCCGAACAGAAACAGGACAATTCCTGCCAGCAGCAACACGAACGACGCGCGCTTGGTAAAAAATTCCTGCGCCGCCAGCCCGGCAAAGAGAACCAGCAATGAGAACAGAATCAGGAACAGTCCACTGTTGGCCGGTTTCGGCGGCAGCTGCTCCAGCTTATGCCGTTGTTGCCAGACAAAGTAACCGGAAATAAACGGGACCAACAAACCGTGGGAATAATTGGGATCATTCAACCAATCAAAAAAAAGCTTCTCAAAGATACCAGAATAAATCCCCGCAATGCAAAAGATAAGAATGAGAAATAGACTCATTTGCTGTTTTGATAATGGCGAAATCATAACAATTACAGTTTCCCCTCAATAAAAACGGCTGTTCAATCTGCGTGAATTCAGGAGCAGAGTGCCCCTGCACTGGAAGAGACTTAAAGAATAGGTGGTAAACCCATGATCTGCAAGCGATTAATCGAATAGCCAGGCAGCACAACGCAAGGGTTTTAAAAAAATAAGTTCAATACTCCACTCACCTGATCTTTTGTTTAAGCCAGCGCGGACGATAAAGGGGATCCCCGAGCAGAACCATCTGCCACGAAAGATATCGCTGGCTGTGAAAATAAGCTTCAACCAGGGTCTCGGCATCAACAGTCAGCAGCCTGAAAAAAAGCTCCGGTTCGGGAAAGGCCTGAATATAAGGCTCAGCAACCGGGCCGAGAGTGGCGGTGACGCCGTCCTCCAACATCCGTTTGCACCACCCCTGCCCTGGCCCTGCGCGCAGGGTCGCACATTCACCGCTGGCAATATGATAGCCGATGGCCCCACGCCGCCAATCAAAAGCATCGACGTACTTTGCCAAACTGTACCAACCACAATAGAGGGCTGCATCGGGTGCCTCACCAGCTTGAAACAGGCCCGGCTCAGCATTTATCACCACCGGCATCAGGTTGAGCGACTTCAATTGTTCAGCTGCCAGATGAATAGACTGATCATAAAGATCATAGCTGCGCAAATTCGGCGTTCGATTCGCTGGGCCCTTGGCGTCAAAATAAGCGGTCCCCCGCAGCCCATCACGTTCGGCGAACAGGCTATCATCAATCATGCGCCTGGCGATTGCCAGTGAAGGAGCATCAATGCGACTTCCCAGCAAAACTTCAGCTGGAGTGTTCTCCAATTTCAGATGCTGGTAACCGACAAAAAACGGATTCGGCTGCCAGGCGTCGAGCGCATAATCGTCCTTCAGTACCAGCGTCAACTCAGAATCGAGCGCGGCGCCAGAATCTGACTTACGGGAGCGACTGATTTTTCTATCCAGTAACTCTAACTGCATCCGATCAACCGCAACGCCAGAGCGATGTTCATCAGCAGATTGGATAGATTGCATTAAGGTGTCGCGCTGCCGTTGCAACCGACGCAACGCTGCCAGCTCCTTTTCTGTCAGTGCCGGGGGCGCGACTTTTAACGGTACACCGTAGAGGGTGACAAATGCACGGATAGAGCTTGAAGATTTTCGTGCCTGTATAAAATCACGAACCGGTTGTGCAACCTGTTGGTTGTAGACCTTGCGCGAGCAGGATTCGTTGGCTTCGATGGTGAGCGTCAGCAAGTTTTCCGTGGGGATGCTACGCTTTTCCATATAATAATGAGCCAGCTCGAGGCTCCCCGGCATACGCCGGTTAGCGATCACCAGAACTTCAGCGGGCGACAATGCCCAGGCGGGAAGAAAGATGCCACAGAGGAGGCTAAGCGTCATCAGTAGGATGAGGATAATTTTCATATCTGCTGTAATCGCGGATACAAGTCTGCGTTAAAAATTGGATACCCCCACCCACCCACGTAAGATCCTCCTGAAGAATGTCTGGATTACTGAGTTTAGACGAAGAACTTGATGCTGAAGAATAGCAGAATTTACCGCCGGCGCATGGATAGTCAGAAAGACTCCCGGCAAAAGTGCATCAGACAATTTGGCAACGTTAAAATCCTCCGCCACACGGAGGTCGTCAAGAGTATCGATCGGCGGCTGGCCACCCTTCCACCGTACCGATAGAAAAGCATCCCGAGGCGCAGGCCGACCCAGCGATGAAAGGAGATACAATAGCCCTAAAAATTTGGGAGATCTGGCGGCAACTGATCGAAGATCGTTGTGAAACTCCAGCTAATGGGGTTAGTAACAGTGTTCCCATAAATGTCGGAAACAGCCGTAAGATCAACCCGGTAGGATGAGAACGCCATCAAGTACACCTCGGATGAGAATTTAACCTGTTTCAGGACAGGATCATAAGAGACTGTTCCGGGTACCAAACCCGTTGGGCCGCTGAGCTTAAGTGTCTGCACCGATACTGATGCAGGGTCAAGTGCTTCATCAAAAGTCATGGAGATTAACGCATCGATGGATGCACTGCCATTGACTACAGGGCTCTGACTGATGACTCTTGGCGGGGTCATATCCCAAACTGGATTGGCGGCCAGTATACGTTCGCTATACCGATCAAGAAGTGTGGTATTTAACGCGGCGCTATCTATCCCCAACATAATGGAAGACTTGATCTCCTCGACCGCGACTGCATCAACTGCATTAATAAGTCTCTGCGCAATGATCGCACCATTATTCATCACCTGATCGCTGATCATCAATGAACTTGCCTCCCTGTGGCTCTCAGCATAAATGGGACCGGTATTCTGCTCAACATCTGCCTGCAGGCTGCCCATCAAGGCTGCGGTAATGCGAGCGGCACGATGAACATCTACCATCTCAGGTTTCGTCTGTTGCTGGAGATAGTCCTCAAACAGGGAAACACCGCTGCTCAGGCCAAGCTTCGTACGAACGCGGGTTTCTGCGTCCGCAAACGAAAGAGAGGGGTTTTTGTCGAGTTCATTCTTGACCAAGGTCGTCAGGGGGGAGACAAAGGACCAGTGACCCGCCGGGGCTTCAAGGATGTAACCCTCGGAGATACTCTGATTGCTCTGGTCTTCATCTACCGTCACACCTGCGATAATCTCGGCGACGACCGGATAAAGTCCCCCTTCCCCCGGCTGTATATCCAGTGAGAATCGACCTTGAGCCCCAGAGTTTGTCCATGGTTCATCATTATCCTGGCGACGATTACCGTTGCGATCCAGGAAAACCCTGGCATTAGTGAGATAACCATCGGCAACCTGCCCGTTCAAAACGGTAACGGAACCTGTGTTCGCCACGATTCCGCTGCCACTGCCAGTGTCACCGCCACCTCCTCCACCGCCACAGGCGGCCAAAACCAAACCCAGGGATACGACGGTGAGACATTTTATATATTTAATAGTACGCATTTTTTTACTCCCTATTGTTGCGGTTTTGGAACGATAAGAGACGCCGCCTCATTAACCGAATTGACGTAGATCCAGTAACCAACCCGGGGAATGAGGATCGCTCCTTGTGCTCCAGCACTGCTTTCGAAAATATTGTTGTTCCCCCAATCCAGGCCGGCGAAGCGATAAAGTCCGTTAATCACCTGCTGGCTACTGGCAGCTTCAGCCCAGGTTATTGGCGCAGCTCCGGTGTTCTGAAATTGAACTTCTGCGAGGGGAACATTCCCGCCATAGGGATTAGAGATGAGATTCCAGCCGGTTTTGACCGGGATTTTATATGTCAGTGTCGTGATCTCGCCAAATGATCCAAGGTCAGGCAGCAAGCTGTTAGTCATCCGTTTGATGACATAACCTTCACCTGGGCTCGCTGGGCCATTAGTGTCAACCAGGGCGTAACTGCCATTACTGGTAACACTGTGAACCCAGCGAAAGGACTGGGTTGCCCCAAGCGCTTCGACACTGCTGAGTTGAGCAGGCGCGATATCTCCCGGGGTGCCGACGAGATTCTTTCCATTCAAAAGTTCAACCCGAGGACCAGCAAGTTCGGTCCCGACGGGTAAGCGGGAAAGAATATTGCCTTGCGCATCTCTGGTTTCAAAGTGGAAATGCTGAGACGCGGCCGGGCCGAGACAGGTTTTGAAAACGTAGGTCGCACCAACATTAACGTTGCCGCTTTCACGGGTCATTACATAGGCGTATCCGTTCAGGTGAAGAACAACCTCTGGCAATACCCCGCCAGAACTATCCTGCATGACAACCCGGAATATATATTCGAGGTCACCTTTTGGAAGTCCGGCAACAAGGTTGTTTGAGTCATCGCCATTATCAGCACGGCTGACACCAGGCAAACCGGTTTCCGCGGTGGGAAGCCTCAACCCTTCGATTACAACCGAACCAACATTTATGGTGATTGCTTCAGAATCACTCAAGCTGCCGTCACTGACGTTGAAGGTCAGGTTATAACTTCCTACCTGGCTGCTGCCTGGGGTCCAGGAGAAGGTATGCGTTGTCGTATTGAAATAAGCTCCACTCGGCAGGCCAGCAACGCTGTAGGTCAAGCTGGTGCCGTCGGGGTCGCTAGCATTGACGGTGAAGCTTAACAGGGAACCCTCGTTGACCGTCTTGCTGCCGATGGAGGCTAACACCGGGGCCTGATTCAGGTTACCGACACTGATCGTAATGGTTTCTGAATCACTCAGGCTGCCGTCACTGACGCTGAAGGTGAGGCTGTAGTTTGCCGCCTGGCTGCTGTTCGGCGTCCAGCTGAAGGTATGGGTCGTCGCATTAAAGGAGGCGCCGCCTGGCAGACCAGTAACGCTGTAGATCAAGTTGTTGCCGTCGGGGTCACTGCCACTAATGATGAAGATCAAGGCTGAACCTTCATTGACCGTTTTATTGCCAATAGAGGCCAACACTGGGGCGCGATTCAGATCACCGACACTGATCGTGATCGTTTCTGAAGCACTCAGGCTACCGTCATTGGCACTAAAGGTCAGGCTGTAACTCCCCGCCTGGCTGGTATTCGGTGTCCAGCTGAAGGCATGCGTAGTTGGATTGAAAGAGGCGCCTGCTGGCAGACCGGTAACGCTATAGGTCAGGCTGTTACCGTCGGGATCACTGGCACTGATTGTAAAGTTAAGGGTAGAGTTTTCGGTGACTATCTTGTTACCGATAGCTGCTAAAATCGGGGGCAGATTGGTGGTACCGCCAACTGCAGCACTAGTGACTATGTTGGAATAAGCACTCTCATAGCCCGATGCATCATATGCAACCACCGCAAAATAGTGGGTTTGAGTATCGGCTAAACCGGTAATGCTCGTGCTTAAGGATGTTCCGACATCAATCGGCGAGTTACCCTGATTGGCACCACTGCCATTGAAAGGCAGGGCAGAAGAATCGGCCCGATAATAGAGCTTGTATCCAGTAATGTCGCTACTTGGGCTGGGATCCCAGGCCAAGGTCACCGACTTAGCGCTGGCGACATTTGAAAGAATTAAACTGAAACAAAACGTGAAAAATAATATTTTGCCGATAATGTGAGCCATTTTTTTCTCCTGCATTTATTTGGACTGACTGTTTTAGCTATACGGTCAGGGCAAAAAAAGCGCTCACCTCGTTACCGAAGGTGAGCGCTTTTGAGTACAGGGAAAAATCAGGGCAAAAGTTAGCTAACACTCTCTTCGGCAACCCGGCTATCCTGACTTTCAGGACCCGTGGTTTTGCGTCGCCAGATTTCTCTGGTTTTGCCCTTATCGGAGACTAATTTTTGTATTTAAAACTAAGCCATCTACGTATTACTCCTGTTGCGCAAGGCAGCGGCAGTTCAAAATTTGATAGTCTAAAAATTCCGGATAAGTTTGAATCAAGGTAGGGTGAAACAAAAAAGCGCCCACCTCAGTTAAAGAGGTGGGCGCTTTTGATTGCGGGAGGATAAGGTGGGCAAACAATTGCGTACACACTCTTCGGTAACCCGGCTGTCCTTATTTGAGGACCCGTGGTTTTGCGTCACCAGATTTCTCTGGTTTTGCCCTTATCGGAGACTTATACAGTTTTTATGAGTGCCTGATACTTTTCCACTTTGGGAAAACGATTATTAATTAGAATACAATAACTTATTGGTTCGTATTATGCCATATTTCAAAATGCAGTCAAGTACTTTTTTTAATTTTATTTTTATTTTACAACTACTTAACATCACATGTATTTTCAAGAGATATCAAAATCTGTTATCGGTTTTTAAAAGGCCGGGCTCAAAATTGAAGTGCAACACTTTGAGGAGTTAAAGTGTTGCTATGGAAGATACCTACAAGCATTTGGATTGTACAGAGCGGGCAGTTATTCAAGTGGGACTGGAGCAGGGACATTCTTTGCGCTCCATCTCCCAGAGTTTGAGCCGTTCCGTGAGCACCGTAAGCCGAGAGTTGCAACGTAACCATTGGAAGCCACCGTCTTCCCGGTCAGGTCGGCGGGGCCGGCGACCGGTAGCAGGAGGCTATCGTGCCACACGGGCCGAGCACCGCGCCAGACAGCTGGCACACAAACCACGAAAGGATAAGCGACTGATCCCCGGCAATGCCCTCTGGTCGAAGGTTGTTTCACTCTTGCAGACGGGGAATTCACCAGAGCAGGTTTCTGGTACACTGAAGCGCATGCACCCCAAGGAGCCTCAGTTTCAGATCAGCCATGAAACCATTTACACGGCGATCTACACCATGCCGCGCGGAGAATTACGCAAAGAGGTCATTTCTTTGCTGCGGCAATCCCGCAAGAAGCGTCGGCCGCGCAGCCGTGGTGAAGATCGCCGGGGCAGTCTCCCCAATATGGTCAGCATCCATGAGCGCCCCCCAGAGGTGGACGAACGATTGGTTCCTGGCCACTGGGAGGGCGACCTCATCAAGGGAGCGCGCAACGCATCGGCCGTGGGGACGCTGGTGGAGAGGACCAGTCTGTTCGTGGCTCTGGCCAAAGTCGACAATGGCAGCGCTGAGTCCGCCCAGAAGGGGTTCAGCTATGTTCTCAATCGGATCGATGCCCAACGACGTTTAAGCATGACCTACGACCAGGGCAAAGAGATGGCCTGTCACGAGATACTGTCGGAGAAGACCGGGATCAAGGTTTATTTTGCCGATCCCCATAGCCCCTGGCAGCGAGGCATCAACGAAAACACCAATGGCCTGCTGCGCCAGTATCTACCAAAGAGTACGGATCTCTCGGCATTCTCTCAGGAGGAGCTTGACCAGATCGCCTTGAAGCTCAACGCCAGGCCGAGGAAAAGTCTTGATTGGAAGTGCCCAGCCGAAATTTTTCTGCCGGATTTCGATTTTCGCGAATACTATGGGCGCATTCTAGAACCTGTTGCACTTCGAACTTGAAACCGCCAAGCTAAAAACGTAGAACTGATCGCAGCAAGCGACAATCATATTTTTGAAACTTACAATCGTCTGTCATGATCCACACCCGGTTCTTAATCCCCTGATAAATCAACATCTAATCAACTGGGTCCAGGTGATAAAAAACAGGTCTTTAAGTAAGCATCTTCACCCTTGAAATCGAGTAATTCAAAACCGCTTTCTCGAACGATGGTCACCGTGATAGTAAATCAATCCTATAAATTCCATGAAAAGGTACTTTGCTCTTTTTAGCGACTGATACCCCCCCCCCCCCCGAATAACTTCGTCGCATAGGTTGGGTAGATGCCCAACTCAATATCTCGATCATCTGCAAGCTGAGTAAAAGCCAAAAAAGATCTCTTTGTGTGATAGTCAGAGGTAACAATTATTAAGCTGCCAAGATGGTTATCAAAGGCATAATCGAGGATATGTTTTACATCAAAGTAGGTTCCGCTTTTTGTAAAGGGTAATTTAACGATCGCGTGAACAGGAACCCCAGCTTTGATTAATTTCTGCTCTGCCCATTCAATTTTATACAAGTTTCTTTGGAAAGATTCCGACCAGGCACTTAAGACTCCATCGTTGGCCAGAATGACCCGTGAGGCTCGTCCCTGATTAAACAAAAGAGCTGCTGCCGGTAACCTTTCGCGTGCGCTCCCTGCCATTAAAACAATCGCATCTGCGTGAGCCAGAGGTTTCTCAAAAACCAAATACTCATCGAGTGCCATAAAAAATAGAATCAACCCCAGGATAAAAAAGGCTGGGATTAAAAACCCAGAGATAAAGAGGAGTCGCCACTTTCTCGTTATGGGAGATTTATTCTTTACATTAAAGAAATATCTCATCTCTCGGATGGGGTCCACATGGCTATACGATTACCACTAAAATATCGAATCCAGGCATCCAGAATTGCAGCATTTGCCGTGACGAAATAAAGAGCAAATACAAAGTGCCTGTCCTATTGATTAATTACCAGACTCCAGGAAATTCTATGCACAAGGGTCGACTTATCGAAAATACCCTTTCACATACGGAGAAAAGAGTCAGCTGTAGACTTGGCCCCTAGAGTCATTTGGAGTGTTTTGTAGCGGTCTTTCACCTCCTGATCCATGCCGGCTTTTACCGACGCTTCCCTAATATTCCTTAGCCTTTCTATAGCCTTTCTAGAACGATTAGACGTCAAAAAGTTGGTTTGGGTTGACGCCTACTTTTAAATTCACGGTAAACAGTTGCTCCAACAGCAAGGTCATCGGGCAGTACTGAATCTTCATCCAGATCGAGGCAGCGCAATAGCCCGGGTTCGTTTGCCTGATAGCGGTACCCGCTTTCTGGACAGGTCAGAATCCCCTGCTCATCGGGAGTTCCTAGCAGATGCCCATGACGGCTCATCCAACCTGTCTGCTTAGCAGGGACGCCAACCATCAGAGCATAATCGGGAACGTCCTTTGTCACCACCGCGCCGGCAGCGATAAAGGCATAGCGCCCAATGGTGGTGCCACAGACAACGGTAGCGTTAGCTCCTATGGTTGTTCCACGACGAAGCAGGGTTTTTTCGTAAAGCGCCTGACGTAAGACCTGTGAACGAGGATTGGTGACGTTCGTTAGTACGCAGGAAGGGCCGAGAAAGACATCGTCTTCAATCTCGGTCCCTTCATAAATAGAGACATTATTCTGTACTTTGACATTGTTGCCGATAAGTGTGCCCCCAGAAACACAGCAGTTCTGCCCAAAGCTGCATTTCTCGCCAATTTTTGCCCCCGAAAGGACGTGACTGAAATGCCAGATTTTGGTACCACTACCAACTTCAGCTCCATCATCAACATAGGATGATTGGTGAACAAAATAATCCATGACGATCTCCATTTAAGAAAGGGCTTCCTTAGCGCACATCACAATAAAATTTTGGTCTTTCTCGCTCAAATAAGGGTATATTGGTAGACTCACAATACGGGAAGCTACCTTTTCCGAGACTGAGAAGTCTCCGTTTTTATAACCAAGATAAGTAAAAGCAGGCTGCAAATGCAGAGGAATGGGATAATGAACTGCGGTCGGCACCCCTTTGCCCTTAAGATTTTTCACAAAGCGATCACGCTCGCTCACCTGAATGCAGTACTGGGCGAAAACAGAAGTGTTGGCCGATGCAATATGCGGGGTGATACAGGTGTCGCAAAGTTTTTTGCTGTACCGAGAGCCGATGGTGCCACGCATCTGGACCTCTTCGCTAAATATATCTAACTTAGCCAACAAGATTGCAGCCTGCAGCGTATCAAGCCTGCCGTTAATACCAATTAGAGGATGGTTGTAGCGGCGATCCTGGCCATGCACACGGATCTGGCGCATTTTACTAGCCAGCTCGTCATCATCGGTAAAGCAGGCACCGCCATCGCCATAACCACCTAGCGGCTTGGATGGAAAGAAACTGGTACAACCGATGGTGGAGAGCGCGCAGGATCGACGTCCGTTGTAGGTTGCGCCGAAACTCTGGGCACCATCTTCAATTACCGGAATGCCATGCCGCTCAGCGATGGCGTTTATAGCATCGAAATCAGCGCATTGGCCATACAGGCTAATCGGCATAATCGCCATGGTTTGTGCGGTAATGGCCTTTTCGACCAATGAGGGATCAAGGTTATAGGTTTGCGGATCGATATCGACAAAGACTGGACGGGCACCAAGTAGTGCAATCATCTCGCCGGTGGCAATAAAGGTAAAAGGGGAAGTTATCACTTCGTCTCCTGTGCCGATTCCCAATGCCAGCATGGCGATCAGAAGGGCATCGGTCCCAGAAGAGACGCTGATACAGTGCTTTACTCCAGTAAAGCCCGCGAGTCGTGTTTCGAGTTCCTGCACCTCGGGCCCCATGATGTACTGCCCGTGTTCCAGTACCTTATTCATACGGCTATCGAGTTGTTCGCGAATCTTTGCCTGTTGGGTCTTCAGATCAATAAAATCCATAGTATGTCTCTAACCAACGCTGGTCTTTTTGAAAGGCAACAGTGAATGTGATCTATCTTGGCTAGGACTAACCGGATTGAGATTGCGCAATTGATGCACCAGACTAATAGAGGCGCGCGCATCTTCGAGACCGAAACCACCGCCAGTGAGGATATCGCGGTAGACAAGCGTATGCAGATCGGTAAAACCGGCAGAAAACTCGATTTCTTCTTCATTCAACAAAATAGAACGGTACGTCGTCTGCCCAGATGTCTTGACCGGTTCTGGCAGGTCGCCGCGATCAGCAGAAAGAAACCAGCGAATATTGGCGTTCTCAAGTTCCAGAAATCCTGCCATGCGCTTTTCGTCGGCACAGTGAACTTCAGCATGCTGCAACCCGCCGAAGATCCAAAGGAGCATATCGAAGAAATGCACCCCGATATTGGTAGCGATACCCCCCGATTTCTGTACATCTCCTTTCCACGAATGAAAGTACCAGTTACCTCGTGAAGTGATGTAGGTCAGTTCAATTTCTTGTTTTATTCCGGAATTATTAGATTCAAACCGCTTTTTTAATTCAACAATGGCAGGATGAACCCTGAGCTGAAGGATATTGTAGATTCGCTGACCACTCTCCTGCTCAAGTTCAGCAAGTGCGTCCAAGTTCCAAGGGTTGAGCACCAAAGGTTTTTCACAAATAGCATCGGCACCGATCCGCAGAGCGAAGCGAATATGAGCATCGTGCAGATAATTAGGGGAACAAATACTGACATAATGGATCTTCTGCTCATGATTCTGGCGGCGTAGCTTTTCGGCAAAGCGATCAAAGCGTTCAAATTCGGTAAAAAATTTAGCGTCATACGAAAAACTATCAAGAACACCGACTGAATCATTTTTATCAAGTGCACAGATCAGGTTGTTACCCGTATCAGCGATGGCCCTCATATGCCTAGGTGCAATGTAACCACCAGCACCAATCAATGCGAAATTCTTGCGGCTAATGCCATCATTCATAAAAGTTCCTATATTATTCTATAATCACAATAAATTATTCATTATATCTTTACGATAAATGTTAATTGTATATAACAGTCATACGTTTTTACGTTGAAACGATACCATAGAAGGTCTCAATTATGTTAAAGGGCATGCAAGCGTATACTGATCCATCTCTGTTGAACGGCTTAATCATCTACCATCGCTCAGATGGCTACCCCATTGTTTTTACAGAGCATTCGTTGACGTTCTCAGCTTTGTTTCGTTCTTCCGCATACTTTTCCCCCTGTTTTTCTAGCCTCAATCTCTTTGTGCCGGGCTATAGCGAGGCGACCTAACCGACTCTAATTTAATTTTCGTAACGTTGGGGGTAAAAGAGTAGTATTTACACTATAAATAGCTCTTCCACTAGGCGCCGTAAATTCAATTATCCCAGCACTTCCAGAACTTTGAGCATCAACGATCGTTGTCCCTGCTCTGATTACTGTGATTGCTGTATTAACAGGCAGGTCAGCAATATAGTGCCTTGTGGCGTCTACCACATAGGTAAGCGCTGACATATCGGCGTTACCTGTTGAGCTGGTAAACATAACAGCAGTATTACTAAACAAAGCCCCTTGGCCACCTATACCACTAATCAGCGAGGTTGTGAGTTTTTCTGATGTCGTTCCAGCCTTATTGACAACTAAAAACTTGTCATGTTGTTGAAGCGTTGAGTTTTTGATATTAACTCGCGTTGCATAGGTCAGAGCAGTGGTTGTTATTGTTGCTGTGGCTGGTAGCAATACTTCGCTGATAACTCTGGAGCTAGCCCCGGTGTAGGTGATCTGGTTGCCGGAGATAGACGGTGCTCCTGCATAGTGGATATGGTCAACCTTTAAAACTTCATGCCCGTTATCAACCCCGCTCACCGATCCAGCAAGGCTTGTGGTTGTGATATTATCAGCGATGACAACGTAGTCGCCTACATGCAGAAAAGAGCGGTAATAACTATCCACTTTCTTCATGTACGTGCCATCGACATATAAGGAGGTCAAATTACCTCTGGCGTAAGCATAACCAGTTCCTACCTCTTGTCGGTCAATTTGTGCAGAAGGACTAATATAACTCCACCCACCAGTATTTCTAGCCGACCCATAGGATTCATCACGAATATAGCCATCATCAAGAAAAACATTGTTTGCATCAATAACGGAGTTTACGCCTGTAGTTTGTGCGGCTCCTGGCCCTTCTGTTATCAACGGTTCTTCTCGGTAGATTTTAAATGATCCTGCGTTTTTACCTTGATGATCGCCCATCCAATCAGCGGCAGTAAAACCGGCCCACGTTGCGGTGGTCGTCCAATCAGACTTAGACAAGATAATATCTGTACCATCGGAAAAGAACGCCAATGGTAAAGTTGTGTAGGCACTGGCTGTTTCCCGGCTGTCCAGCCACATAAACGCATCACGAAAATAAAGAGAACCACTCACAGAAGTTGGTTGAATGACAGTGTTTAAAAAGTTATACCCCTGTTGTTTTAAAGTACCAGTTGCCCGATAGAGAGCCTGAAAATAGGCGGTCATCGTTCTAAGATTCAAGGTCGGATTGCCGACATTCCCCTCATGGTAGAAGGTTGCAAGGCTTGCCGCACCACTGTTGGTGTTTGGTGCCAGTTGCAACATGAAATATTTTAAGGTCGGATCAGTATCGGGCCATGCGTCTAATCCTAAAGCGTTGGCAAGCGTTTGATAGATAGCAAAACCATAGGTGGCAACACGGTTATATCCGTATGCTGCCCCGCTGAAGTTGTGGCCGTTAATCGCTCCGGCTAGAAACTTTGGCTCTATCGTTCCTTTCCATTCCGTCCAAGCATCCTGCACCCATTGCTGACCTACTGTTGAATCCTCATAAGTTGAAAGGCCGAGCATAAAATAGCCCATCATTTTTGTTAATCTGAGGTTCCATGTTGTGTAAGCGTGTCTATCCAGCATGGGTTTAAATGACCCTTCCATCCATGTGATGAAAGTCGTTTTGTCTCCAGCAGAAAGAAGGGGATACATCCAATCATAGGCGTAAGCAATATCCCTCGAATGAATCGAGCCATAATCCTCGTTCACTGTCCCGGAAGAGGTATCATAATAGCTACCAATATTGATCAGCATTAACCGGGCGGCTGCGCCCTCGGCAGCGTAGGTTGTCGGATCGATCATATACATAAGTGCGTACTGAGCCATATCTTCGGTGTAGCCGCTGACGGTATAAGTCGGAGTAGCAGGAAGCGCCCGATCAACAATCCAGTTCCAGTAAGTATTACCAACAACTGCTTTCGCTTGCAGTTCTGCCGAAGAAATAAACCTATTTCCATGTGACGTTAAAGCATAGTCAGTCCCACTTAGAGTCACAGTCGCAGAGCAAACATCATGAACAGAGAAAAGCATAACCAATAAAAATAAAATAAAACTTTTCATTTTATGTCCTCCCGGACGCCAAAACTCTGTTAAAAGCTACTTTTAAACCTACAATAACGTAGAGACTTACAAAGAGACTTACAAAATATTATTCTTTTTTAAATCTTTGGTGTAGTGGTCAACTATTTCCGGACAGCAGTTTAAGTTTTTCTTCTGCCAGGGTCGGTGCGACTCCACCATTATTCTGATGCGGCCGGTACCAATTGTAGTAATCCATCAAATAATCACTGATGTCTTTTTTTGCCTCTGCGAATGACCTGTAGCCCTCAGAGGGCATCCATTCACTTTTAAAACTACGGAACACGCGCTCCATCGGTGCATTGTCCCAGCAATTACCTCGACGGCTCATGCTTTGCTTCATGCGGTAACGCCAGAGTCGTTGGCGAAACAGTTTGCTGGCATATTGACTGCCTTGATCCGAGTGAAACATCACGCCACTTGGATTCCCGCGTAATTGATAAGCCATACATATCCAGTGCCGCAATAACCAATTCAGCATCGGGCCGACCAGACAGGCTCCACCCAACAACACGACGCGCGTAAAGATCTAAGACAACTGCTAGATACACCCACCGACCTTGGGACCAAACGTATGTGATGTCGCCACACCACCGCTGGTTGGGTTGCGTGACCTCGAATTCACGATTGAGATGATTCGGAATATCTGGTCTCTCAACCTTTGCCGTTTTGTAAGCGGGAGGCTTTGGTTGCTTGCTTACCAAACTTGCCTCTTTCATCAGACGGCGGACTTTGAACCGCCCAATAACCTCGCCTGCCTCACGCATTTTGATTTTGATGGTGCGACTGCCTGCCGATTGACGACTCTGGTTGAAGATCTCGGTAGCCTTGATTCGTAGCCGTATGCGCGCAGCGTCTATCCGTTTCTTGCGGTTGCGATAGTCGTAATAACTCGATCGGGAGATATCAAACACAGAACACAGCCGATACACATCTTCACGCCCCCTTAATTGGTCGATCAGTGCAAATGCTGTATCTCGTCCGATATCAAGAGAGCGGTAGCCTTTTTTAGAATCGACTTCTCTCTTTCAAGCCGTTGCACTTGTTTCTCTAGCTCTTGAATACGCCTCTGCTCTGGTGTCAAAGCTGGCGCTTTTGGCGTTACCCCGTGATGTTCGCCTTGAAGCTGCTGAACCCAACGTCGTAATGCAGTAGTTCCAACCCCCATAGCACGGCAGGCCTCAGCCATCGTATAGCCCTGGTCAACAACTAGGCTGGCTGCTTCGTGCTTGAACTCTTTAGTGAATGATCGTCTGTTTCTTTGGTTCATTGAACACCTCTCGTTGGGTGGCGAATATACCACCTTAATTGGTGTCCGGTTTTATTGAACCACTACATGGCATAAGTAGGTAGCACTGAGTTTTTTCAAACAACGTGATACCCTAAATTAAACTGATAAAAATACTGCGCTATTTTAGGTGACTGGCTACACCATCAAAGATATCCGCTAATTTACCAGTGAGAGCCTTTCTAGAAAAATCAGCCCCCCGACCCTCGTCAATAATTCGATAAGATTCAACCATAGCAGGAAGACTTATAAAAAAATTCTCAATGGCCGCAGTATCACCAGGGGAGATAATTGTGCAATTGCTATAATTTTCCAGCAATGCCTTTTTGGCCTCGCCGTCAGGAATCAATGCCAATATATGTTTTCCTGTAGCCATATATTCGAATGTTTTCCCGGGCAAAAGGGCATCAGCATTTGGTAAATCAGAAATAGTCAGGACCAAAACATCTGCTGACATGGCCTTAAGAAGTGCATCCGAATGTGATAAGTAGCCAAAAGTCCGTATATGTTCAGATGTATTTTCAAAACAAATGGCTTCCTCGTCAACAACCCTACCGACAATGGAAACGTTCACCCTTTCAGAAAGTTCAGTATTCAAATTTATGGCCGAACCAAAAGAATATAATAAGTTCTTAAGACTTGTGGCTTTCCAAACAGTCCCCATATAAACAACTGATATGTCTTGCTCATTCAATACCTCGTCGTTATGATCTTGCTTAAAGTCCTCCTGATCATAACCATTAAAAATAACCAGACCTTTACACAAATCATAAATGCCATTACGATATTTAATATTCTCTACACACTTCCTTGTAACTGAAATGAAATTATCACAGTTTTTAACTACATATTTCTCAAAAATAGAGTCTATCAAGAAGCTAAACTTACCCTTCACTGTCTTTTCCCAGTTCAAACGTGAAAAGGTCCACTCATCTCTAAAATCAGCAATTACGGGTTTTTTATAAAATCTACACCAAAAAACGGTGAACAACAAAGCAGAGAAAGGAGGACCAGTAACAAAAACTACATCATACTTACGACTGCGAAGCAAATTTCTTATTTCTATAGAGGTATAAAACCACCAAAGAGTCTGAACATCAGGTATAAGCAATATTTTTACTAAATATTTAATTATTGTTTTAAAGAATGAAAGCCTCCCCCCTTCACCGGAGGAGACAAAGTTCTTAACTTTGTATGATGGTTCTAATGTTTTAGTACGAATGACCGCTATATCTTTGGATATTTCATCGAGAAGGGCATCATCAACCAACGGAACTGAAGGGTTTTTTGTGGTTAAAACAGTCGGCCGCCAGCCAAAACACGGCAAATACTTCACAAACTTGCTCACTCTCTGCACCCCAGCGCCACCGACAGGAGGAAACGTATATGAAACAATCAGAACATTTTTCATTCGGTAGGCACCTTACCCTTATTAATGACTTTCGCAGGAACACCTACGGCGACAGAATCACAAGGGATATCCTTTACCACAACGGCATTAGCGCCAATCAACACATCACTTCCAACTGTCAAGCCACCCACTATTTTAGCACCCGAACCTATAAACACCCGCGAGCCAATAACGGGCGATAATCCCTTTTCTGCACCAATGACAACACCGCTTTCAAGGACAACTTCATCTCCAGCCACAACAGAGGAATTAACAACCACGCCAACACTATGTAAAATAAGTAATTTCCTACCAAAACGAGCATTAATACCAATGACACACCCACAAATGATGGCATTTAACTTATGAAAAATTAATGCAAATAGCATAGTCCATTTTCGTTTTGCACAAAATGCCATTATACGATAAAAAACCATTGACATTGTTGCATCACTACAAATAGCCCGTAAAATTGTTATGAAACTTATTCTGCCATAAAGCCATTCTGCCTTAAATTTAATGTCATCAAATATTAACACAATCACCCCTCACCTTCATAACCGAACAAATTAGCCAACTGAGACGCATTTTGATCCCAAGTACCTAAATTAATAGCCTTTATATCGTTAGTTGAGACACCTAAAGCGTCAATAAGGCCACTCCGAAGCCCTTCAGAATCTCTCGGTTTAACAAGTATAACTCGATTGTCTTGGGCAGCTATCTCTGGCAACCCTCCGACATTAGTAGTAACGACCCTTGTACCACAAGCTAACGCCTCCAACACCACATTCGGTACACCTTCCATGTAGCTTGGCAAGCACAAAACATCTGAAACATTCATCCACTTTGCCACATCGGGCAAAGGGAGAAAACCCATCATCCCCACTATATTTAATAGTTTATTGTCAGTCAGATATTTATTGATCGATCCGATGCAAGAGCCCTCACCGATAATATTCAATCTCAAATTATTAATGTTATCTTTAGACATTTCCTTAAACGCATCTAAAAGTTCAAAAATTCCTTTTTCCTTCTCTAACCGACCAACATAGAGAATAAGTTTGCTACCTTTTTTTATTTGCATTTCCCCTTTTAATAGAAATTTATCTGCTGGATGGAAAATTTCCTTATTTATTCCATTATACAAAACATGAATTTTGCTGCCATTACATCCAAAATCGACAAGCCTATTTTTCAATGCTCGACTAACACAAACAACACCCGAAGATTGTATTACTGCAGATAATGATTTTTTCGCAAATAGACTGCCCCGATCAAGTCTATTCACATCCGTGCCATGGACCTTAAAAAAAAACGGTAATTTCAATTTGTCAGCGACTTTCTGAGCAGCCCAAACATCAGGGTATAGCCAAGATGAAAATATTAATTCATAATTATTTTCACGAGCTAACCTATTAACAAGACCTATAATGGAATAATAATAAAAATCGCCATGGAAACACCTTGCAATCCTAGGCGGATAGTAAAAAGTTGGGAAAAAACAGCGGACATCACCTTCATCAACCCAATTACACCTACTAGAGTTATTCTTTTTAGAAATCCAAGGTATAGGAGAAATCACATCTATCAAATAATACTTACTCAAGCTAGATAGCTGCTGCTTATTAAATGGGGCCACACGCATGTCGAATGGATTAGGATAAAGACTTGATATGAATAATATTTTTTTCAAAAAAAACACCCTACAATCAATCTTCTCAAACCAGGCTAAAACTAGGGCAAAACACGTCAATATTGACGTTCGCTCTAAGAAAAATCCCGACAAAGAACGGATTCATAGACCTTTTCATACTTATGAGCTGTTTCCTGTATAGAAAAATACTGGCTGACTCTTTTTTGTGCTGCGCTAGAAAAGTTTTTGCGCAATTCCGCACTTTCAAACAATTCAAAAACTTTACTGGCAAACTTAACCGGTGAGTTTGAAGGAACAATGAAGCCACTAACACCATCCTCAACGACTTCTGCAATACCACCGACATCCGTTACAACACATGGCAAGCTACAAGCAAGTGCTTCAAGTAACGTAAGAGGAACACCTTCAGTTACTGACGACAAACAGAAAACATCCAGCTCATTTAATATATCAGGGATGTCAGACCGCAACCCAGCAAAACAAATTTTAGATTCAAGTTTCAAATCAGCAGCTTGCTGCATAATATCCTTACGTAACGGGCCATCACCAACAACCAACAATTTGAATGGAACCCCTTTATTTGCAAGATGGCTACAGGCTTGAAGTAGCATTTCATGATTTTTTTCTGGGCACAGTCGTGCAACAATTCCTAGCAGAAAATCATCGGGCAAGATACCAAACTCACCTCTCACGTTATTACTTGCTGGCCCCTTCTGAAATTTAGCAATATTGATACCGTTCCATATTGTAAGTACCTTTGATTGACCCACATGCTCAAATTCAAGACAAACTCTCTTGGCGTCCTCAGAAACTGCAATGATTTTATTTGTCAACAGGGAGGAAAACCAATTCAACAAAACTTTTTTTCGTGCGGAGGGATCATTTCGACCGTGTTTAGTATGAACAACCGGAATATGTAAAAGAAATCCTGCGATAGCCCCGTAAAAATGGGGCGCAGCATTATGGGTATGAATAAGATCAATCTTATTCTGCCTGAGAAGTTTAACCATCGCAAAGACAACACCCAAGGAGAGTCCTTGTTTACGATTTAAAGTCAAAATTTTAATTTTATCAAGGTCACTACCAAGTATCCCCTTACCTTCCAGGCAAAGAATTGCAGAATTATACTTACAAGAGAAGCTTCCGATTAGATCAATGACAATCTTCTCAAGCCCGCCTACATTCAAGCTATTAACAATGTGCAACACGTTAATATTACTCATACACACCTAGGTAATTCCACGTTAACAGCAGCAAAAGAAAGTACCCACATCAATAAGTTTTCTCGCTCAAAATCTTTTCACCTAATTCCAAAACAGACATTTCCGGCACAGGTAAATCTTTCACCTTTTTGGCCGGATTTCCTGCAACAACAGTAAAAGGAGCAACATCTTTAGTCACTACAGAATTCCTGGCAATAATTGCCCCATCGCCAACGGTTACCCCCTTTAAAATTGTACAATCGGTACCAACCCAAACTCCATCGCCAATTACGATAGGAGCGGATTCAGATTCTTCCCAACCGTTACCCAAGCCAGAATATCCCTCCCCACCAGGTGCCACCCTGATCCTGTGCCGGACCCACTTCTCAATACCAATAGCATGAGTGTTATTGTCTATAATAGTCGTGCCAGCAGCAATGCCGGTAAAGCTACCAATGCGGATATTCTCAAGACAGAGAAGAGAGGAACCATCCTGGAGAACGGAATAATTGCCAATCTCAATGAAACCGCCAGATTTACATGTAATCCTACTCGCACTTATTTTACAGTTATCCCCAATAACGATTTGGTCAGGGTTGCCAGATTCATTTTTAATCCTAACGTCTCCCTCTAGCTTAAAGTTTTCTCCGATATTGGCATTTAAGTTAAACAATGTAACTCGTTGTGATATTTGTTTATTTAGAAAGTAATTCATAATAACTTTAAACAGATATGTCATTTTAAACCCTTACTTGAAATCAAACTGCATATTTTCATTTTTTCTGAACTATTAAATAAAAAATAATAAGTAAACAACGCATGACCAATGCAACAACAAGTCACACAAAAAGAAAGTGAGCCAAATCCAATAATATTAATGTATTTATTTATTGATAAATATATAACTAGATAACTAATAGACGAAAAGACTGGAACAAGCATAGAAAAATAAATATATTTATAAATATTTATTGAAAATGATTTTGTCATATAAATAATAATACCTATAGTGACAATAATATTTGGGATTGTGGTCCCCCATGCAACACCATTGATACCAAATATTTTCCCCCACCAAATACTTAAAATTAAATTTAAAAGTGCACAAAAAAACATCAACAAAGTAACAAATTTCATCCTTGATGTTCCCATCAGAATCGGAAAAGCGATTCCTCTTTGTACTAAGAAAAATAAATACCCACTCGTCAGGATAGACAAGACCTGGCCAGAGACATAGCGATATTTCTCCCCCATCCAAATAGCGATAAAATCGCCACCGTACAACCAAAAAGACAAACAAACGGGCACAACGAAGAATGCCACCAATCGGCTGTAGTTATAATAAGTGTCGCCGATAAGCCTACTATCGCCAACGGATTCAGATTCGCTAATTTTCGGCATTAACGTCCGGGAAATTCCAATCATAAATTGCATAAAATAGATTAGCAAATTATTAGCAATATTAAACCAAACGACGGAAGCGACAGAAACAACACTACCCAAAACAAGAGCATCTGTTTGAAAGCTTAAACGACTTGAAAATTGAAAAAGTAGTACAAAAATGCTGTAATTTAGAATCTCTTTAAAAATCCCTTTATCAATAAACTTTATGTCAAACTTTACAAATTCATAGTTTTTCTTTGTGTAAATAAGAAATACTAAAGATTGGGCTACAGTAAGAAACAATAGAATAAATGCAATTTGAACCAAACCAAAATCTGAGGTAACAAACAATATTGTCACGACAACACGAATGACAACAATAAGATTCTTAACGACATTGATAAGTACGAATCTTTGTCGGGCGTGCAAAATCCCTTCAAAGACCTCAAATACAAACCGACACGCGATTTCTAGAGTAACAACTACGGTTGCTAATTTTGCCAAACGTACATACTGAACAGGAATATCAAAGAGATTATCTATGAAATAAGAAAAAGTCGTGCCAAACAGAAGAACAAAAACACTTAAAGCTGAGAAGAAAAGTAAGTTTGTACAAATAACACCGCTTAATCTATCGAAATTTCGACTGGCATAATAACGAGATATATAACGAACATTCGCTAAAGGAACACCAGCCTGCAATAATGAAAAATATCCTGTTGTGGAAGAAATAAGCAACCAAACCCCATATTGGTCTTCACCTAATGTTTTTACAAAAAAAGGGTACAGAAAAAAAACACCAAACGCCGAAAAAAAAATATTTGACCAGTTAGCAATTATATTTTTTAACATTGTAATCCTTCAAATAAAAATTTTTATAAAAATATTAACTAATACGATTTGAAGGACTACTAGTATAAATATATTTTTGTTGAAAATTTCATTACCAACTAGACAACATTCATTACCTGAGGTAGCGTTGCTTGATATGGAAACTATTGTAGCAATAAGTGCGAAAGGCAACAAAATATATGAACGACTCAAAAAAAACATTGCGATTAACATACCGAATAGAGAACCATAAATTGCGCAGACCACCCCCCCCAAATCGGGGTCCAGATCTAAAGCATTGGTAAAGAGAGTATTCTTTACCCATTTAATAGGATGGTAAAAAAGTCCGAGAAAAAAATACAAACCAAACAAACCCAACTCAGCCATTACTAAAACGAAAGAATTGTGGGCAGTTAAATTATAGTATTCAGTAAACGCTCCCCTTCCAACTCCAAAAAGAGGAAAAGATTTAAACATTTGATAACCTGCATACCAAGCTTCAAGACGTCCATGAGCGGATCCTTCGGAGGATGACAATTGAGCCATTCGACTTGGACCGAAGGTTACAATAAGAACAGCTAACAATAAGCCGAAAATTACACCATAAACCGATCTTGTTCTAAGTACAAAATATACAAAGACTGATACAATGAGAGCCAGAATAGAACCTCTAGAGTCCGTCAAATAGATACCATATAATATAATTGGTAAACATATTAACGGTACAATTAATTTTTTTTCTATCAACATATTAACAAGAAAAGGAACAGAGATAACTAATGCCAGACCTAAATCATTTGGATCATTAAATGTACCAAACCAGCGTGCCCGATATATTACATACCGTAGTCCCTCATCACCATAAAACCACTGTGACATAGGCTCCATTCCACCATGAGAATACCCTGTTGTGATTTGTAAATATGCTTCAATGGCAAGAAATGAAGACAAACAAATTAGAAAAAAAACAAAGAATTTTATTTTTTTTGGGGAATCAAGTGCATAGACAATAAGAAAGTAGGCTACTAAACTTGGGAAAAAAAACATAAGAGAGTCATAAGCACCACCTAAATAACCATGCCTTAAATGGGAGAAAACTATAGCTAGGACAAAACCAAGAACCATTAAATCTGTTTTGTACTTAAACGCTTTGTTTTTTCCACCGACGCCACAAATAAACAATGCAAGAATACATACAACACCGAGTACGGAGAATATAGGTAAACCCCGTAGACCTGGTAGCCAATCAAATGGCCGTACATAATATAAACCGATATAGAAACAAGTCAAAAAATACAACATACCTAAGTAGCCTTTAAATAGATTTGATCGGTCGATTCTTGCAAATTTCTGATTTTTTCATTTTCAATTGAGCAAATCACATTGGCGACTTCCCTAGCACTGACAAAATGAAGGACAGCGCCTAGCTTCTCAGTACATGTAATAACCGAATACAACAGTTCCTCCCCTCCTCCGGCATTAAAAAAATAATGCAAATTTCTTTCCTGTGTCCCATGTGCATAAATTTTCACAAAAACATGTTCACCGGCACCAGATACATGCACTGCTTGAGAAAACCAATCCTTCACTCTATGTTGAGTCACAGGGTTATTCGCGATCAAACCACCGTTCTCAATACGGGGAATAATACCCCACTTACGATTTCGCAAAGCCAAACCCAACGGCCCCTGGACAATTAAAAGCCCTTTCTGCGCAACCCCAACTTGAGCATCCCGCCCCCAATCATGCGACTTTGATTGACCGGGCTTGTCCACCGCATAATAGATACTATTCACCTTACGCGTCTGAGTATCACTAGGCGCCGAGGGCATGGTGAAGTCGGCATAACAACCTGTTTCCTGAAGTATGCGGATCTCCTCATTCACCCCACACCAACGCCCATCGGGTCGTGAATTGCACAGTGCCCAATTGCCATGAATGAAACCATAGACAATTTCACCGGTGCGCTTATCGATGGAAAGCAACCCATGCTCTTCATGCAGACGCTTTTTATAATCCAGCAAGGTCCGACGCAGATTCTCGGAAGTATCATTGTCGTGATGTAGGTGGATTTCGACCTCTCCATACCCGGCATGACACATCTCAGACAGGGCAGACAGGTCATCTTTTTGATATTCCTCTTCCGGGTAGAAAAAACTGTATTTCAGCATCTCACCATCTGAATCACGATATTTCTCAGCGATCTTCGGCCATTCATTAGTCCAGGTATTTATGCGTATCTGTGCCGTCCGCTTATCAGCCTTACCCCAATAGGGTTCAAAATGATCGCAGATACAAAAATAAACGTGTTTGGGTTTAACGTACGAACTCAGCAGTTTCATTTTGAGGTCACGATGCAAATAGTATGGCAGCCAATTGAGGGTGTTTTTAATTTTATTGAACACTCAAGTTACCTTGTTATGAATACAGGTGGCTGTTGCTAAACCAACCACCATGCTTTCTGAAATAGTAAATAAGACCAACAAAGTGACTGCGGGAGACCTTGGAGAATGGCTTCTTGTGGGAAATGTGCTGGGTGTCGTGAAAAACCCGCATTGCCGGCCAATAGAGAATTTTTAAACCCGCTTTGCGAACACGAACACAAAAATCCAGATCTTCGGGCGAATAAAAGATCTTTTCGTCTAAATATCCGACGGAATCAACGAGCTCGCGGCGGAAAAACCAACAGGCAGAAATTGCCGTATCGACGAGTTTTTCTTGTTCAAATGGAAAATCAGAATAGAAATCTTTATTGGGAGATTTTAGCCCTAGGGCAACTTGTGGAATTTTTAAAAGTTTGTGCCAAAAGGTCGGAAATTTTTTTACGGAATTTTGTATGGTTTTATCCTGCAGAAAAAGCTGCGGGATGATCAAGCCAAGGTCCTTCTGTTCCCTGAGCCTGTCAATAATATCGGCAAGGTTCCCCTCATGTAGTTCGGTGTCTGAATCCAGGATACAAAGGGTCTGTCCTTTTGATTTGTTAATCCCGATATTTCTCGAATAAGTTGTTCCGGTATTCCTACCCAGATATTCGACCATAAATTGATCAGGATATTCAGCTTTAAACGCGGAAAACACCGTTTGCGACTCATCCGTCGAACCATTATCGACGACAATAATTTCAAAGGTCAGATTTTCATCCTGACATTTCTCAATAATTGAGCTGAAACACTTAGTTAGAAAGCGATATGAGTTCCAAGTCAAAATAATAAATGAGATATCTACCATTGAGTTCCCCTGTTAGAACAACAACTGAATGAGCCATAACCAACGGTAAAATCATAACGACCAGTAAGCCAGCCCCGCCGCCTCAACCTCTTCCTGCTGCAGCAGGCATTTCACATCAACCACCACGCCACAACCATGTCCATTGCAGCAGAGCTCTGCCATCTGCTCAACACCCAGGGTGGAAAATGCCTGGTGACTGACAGCATAAATAACAGCGTCTACCTTGCCGACCTGATCAAGTGGGGTGAGTTGCAGGTTATATTCGTGAGCGGTCTCTGCCGGATCTGCGTGGGGATCGTTGATCAGGACCTCGATTTCGTAATCTTTCAATTCCTTGATGATATCAACCACCTTGGTATTGCGGATATCCGGCACGTTCTCCTTGAAGGTCAGCCCCAAGACCAAAACCCGCGCACCCTTGATCACTTTACCGGCTTTAATCATCTGCTTGACGGTATTTTCTGCGACATACTTGCCCATGCCATCGTTGATGCGCCGCCCGGCCAAAATCACTTGCGGCAGATAGCCGATCTGTTCGGCTTTGTGGGTCAGGTAGTAGGGATCGACGCCGATACAATGTCCGCCGACCAGGCCGGGGGTAAACTTGAGAAAGTTCCATTTAGTCCCAGCAGCAGCGAGCACGTCGCGAGTTGAGATCCCCAGTTTGTTGAAAATCAACGAAAGTTCATTGATCAGAGCGATATTCAGGTCGCGTTGGGTGTTCTCAATAACCTTGGCGGCTTCGGCGACCTTGATGCTTGAGGCGCGATGGACACCGGCGGTAACGATCAACTCATAAACCCTTGCGATGGTCTCGAGGGTTTCGGCATCCTGGCCGGAGACCACCTTGATGATCTTGTCAACCGTGTGAACCTTGTCGCCGGGATTGATCCGTTCAGGCGAATATCCAACCTTAAAATCAACGCCGCAGATAAGCCCGGATTCCGCTTCCAAAATCGGTACACAGATTTCCTCAGTCACGCCCGGATAGACGGTCGATTCATAAACGATGACCGCGCCCTTTTTCAGGTTTTGGCCGATGGTGCGCGAGGCCTTCTGCATGGGGCTGAGATCGGGATTATTGTTGGTATCAATTGGGGTTGGAACGGTTACGATAATGAAATCAGAGGTGTTGAGATCGGCGGGATTGGTGGTGTAGTTGATTTTGGTGTTAGCCAGATCAGCCGCGCTCAGCTCACCAGTACTGTCATAGCCTTCTTGCAGCTGATTGACCTTTTCGCGGTGGATATCAAAACCAAGGACATCGAATTTGCGCCCAAATGCAGCCGCCAGCGGCAACCCGACATAACCAAGCCCAACCACGGCGATACGCGCCTGTTTATTGATGATTTGCGTAACAGTAACCACTTTGTGCCCTCCTGAATAAATCTAAGAATCTAAATTCAAACGTTTATTCAATCCCCTTGCACATAACTGCACCCATCCGTTCAAACTACCCAGACTGTTATTTTAAAAATCACCTACAAAAAGCCGGGTTTCCCGTTCCCGAGCAGCAGTTTTTCGTGTGTTGCGGAAGACTTGCATTCGTCCTGGATCTCCTGTCGCAGATAATCTATCTGGGCGGAGATTTCGGCCAGCCGTTCTTCTGAATGATTAAACTGTTTTTGTTGCTGATTGATCAGGTACTTCAAAATATTCCCCTGACTCTCCAGGCGTTCCAATATTGATTCTTTCTCGGAACGGCTGACATGCAGCTTGTCGTATTTTTGTTCAATCTGAAGCAGTCTTTCATCCTTCGACGCCTGCGTCAGGGACTCATCAGCTGGACTGGATTCCGGTTCTTCAAATGAGAGTTCTTTGACGGCTTCCGACACCAGGTCGAGGCTGATCTGGAACGTCTCTTCGACAAAGGCCGAGAGCAGGAGAAAATCACAGATCACATTGATCAGTCGAGGAATGCCGCCGCTGAAATCAAAGATCAGATCCATGGTGCCATCCATAAAGGTGACACAGTCCCGCCGACCGACGGTGGCAAGGCGGTGAAGGATATACTCTTCGGTCTCTTCGCGGCTGAGGGGCTCCAGGTGGCAGCAGAGGCTGATGCGCTGACGTAACTGACGTAGTTCCGGTTGCGAAATAAGCTGTTTCAATTCGGGCTGGCCGACCAGAATGATCTGCACCAGTTTAAAGTTGTCGGCCTCAAGGTTGGACAACAACCTGACCTCTTCCAGCGCCTCTGCCGACAGATTCTGTGCCTCGTCGATAATGATAATCGGTTGGCGACCCGTGCTGCCTTCGTCGATTAAAAAATCATTCAATTCGCGTAACAGCTGGGGCTTATCTTTCCCCTCTGCATCAAGCCCGAATTCTTCATTGACCATGGCGATCAGTTGTCGGGGATCAATCCGGGTATTAAAGATCATAGCCAGAGTCGCGTCTGCACAGTTTTTATTGACAATGTCGCGGATCAGGGTGGTCTTACCCGAGCCTACCTCACCCGTTAGCAGGGTGAACCCGGCGCGCTCCTGGACACCGTATTGTAGATAGCTGAGGGCCTTGCGGTGCCCCTTGCTCAAATAGATAAATTTGGGGTTGGGCAACAATTCAAACGGCTTGGCGCTCAAACCAAAAAAGTCGGTATACATATTTCAAAACCGCAGGGCAGCGTTAAAGGCAATGATCGCGTTCCTGAAATCTCGCCCGGGAAGATCAGAATTATTGATGCGATAATGAAAACTGGAGCTCAGCAAAACCCGGCGATATTCAAACCCTATAGTGCCACCGAATCCGTAGCGATCAATCTGCTCGGCGTCCGGTTTAAAGTTGGCGTGTTCAAAATCAACATCCAGGTCGTAAAAAACAGCTTTGCTCGGCAATATATGCAGTTTAAAGCGGCCTCCCCACGCCTTATCCTGACGTGAAGACTGAACATATTGGGAGTCGTTCCAATAGACTTCGCCGCGGCTCTCAAGCCGAACGCGAGAATAAATGATGCTGGCCGTGGCAACACGGTCTTTACTAAGACCATCGAGGGAATAGAGTTGAAACTTCTGGGCATAGTCGAACGCCAGACTAACGGGTGGGGTCAGTTGGTAGTTCAGGCCAACCAGCCAATTTGGGCTGGAGGCATCGCCTCCGTGGTCATATTTTACCTGGGAGGCCCCCGCTTCGGCCTTGACGCTCAGGCGCTGACCTACCTGTTGCGTCAACCCAAGTGTATAATCCTGCTGTTTATAATTATCCTCAACGTCAGACTGCTGCATCAGGTAACGATAGGTTGCGCTGACCAGGGTGTTAGTAGAGAGCTTCTTTTCGAGCGACACCGACCCTGTGTGCCCTTCGGAATCGTTTGCCGCATGGGCGACCTGGATGCGGTCGTAGAGGTAGCCAAAAACTACCGAAAATGAGGGGGCCATTTGCCAACGATATTCTGGCGCAACCGTTAAATGGTAGACGGTTGACTTGTTGACCAGGTCATTTGCTGCGGCGCTGTTGTTACGCACATCTAACGATTCGCGGGAAATATCACCGTTCATGCGCAAAATAAACGGACGCCCCGCAAAAAACAACGCCGTGCCATGGGTGCGTTGGACATCGACAAACCGATCGAGGTTTTGCTCGCTATGCTTCTTATAAAATTGATAGTTCAAGGAATAATCAAGCGCAATATCCGCATAGGGTGCTTTGTAATTCAGAATAACACCCGGGGTGAAGGTCGTGATTGCATCCGATTGCGGATTGTTATCGGATAAAAAAAGGTTATCCGTGTACTCCTCACCCAAGGCCACCGAAGGGTGGAACTCGACCTGGGCGGCCATAACCGAAACAGGGAGTAAAGGCAGACAAAAAACGAACAGCAGTACCCTCTTGAATAGTTTCATACTATGACCTCGATTCGCTTATGCAGACGATATATTCCCAGGGCTGAGCTAAAACAGAGCCTGAACTTTTTGGACTGGAGAACAATCAGTGCTGTCTGTTGAAAGGGGAAAGGCAACAAAGCTTGTCGTCTATGGCTAGCCTTCATCAGCAGTTCTCCCTTTTCTCCCGTCAAATAAATGCCTGAGTCACAGGCTAGTAGTAATAACAACTTGGTTTTTTGACGAAACTTCGTGCATCGTTGTAGACGACACCAAGAAGATTCCCAGAGCTAAACTCCTTCAACGTTTTTTTAACGTCTTCGAGTTCGGCCTTCCCTTCACGCACCACAAACAGAATGGCGTCGACGATACCCGCTAAAATGCCCGCATCGGCAAACGGCATGGCCGGTGGCGTATCGAAGATGACATAGCGTTCGGAATAACGCTCTTTAAGCTCTTTGACGACCTGCTTCATCCGCTGCGAAGCAAGCAGATTGACCGGATCATTAATGGCTTCTCCGGCAGGTAGCACGACTAATTTGCCCAGACCGGTTTTGATCAAAACCTCCTCCAGCGGCAGATTATCCCGCAAGCAATGCACCAGCCCTTTTTCCGGAGTCAGCCCCAGATACTTGTGTATCGAAGGACGGCGCAGGTCGGTATCAACCAACAGAACGGTATGATCGTGCTCTTTCGCCAACGAGATCGCCAGATTCAGCGCCATTAGCGACTTGCCCTCTTCACTGGAGGTGCTGGTCACCATTACTGTGTTAAGAAATTCTGTGCCGGTGGTCAAAGCGATAATGGCCGAGCGCAACTTGTTGAATTCTTCGACCAAGGCCGTTTTATCATCGTTGACCGTCGCCAGCAGCGGATGATCGACCGTGATCGGCACCACATCGAGCAGAGCAGAGCTTGTTTTTTTACTAGCACGGCTCCTGACCTCACCGCTTATGGGTTCACCTGGTTTTTCGGCGACCGTCAATGTCGGTGAAGGATCTTTCCGTTGTGCTGCGGCCTTTTTTAATGCATCTTCAATTCGGCTCATCTCTATAACCCCGATTACTGACTTTCTCTCTGGATTTTCATTAACGAAGCAGTAGAATGGTATAAGCAAAGACCCCGATAACGCCCGACATGTACAGCCCGAAAAAGCTGGCCAACAGAAGATCTTTGCGGCCATTACGAGCCATTTCTTGAGCATTAGTGATATTTGGCACGACCGCTAATATCTCAATCCCAAGATCATCCAGAAAAGAAATATCACGCACACGCGTATCAAAATTTTCACGTAGAAAAACTGCCCCGAAGCCACAACCCAACCCACCGATAATTGCCAGAAACAACATTTTTAACATGTTGGGAGAAACCGGAACCTTTGGGAGGATGGCCGGATCAACTATGCGAAAGGTCGCGGCCTTGTTGCTGATTTCCATCTGCTTGGAAACTTCAGATCTCCCCATACGCGCCAACAGTTCCTCATAAATTTTCCGATGCGAATCGCGCTGCTGAATCAAGAGGCCCAGTTCTTTCTTATTGGTGGGTACACTCGCCAGATCTTGCTGGCGCTTGGCAACCAGACTTTCCAGACTATGTTTCTTGGCCAATAAAGAGGAGACTTCCGCTTCCACTTCAAAAAGCTTCTCCTGTATGTCCTGGTGCAGGGGATTCAGTGAGGTCATTTTTGAGGTTTCAGGTGTTTTTTCTTTGCCATCTGTTTGGCTTAATTGCTCATGGAAACTCGCGATTTCGGACTTGAGACGCACAATTTCAGGGTAATTATCGGTATAACGCAGGCGCAGATTCTCCAACCGCATTTGCAAGGCAGCCAACTTTGACCCCGCGGCGGAACCACTGAGGACACTGTCAACAGTGGGCGTCAATGAATTAAGCTGTTGCTGAAGTCGAGCCTTTTTTGCATTCAGAGTACCGATCTCCAGATCAAGATTCTCAAGCTGAAGCATATAATCTTTAATTGTGGAGAGCGTGGCCTGTTCGTCGACGGAGAAATATATCCCCTGTTTCTGACGAAAGGCGATAATTGCATCTTCGGCTTTTTCAAGCTTTTGTTTGAAAACTTCGATCTGTTCCTGCAAAAAGCGGTTGGCACCGTAAGTCTCGTCACGCTTCGACGAGATATTTTCTTCAACATACTTGGAGACCAGAGTATTTATAAATTTTTGTGCAAAAACGGGGTCAGAGTCGACCAAAGAAATGATGAACAGATCGTTTCCCTTGACGCGCAAATCGATTCTTTCTTTCAATTTTGATAAATAGCTTTGCTGTTCCTGGACCGACTTGGTGAAAATTGACGAGTCAATCTCTTCCAGAGTCTTCGTCAACAGGTCACGACTGAGCAAGGCGTATTTAAGAACCTTGATCCGGCCATCAAGATCAGGAGTAATGGCAATCCCCTTAACCAGATTGTCGATCACATTTTTTTCAATAAAAACAGTGCTGTCGACCTGATATTTTTTAGGTGCAAAAAAACTGTAACCGGTCACAAGGGTCATGACCAGAATCGACACACAGGTGAACATGTAGCGATATCGATATGTGGCACGTAAATAACGATAAATTTCTTCCAGATTCTGTTTCATAAATATGACCTAAAATATGCTCTCTTCAACGACGACATAGTCACCAGGGTTGAGCGCCACATTATCCGTGAGATCCTTACCCCGCCGAACATTCTCAAGATTCAATTTCTTTTTCTGCTGTTGTTTATTGATCAAATATACCGAACTGTCCTTGGCGAATTCGGTAAAGCCTCCAGCAGCCAGAATGGCGTCGAGTACCGTCATCCCTTCAAAATATTGAATTTTTTGGGGTTTTACTACAGCACCTAAAACATAAACCTGATTCAGCACATTACTCGGCAAAAAGATAATATCTTCTGCCTGCAGCAGCTGATCCTGGCTGAAATCTCCTTTGTAGTAGAGGGCATAAAAATCTTTGAAGAGGATCTTCCCCTTGCGAGACAGGTATGCCTGCCGCAGATCGATTGCGGAGAGATCACCCAGTTCACTCAGCAACTTCAGCAAACTGGTCTCCTTGACCATGTCAAATACACGGGAGACATTCCCTCCGGTAATGTAGACCCGATTATTCCGGATCTGTTCAACCGAAACAGTCACGATCGGTTCCTTGATAAAGTTTTTCATGGCAGTTGATAATTGGCTGCTGAGTTGGGACGGGGTCACACCGGCAGCAACAACATCCCCGATGGCAGGAAGAGTGATTTTACCATCGGGTCGGACAACCACCGAACGACTCATATCCGCAACCCCCCAGACAGAGATCTGAAGCACGTCCCCTTTGCCGATCAAGTAATCTGAATCAGCCGCAGCGATCTGGGGAAAAGAGCCGAGCAGCAGTACGAACAGCAACATTAAACGCATTTTTTTATCTCCCACCAAAACCTGAAAGAACCACATTGACCGTCTCTTTGATGATCTTTAAATCGAGAAATATTGAGTAGTTTTTAATGTAATACAGATCGTAACGCAGTTTTTCGAGTGCGTCTTCATCGGAGGCGCCGTAGGGGTAACAAACCTGCGCCCAACCGGTTACGCCGGGTTTTATGAAGTGTCGTGTCGAATAAAAAGGGATGGTCTCTTTGAGCCGATCAACAAACACCTGTCTTTCGGGACGTGGGCCGATAAAACTCATATCCCCCTTAAGAACGTTGTAAAGTTGTGGAATCTCGTCCAGACGGCATTTGCGCATGAATTTACCAATCCGAGTCACCCGTGGATCCTGTTTTTGCGCCCAAACGGCCCCCGTCTCACTCTCGGCATCCAGCCTCATGGTTCTGAATTTATAAACAAAATATTCCACCTCTAATTCTCCAACCCTTAGCTGCTTATAAAAAATGGGCCCAGGCGAATCGAGCTTTATCGCCAGAGCGAGCAACGGAATGATTGGCGAAACCAGGAGCAGGCCAACCCCGGCAAAAATGAGATCGAGTATTCGCTTGGTACTGCGCATGAATGACGTAATTCGAAATCCATCGGAAAAAATAAACGCGCTGGGTTGAATATTTTCAACCATCAGGCGTCCGGTTTGTTTTTCGTAGTAGGTTGCCGCATCAAAAACTTCGACGCCGCGTATTTTACAGTGCATGATCTCTTTTAAGGGTAATGCACCCCGTCTTTCGGCCAGAGCCAGTATCAACTGCTGTGGCCGGTAATCCTGAACCAGATCAGACAATTCATCGATGTGGCCAACAATACGTTCTGCCGCTATAAGTGGTTTTTCTTTGCCGCAGCTAACAAACCTGACGTAACTTAAGAGGTTCATATCTTTAGGCACAACTTCAGCGATCGTCTGGGCCAATTTGCCCACACCAATGATCAGTACCCGATTCGCAAAACGTGTTGTTCTTAAAAATTGCCGGGCCAGCAAACGTAAGAAAATTTGACCGCACAAGGTCAACAACAGATAAAGCGATAAAAGTCCACGTCCAAACTGCAGATCTGGCAGCAGGTAAAAGAGAGCCGATAACAAAAAAAATGACGCCAAGGATGAGTAAATGCACCTTTCCACAATAAATGCGCGACGTCTAAACAGATGGGGTTCATACATTTCAAAATAATATGTCGACAGTTCAACCACAAACAGGTAAATCAACAAACGCAGCAGGCCGTCGTTTGGTAATAATCCAAACTCATCCAACTGCCCGAAACGCAAGTCAAAAGCGCTAGCGAGACATCCGAAAGCCAAGGCCAGATCACAGAGAATAAGGATAAATTTGGGTCTGATCATGGACTGCCTCAATTACAGATTTTTAAGCAGAGCTTGTGCTTGGCCCACTTCTGCTACCGCTCCGCTTGAGACGACCTCGTTCAATAATTTTCTGGCTTTCTCTTTTTGACTTATTTCGATCTGCGCCATGGCTAAATGCAATTTTATAGCTGCAACCTCCGGCAGAAGCTCGGCGGCATGAGCAAGCAGCTTGGCGGCATCACCGGCGCGTTTGTTTTTCAACAACACGTAACCGAGGGTATCCATAATCCGTGGATCATTGGGTTGATTACGGTAAGCCTGCAGCGCAAGATCAAGCGCTTCTTTTTCCTGGCCGAAATTATCGGTCAGCAGATAAGCCAGGTTATTCAGGGCAGAAACATTGTTGGCGTCATATTTAAGTGCCGTGCGGTATAAATCGAGGGCCTTCCCTTTCTCGCCACGCTGCTCGTTAATAAATCCGAGCGCTGTATAGGCCGGAGAAAACCGTGGTGATTCTTCGAGCATTCTCTGATAAGTCTGCTCAGCCTGCACCAGGCTCCCTTTGGCCTGATAAACTCCAGCAAGCTGCATCTGCAAGCGCAGTTTGTTCTTCACTTTTCCAAGGCCCTGCTGCAGAAGTTTTATTGCCTCTTCCGGGTGCTTCTGACTCATAGCCAGCCCCGAAGCTAACAGATAGCTATAGTCCTGATCGGGAGCTGACTGCAGCAGCTCCGTGATGAGTGTTGTCGCCTTGTCCGGTTGCCTGGAAGACAGATAAAACCGCAACAGCAATTGGTTCCCACGTTCCGGGGTGACCCTGGAAAGATGAAGGAAGCTCGACTCAGCCTGATCAACCTGGTGAAGCTGCTGATACAAATCCCCCTGCAACTCAAGTAAAGTAGCGGAAGTTTTATACTGTTGCAGACCCCGCTCAACAATCTGCATGGCCTCAGCAAATTTTTTCTGTTTTATTTTATAGCTCGCTGCAGCGACGAAACCCTCTTCGACACCCGTGGCTTCAAGCTGAACATAGGTTTTGGCTAATTCGGCGGGGAGTCCTTGCAGGTTATAAATTGCAGCCATGCCGAGTAGCGCCTTGATGCTCTTGTCATCATGCTTCAGAACGGCCTGATACTCACCAAGCGCCTCTTGATAATCAGCTTTCGTAG